>NZ_JBTHHM010000002.1:0-197215 GCF_054353935.1 Mycoplasma sp. 246B
ATTCTTCCTTCTTAAAATGCCTTGACATTGCTTTCCTTTCTTTAATATTTTTGGGGCGGACACCCCTAGGGGTGTTGGTTAATCCTATTAATAAAACAAAAAGATTAACAGAATTAATTGTTAATCTTTTTGTCCTACTTTAATAACTACATAAATTTTTTATGAATTTATGTTTATTTCTCACTTAAAAATATTTTAATCGGAGATATCAATGAAAAAGAAATTATTTTCTATTTTAGTTCCCGCTTCTTCGCCTGTTATCTTTGTTGCTGCATGTGCAAATACAAATAATAATGATGATTTCCCGAAGCAAAAATTTTATTTTTTAGATTCAGATGATTTTATGAATCTAATGAATAAACTACAAAATGATTATCAAGCAAATAAAGAATTAATAACAAATAGAAATTTTATCGATAGTTTGTCAAAAAATGTTATTTATTTTAATGAACTAAAATCGCAAAAAGATGATGAGAAGTTAAGAGATAGTAATGATGTTAAAGATAAGTATCAAGAAATTATCAAATTCCTTAATTCTTCTTCTTTTGATTATAAAAACATAAATAATTATTTTAGTAATTTGCTTCATGATTTAGACAATTTAATTAAGAAAATTAATAAAGATAATGCTCAATCAGAATTAAGAAATCAAATTACTAAAATTTTTAATCAAAATAATAATGATTCTTTTAATAATATCAAACAACAAATTTTTGAATCAATGCCTAAAAATATTAACCTTTTTTCAAATAATGAATTTCAAAATAAACTCAATGAAAATTTAAAAACTTTTAATTCTAATTATAAGAATTTACAAAATTTAAGTAAATATAGTTTTAATAACGAAGTACAAATAAGTCAATCTGATTTTAATATTAATAATTTTATAAATTCTAAAAGTATGGATTTTAATTCTCTTAATCAAAAATTCAGTGAACTAAATCAAATTCTAAGTGATGAATTAACACAAAAACAGAAGATATTAGACGATAAATTAAAAAATTATCACAACGAAATTAAATCAATGAATATTGATTATAAATTTGATGCAAATTTAATCAATTATTTAAAAACTAAATCTAATTCTTTATTTGTCAATGCCCAAGATGAACAATTTTTATCAACTGTTAATTATATTAATCAGCAGATCAAAGAAATAGAAGAATTTAGAAAACAAAATTCCATTATTTTTAGTGATGTAATAAAAGTAGTTGTTAATAAATATCTTCATTTAAAGAATACTAATTTTGATTCATTAGCTACATTAAATGAACTAAAAGATGAAGTCAAAAAAGTTAACAAATTAATTACATCCTTTATTATCTTAAATAACTATCGTTCAAAAGATATTATTAGATATGCTGAAGCATTAAGTCAAAAAATAAATTCAAGTAAATTTCTAACAACAAAACAAAAAGATGTTTTATTAGATCAATCGAAAAACCTTGCTAATACCTTACAAGTTCAATATTTAACAAATGAAATAAAAGCACAAGAAAGTAATTTTGCTCAACTAAAGAAAGATTTTATTCAGCAAATAAATGCAAATAATCAATTTAGTACATCAATAAAAACCTATTTTAAAACTCGAGCATATAGCAAAGACAGTTTGCAAGAATTTAATGAATTCAAAGATTATCCATTGCAATTTATATTGCTCTTAGAAAATCTTAAAAATGAAATACAAAAAACAAATGATGCTGTCGCTGCAAAACATATAGATACTAAAAAAATATTAGATTTCTTTTTATCTGATTCTGCGATATTATTTAGCAAAATTTATAACAGCGAATTAAATACCTTAGAAGACTTTGATATTGAAAACATCGATACAAATGTTTTGAGATTAAATGATTTTTATTACACGTTGAAAAGGTTTAATGAAAAAAATATAGATATAAATAAAACATATGATAATTTATCTTCATTATTATTAGAACAAATAGCAAAACATAACACTGTTTCGCTTGCTAAGGACCCAAATGGATATGATGTTAATCAATATTTACATTCAGGTTCAATAAACTTAAATAACTATCGTGTCTTCTTAAACGAAGGCGATGATGATGTTTTTGATTTTGATGTAAGTAATTTAGAATTAAAAGAAAACAATCCGAATATCCTTGTAGTTACATTAAATGTATTTTTAAAAAGCAATCGTTTTATTAAAGCAGAAATTAAAAAAGAAATACCTTTTTCTAATGATATTAAACCTTTTATAAACAAAATTATATTAAACAATCTCGATCAATTTTACAGTGTCGATTATGAATCATTATCAAAATTATCCTTGGATGAATTTATCAAACTTACTGATAAAAAGGTGTTTTTTAAACCCAGAATCAATGGGATCGAAAACTTCTTTAACTTTGATATAGAAAGTTATCAAAAATATCAAGACAAGCATCTATACTTTAAATTTAATGTACTTTTTAATAAACAAATCATTAAGACTGCTATTATCCCAACATTGAATACTGTTGATTTTCTTGAAAATAATGCACCCACATCTCAACAAGATGCTAAGGATTTAGCAGAAATTCAAAAGATATTAAAAGGAAGCAAAGAATATTTTTATAGCATCTTGAAATTTAAACCTAATACATATTATACACATGCACAATATTTAGCTTCAGATGCAATAAAAGCTTTTGATGATGTTTATGATTTACCAAAATTTGGTAAATATAAGATTTTTATCAAGGATGTAATCAATGTAGATAATTATAATGCAACTGCTGATTTAATTTTATGATATAAAATTAATGGTAAAGAAGCGCCAATTAAGTTTTTAGGTGATTTATATGCAAATCCGATTCATATGATTAACTTTAAACTACAAGACTTTTTTGATATAAAACCCAAAAATGGTGACAATTTTACAGAAAGTGATTTTGATGGATATAAAGCAATTGATGCAAATGATGCCAGAATCTTCGATAACTTAAATGAAGCCAACATTCAGCAAGTAAGAGTCAATGGACAAGTATGAGGTAATGGTAATGTAAGTAATTATTTTAGTATCATCAATGCAAGAGATTTTATACAACAAAGACACTTTTTTACAGCTAGTTATTTCTTTAAAATTGAATCAGGAAGTGCTTCAAATAAAACAGATAATAAGGATTTATCGACATATATTCCATTTGGAACAGGTAATTATGACAAAGATGTAGTTATATATCCGATTAACAATAATGATATCAACCGTATTAGAAATAGATATTTTACTTATTATTATGACTTTAAATTAGTTGGAAAAAGAGGTTTAAGTTTTAGAATCGGTTTTATTGATAAGCAACATCAAGATCGCAGATATTCACCAAATCAAACTTTTACCTTAATAAACTTTGTCAATGATTATCAACAACTGCATTATCCACAAATAATGCTTAATAACCTTACTTATGATGATATATCGGTTGATAATAATAAACTTGTAAAACACACTATTTCATACTATCAATCACACCTAGATGATTTAAATCAAATTATCAAGATTAAAAGTAATAACGGAATTTTAACCTATCGCAACTTTGATTTACCAGCCTCAGAAATAAGAATCGATGAAATTCAAGCAATTGATGCAACATCTGCTTATATTCGCTTCGGTGTTAATACTTTCGATGGAAGCAATGCTTCTGGTCATGTAAAATCATTAAGTTGATTTAAAATAAACGGTTTTCAAACAGAAAATCCAAGAAGTCCACATCAAAATCCTGTTTATTCAAATAATGATGCAAATTCATTAAGAACAATTTATAATGCACCTAATAATGTTCATCGCGAAAGGGTTCTTGAACTTTATTGAAAAGATGCATTGTGAAGTATAAATAAAGATACAAATACAATTTTTTGAACACTACAACACAAAATTCTTGATCCGATGTTTACACAAAACACATCGAATCGGAAATTAATTCTTAGTTTCAACGGTGGAGCAATAATACAAAATGGATATAATATTAGTATTACAGAAAATCCTGCTTTTGATGTTGAATTTGATTATGATGAAATTAAAGAAAAGCAAATTGTAAATGTTGCTGTAGATGTAACTAAAAATAAAAAGAAATTTACATTTATGGTGCAAGCAAGTTGAAATAATAATAATATCGATTTTGCCTTATGAACCAAGAATCCAGCAAATAAAATTATAATTGATCCCAGAAATGCAACATCATCGGTAACAAAAGAGCTATCTGGATACAAGTTTTTATTTGCTAACGGTGCTGCTACTTTAAAAGTCAAATATGATTCAACACAACAAACTGAAGATTTTCATTGAAATACCAATGCATTTGATTATTCTAAAATAATGGCTAATACTTTTAATCAACCTTATTTATTCTATAACAAACCTGAATATCTTTTTGATCATAATATCTATAATCCAAACCAAAATGTTAGCTTTAAATTTCATGATGGGTATAAAATGCAACTTGAATCAATTCGATTAAAAGAATATGGAAAATACAGTGAATTAGTTCGTGCAATTATCGGTAGATCAATTGCTTATAGTCCTGGAGGAGCAATTGCAACTGCATCGATGCTTGGTAAGGTTAATAATGATCCAAATGATGGAAGATTTTATGTAATCACTAACCATCATGCCCAATCAAGCGGGATTTGAGATTTTTCGCTAATATCAGGTAAAAACTTATTCTTTAGAACTAGTGATATCACAATATCTGCTCCATTTTTACAAGAAGTTACATATGCAACACGTGGTCGCTATGGGTGAACCGATTATACAAGTGCAGATGGTAATGAGGCAACCACCATATGAATCGGGATTCAACAATATAACAATAACGGTGATCCACTATTAAACACTAATCGTACCCCTGAACGACTCGATGCTACTATTATAATTGTAGATATTAATAAACAAATTGCAAAAGCAAGAAACGAAGGTAAATTTGATTTAGCCTTATATTTAGAAAACTGATTTAAATTAAATAATGCAAAAATTGATTACACCTGAAAATATAACAATATGAATTCACCTGTAACAAAAGATGTTGCATCAATTAGTTATCCAAGAGCAAATCAAACAGCTATATTAGATCACCGTCCGGCTCGATACTATGTTGATTCAACACTAGGGATGGATGTTGGATACCAACAAAATTATGCTCCATTTTACTCAGGTGCTGGAGCATCCGGAACTGGTAGATATATCGGTGATGATTCATTTGCTTCCTTATGAAATTCTGGTGTTGGTTTTCTCTACTCGGTAAGTTGAAACTATGATGCATTAAATTACAACTATTTTGGAGTTAACTGAAACGGTGAACACCCATTTGAACTTAAAAACAAACACTCATTTGCTTCTCAAATTATTCGTGCAAATGCAGTGAATCCAAACAAATATGCTTTGCCTTGGTTTATGAAGCAAATAAAGGAGAAATAATGAAAATTCGTAAATTTAAAAAACTATTTCCATTTCTAGGACTTTCTTCTTTATTTTTTGTTTCTGCTTCGTATACACAAAATCATACATCGCATGTTAGTTATAACATTGATCCAGAAGTTAAAGAAATTAATTATTTATACAAAAATTATGTTTTAAACAACCAAATCAACTTGGTTGTTGAAGATGGTATTTCTAATGGTGCTATTGATTTATTGCAAAATTCTTTTAAAGCCAAGAATTATCAAGTTTCCTTAAGCAAACAAATTGAAGTTGGCAAAACTAATATTCTTATCGGAAATTCAGGTAATTCTGATAAATTAGTAGATAATATGATTGCAAATGATATTGATTTTAACAATGATATTCAATTTAAAAATGATGCGTATTTATTAACAAGTAGAGATAATATCATAACTGCTTTTGGTTTTAAACAAGGATCAGAATTTTATGCAGCCGCAACATTTACTCAAATCTTTAACCAACTACAAAACCGCACCATTGAAAGTTTTATCATTAAAGATTATTCAGATTACAAGGATCGCGGAATCATTGAAGCCGCAGAAAATAACAACTGAAGCAATAATGAACGCTTTAAATACCTTGATTATGCTCAAAAACACAAACTTAATATGTATTTTTATGGTAATTATTACGATCAATACCTTAATTCTGATTGAAAACAATTATATGATGATAAACAACTTAATGAATTTTTAATTCCTTTTGTTAATAAGAGTTTAAAATCTAACATACAACCTGTTTTTATTTTCAATATATTTAAAAACAATAAGATGACTAGTGAATCATTAAGTAGTGATTTTGAGAACTTCAAAGCAAAAATACAGCAACTAATTGCTAATAAAATCACTAAATTCGGATTTATTATTAATAACAGCAGCGAGATAAATTTAAACATATACCAAGAGTTCTTTAGTAGATTTAACAATTGATATCAAGGCTTACAGATAGATAATAAAGATATTTATATCTTACTTGATAACCTTAATATCATCGATAACTTTGCTAATAATGTTGCAAATTCTGCAGCTGATGTAACAAACTTTTTTGCAAATATTCCGAATGATTTTAAGATTATAACGACCACAAAAGATTCATATGATAAAGATTTTATTGATAATCTTGCTAATTTAATAAATAACAAAAATATTATTTTATGAAACAATTCTCTTAATTCAACATCTGCTCAAAATAATTTTGATCTAAGTGGATTTACAGGTAATATTGATAAATATAAAAATATTAAAGGGATTTTGTTAAATCCATCATTATTTTTTGAAAATGCACAAATTCCTTTATATATGTTAAGCAACTACTTGTGAAATGCTAATAATGCTGATTTTAAACAACTTTATAACACTGCTCTTGATGATATCATCGGTAATAAATTAGAAAACAAAGAACTTATCAAATTATTTAAAGATTTTGTTACTAATATCTTTATAAAGGATTGAAGCAATAATACAGATATAGAAAGTAAACTAACAAATTTACAAAGTTTATTATCTTCTCAAAAATACAATATTGAAGATGTTTTAGATATCCAAAATTATTTTAATTCATTAAATGACAATTTAAAAAAATTAGCAAATTACTATTTTCAAAATTCTTTTATCACAACTTTTTCTCCTTGAATTAATGCATTTATCGACTTAAATAATGCTCTTATAAATGCTTTAAATGCATTAATTAATCTTAAAACTAATTCAGATAACCAGTTTGCTAATAACTTGTTTTTAGCACGTAAAAACCTTATTAAAGCAAATACTAAACATCAAATTAATGTAAATCAAACAACAATTAATCCTCAGATTAGTCCGAAAATTTTACAACCTTTTATAAATTATCTTTTATCTACCTTAGATGATATCCAAAATCAAAAACTTCATTTTCATCAAACAACTATAAATGATGTACAACAAACATTTATAACTAGTCGAACTGATATACCAAATACTGGTGCTGGAAATATTTTTGATCCACAAAACAAAGATCAAATGTTATTTACTAACCCTAATAGAATTAATAAAAATGACTATTTTGGTGTTGAGTTCTCTAAACCATTAACTTTAAATTCTATTTATATACAAATGAAAGATGGTCGCGATCATTTCTTTTATTCTAAATTACAATATCGATCAATTAATGGTATCTGAACAGATGTTAATAATCAAATTTATCAAAGATTTCATGATAACATCGAACCTATTCAGTTAAATAACTTAAATATCAAAAATGTTAGTGCTGTAAGACTTGTAGCAACCCAAAATAACCCTGAAGAGGCTTGATTAGGTATAACAAACTTATTAATTAACCAAGAACAACTTGATACAAATAAAAACAATTACAATGATTATACCGAAGATACAGCCGATGAATCAAGCGATTTATGAAAACGTGAAGGAAGCATCGATTCAATTAAGGATGATGATTTTAATACAAACTGAGCATTTTCGGCACATAGTAATACATCAGCATTCTTACAAAATCAATCTGTTGCATTTATGCTTCCAGAAAAAAGATTAATAACCAGAATCGATTTAATCCAAGGACAACCTAACGGTAGAGATCGTCTAAGTAACTTTAAAATAGAATATTATGATGATGCATCGCATTCATGAAAACTTTTTAGTTCAAAAAATGATTATGGTAATTCATTTAACATCCAAGCTCATGGATATGCAATAACTAACAAATTTAGATTTGTAAATAACACTACTGTTAATAATTCTTGATGAAGAATTACTAGATTAAGGGTAGGTTATGATAACCCAAATCAAAAACAAGTTTTAACACCAGGATTCGAAGGAACTAGAATTTTAGGCCGAGAAAATGTTAGAAGTTCAAATCAAAACAATTCTATTGGTTTTATTACTGATAAAACTGAATTTACTTCAGCTGTTTTAGCAAATGATACAAATAACGGTTATATAAATGCAAATCAAGGTTTTAAAGTAGATTTTAAATATCCAAGTAAAGTTGCTTCAATAAGTATCTTACAAAATCCTAATAATAAACTTTCAAATGTTAAAGTTCAAGGGATTTTAAATGGAGAAACTGTTAATATTTTAGATAATGTATCTTTAAATGATGATTTGACAAAAATAAATTTACCTATAAATACAGGTATTTTGACCGGAATCAAAGTTTTATCAACTCAAAATACACAGAGTTATTGAGAAATAAAATCTTTTGATGTCGAATTTAATGGTGATAATACCAATAAGTATTTATATACATCATTAAAAAATTCTAATAATATTACAACTTCTGAATATAATGGAACATTTAGATTATTTTCTTTAGATACTCAAAGTCAAAATCATAATTATCAACTTAATAAGGGCGATTATATTGGAATTGACTTAAAGAAAAATTATCAAATAGCAAATATCGACTTATATTGATCTGAAAACAAGAATATCAGTTTGCTTACATCGGTTAACGGTATTGATTGAACTGAATATAACCCAAATACTGCTGCTAGATACATAATTTTATTTAACAATAGCGATAAAATTGCAACTGCAGCATTTAATCATATGGTTATTTACACACAAAACCAAGAACCTTTTGGCAGATTAATTGACACTAACATTAGCAATAATTCAACCGATACTTTCAAAACTAATGCTGCCTTTGATTCTGATTTTAATTCTGTTGTTAAAATTAGCAAAAACTTACGCAGACGCGACTTTTTAACCTATGATTTAGGTTCAAATATTAATTTACATTCAATAAAAATCTTTTCAGATTTGAATAATATCAACTGATTAAGAAATGCAGATATCCAAGTGTCAAACGATAATATAAATTGAACTACAATCTATTCAACACCAACTTATGATACTAAATTTACCTTTAATAAGTTATCTGATACAGATTATGGGTTCTATGATGCTAAATATCCAAATTATCGTTATTGAGGTGTAGATAAATTAAATATAAATGCCCGTTATATCAAAATCTTTATTAATGATAACTATCCAGAAAATCACGGATTAAACTTTAACGAAATAGTTATTAATGATGGTAAAAATATTTTAAATAATAAAATCGAGGGTTTTTCTGGAACAAATATAGATTCACAAAAAGATTATGGTGTTTTAAATCTACTTGACCAAAATTTAGATACTTTTTATAAACCTATTTCTGAAAATGGCAGCTTAACATACGATTTTAGTTATGATACATACACAAACAAAAATCTTGAAATTTTTGCTTTAACCCCTGCAAATGCACAAGTATCAGCAACCATTTATGATGAGCAAAATAAAACTAAAAATACCGTTATTTTAGGCAATTTACTTGCTTATAGCACCGGATTTATTTTACCTACTAATGAACATCATAAAATAATTTCAATCAAGATAAGTTGAAGCAATTTAATACCACAAATTTCTCAAATTGTCTTTGTCGATAAACCCGATACACCAATCAATGTTGATAAATCCAAGTTAGAAAAATTACTTGCAGCAAAAGATGTTAATTATCCAAAATGAACTAATGTAGATATGCAAGCATATGATGAAATATTTGCTAAAGCACAATTGGCAAATGCTTCGGAATACCTAAATCAAGATACTATTAATTATATGATTTTGAAACTTAATAATATTATTTCAAATGCTCATACAAAAGTGGATTTAAGCCAATTATCAACATTAATTTCTAATAAAGTTGATAATAGCCAGCATCAATATACAAACTTATCATATGAGCAATATTTAACTATCTATAACAAAATTTTGGATATTATTAATAGCAAAACTGATATATCAATAAATGCAGCAAATGATTTGATCAATCTTTATAATCAAGCAAAAGATAATTTAAAAAACTCCATTTATAATCAAGAAAATGTTCGTTTAGATTTAAGGGAATTTAAAAATTTAAATACCAATATTTATACAAAAGAAAGTTTAAATGAACTTAAGGATGTTGTTGATAATATTAATCAACAATTAAGTTTAAATACAAGTGAACAAGAGTATAAAGAGTTAAATAATACATTTATCGATAAATATCAACAACTTAAATATAACCAAAATGGTAAAAGTATTCAAACATATCAAAACAGCATTAAAAATAAATTTATTGATATTTTAAAGAATCAGTGACCAAATTGAATGCAGTTATCAAAAGATTTAAATAATGAATTTATAGTTAAAGATGCAATAATAACTGATCCAAATACATCACAAACTGCAAGAGATATTAATATTAATTATCTAAATAACTTGTTTAACAAATTTACACTAGATAAAAGTAATCAAATTCATTCATTGCAGCAAAAGTTATTTATCAATCCGAACTATAAATATATTTTTTCAAATGATGTAATAAAGCAAATGGATGCTTTATCAAAAGATACTGATAATAAAATTAAAAATAATACCTTAAAATATGATGATATCGAAAAGATACTAAAACAATTAGATGCTTATAAAAGCAAAATAGACAAAGATGGTATAAATAAATTAGTGGAAGAAATTACTTTTTCAGATGAGAAAAAACTTTATCATGACATTGTAAAAACTAAAAATTCATCAGAACAATTACTCGGGATAATAGATGCTATTAAAATGTCAATAAATACAGACAATAAAATGATGAATAATTTAGATACTCTAATCAATAAAGTAAATGATTCAAATAAAAAATCAGAATTTTTAAACAAAAAAGCTAATATACATACTGAATTACAATGAAATAACCTTTTAAATGATGTAAATAGCCAAATTATCAAAGAAAAACCTAATAATTTCTTGGATATTGGTTTACCAATCATTCTTGCTCTAATAATTACACCAACTATTTTATTTACCTACTACTTTGGTTATAGATATTTTTCAAAGAAAAATAATTCAAAATCTAGAAAATCAACATCCTAGGATGTTGATTTTGTGTAATTATCTTATGCATTAGCAAAGGCTTTGATAAATGTAGTTGATTACCTTGTCTATATTGCTTGTATCAAAGAAATTAATTGCAAATTCTTTTAAATTTTCAGCATTTTTAAGAATACTCTTGATTATATTTTTTTGTTCTAACTCAGTTCCGACATTTTTCTTTAAGCAACTGTGACAACAGGACATAATTTCACCAGATTATCTATGTTATCTAGCATCTGATTATTTGAAAGTGAAATATTATGATGAATTTCAAAATAATTTCTGCCTGTTTTCTTATGCATAAAAGTTCTATGTTCAAGTGGATATCGATTGATGCACCCATAACAAACATCAGGAGTATTCAACAAAATGTAAGATACTAATTGTTTGTTACGGTTTACTTTTATATCTAATGATTCGGTTTTAAATAATTCATTTCTTAGTTTTTTAACATCATATGATGATAAATCTTTATCTAAAACCAGAGAAATAAAGAAATCAATTACAGAATTTAATTTATTAGGTTTATTCTGATATGACAACTGACATTCAATGAAATTTAATTCATCTATTTTTATAGCTTTACCAAACGAATAATTACTTAAAATGATTTTAAATTTATAGTTATTTATAATTCCGATCTGATTTATATATCACTTTAAATTAATTCTTAATTGTGTGTTTCGTCGGTTAATATTTTCAACAAACTGTTTTTGTAGTTGTCTAAAATTGATATTCAAAACTGATATTGGAATATTAAATACATCAGTTAATAATTTGATCTTATTGAGCTAAAATTTACTGTTATAAAATAAATCAATACTTAAAAAATTCAGCGATGTATCTATGCTACCTCTACTTTCAAAAAATCCTCTAATAAATCATTTTTTAGGTCCTGTTATACTTTCGCTTTCATTAAAATCTGATGTTTGAAAAATCTTAGAATATAAACGATTAAAAAGATTATTTTCAGTTAAATTTAAATCGTTTTGTATTAACAAAATAGCTTTTTCTTTTCCATTGAAAGCAAAATTAGTATATTTATAGTTTTGTGTATATTCATGATAATCAATTCAGTTGTATCTAGTATCTAGGTTTTTAATGAATTGTAGATATTGATTAGAATACATTAAAAATTCTTGCTTTGACGAATTAATTTTCTTAGATTCTTGATATGAACTAACAACGGCAAAGTATTTATTATCTTTTGAAACTAAAATTCTACTTATTAACTCCCCGTATAAAAAAGAATGAATATTTTGATCCAATAACTTACTAACTTTTATCATCGAATAATCTCTTTTCTGCTATCTTATAATATTTTTCATCAATTTCTACACCAATAAATTTTCGATTATTTTTTATCGCGGCAACTCCTGTGCTCCCACTCCCCATAAATGGATCTAAAATAACATCATCTATATTTGTATGAATATTTATAATTTGCTGCATCAATGCTAAACTTTTTTGAGTCGGGTGTTTACTTCTTTCATTCCCTGATACAATTGGGAAAGAAAACAAGGATCGTAAATACACTTTATCATCAGGTTTATTAAAAACCCATTTTGCACCTTTTTTGACGGCTCAGATGGCAAATTCCATATCTTGCACATAGCGACGTTTGATGTTTCTGGGCATCGGGTTATTCTTTTGTCAAATTAAAACATCTTTAGTTATAAATCCTACCTCTCCTAATTCTTTTATGATGAAACTTATATATTTATACGAACAAAAAATAATAAAACTTCCATTTTTGTCAATTAATTTCGAATAAGGTTTAATTCAAGAAAACAAATCAAAATTAATATCTCATAATCCAAAATATACACCTTGTCGTGGGTTATTTAAGGTATTAAAATTATGCTTTGCTGAAATATTATAAGGTGGATCACAGATAATGTGATTAACTTTAATATTCTCTTTTTTAAACTGATTTATTATCTCATATGCATCAGCATGATGGATTCTAATTTTTTCTTGCATTAATCTCTTCCATTTCTAAATCAATATGATCCGCTATTGCTTTAGCTAGCATTGGAGGAACTGCATTACCTATTTGTCTGCAGATACTTGTTTTAGGACCATAAAAAATAAAAGTATCTGGAAAACTTTGGATTCTGGCTGCTTCTCTTGGAGTAATAGCGCGATTTAATACCGGATGTGAATTTCTTCCATTTGATGGAGTATCAAAACGGGTATCAATTGTAGAGGATACATCATCTCATTTTAATCTTGCTCATGTAGTGTTGAATTGTTGTTTACCTCATAGGTGTTTAGGTAAAAAACTTTTATCCCCTTGCTCTGGTATCATAGCAAGTTTTTCTAAAGCGATTTTTGAGTGTTTGGTTGCAATATGATTATACAACTTATCTCCTCTTAGATTTTTTTGGTAACTACTTAGTGGTTTATATAGATACTCACTTTGAAAACTGCCTTCACCAGAACACAGATAATTTAAATCAGAAATAGCATCATAAACACTTATGTGTTTATCAATATTAGATTTGGGGAGCAAAATCTCTTTATCTTTGCATCCAATAATAATTGCACGTTCACGATTTTGTGGAATCCCAAAATTCTTTGCATTTAAAACTCCATAAGAAACATAATAACCTAAATCAGTAAACATTTGATAAATTTGCTTAATAAAATATCCTTTCTGTGCATTCAGTAGATTCTTAACATTTTCAATGATAAAAATCTCAGGACTTATATTTTTTACAATATCAAAATATTCTAAAAATAAGAAATTTCTTGGATCATCAAATCCTAAATTTTTTCCTTTGAGACTATATCCTTGACATGGAGGACCACCAATAATCATATTAATATTAACATCTTTTGATTTTTTAATTATCTGTTTTTTTATATCTATATTAGTTATATTACCACAAATAACTTCTGAATCAGGAAAATTATTTTTAAAAGTATTAGTAGCATTTTGATCAAAATCTACTGCTATTAATGTTTTAAAATTAGGATTTTGTTCAAATCCCAATGAAAAACCACCTGCTCCACAAAATAAATCTAAGATTCTATACTTCATTTTTTCCTTTATTTTTTAATTATATCTTATTTTAAACATTGATTCTTATAAATAAGATAAATTACATAAAATTTATCATTTTTTATGATAAATATTTTGCTACTAAATATAGATATTTTTTCGAAATTGGTATAATTACACCGTATATATATATATATATAAGTTGAATGATTTTACTTATATATAGTTTCAATATATTTATATACCTTTAATATTTATTCGAGGTAATATGAATTTAAAAAAGAAAGTTAAAACTTTACTTGCTGCTGCCGGTAGTGTCGGTTTGATAGCAAGTATCTCAGTTGGTGTGTCAGCTGGTTCACCAGCAACATCAAATAATACTACATATGAAATTTACCCTGGAGTACAAAGCATTACATATCAAAATTCAGATTTTTTAATCTCTAATGATGTAAATATCGTTTTTGAAGACGGTATTGATAATGCAACCATAAATCGCTTCAAGGAAGTTTTAAAACTCAAAAATCTTACTTATAGTCAAACTCGCAGAGTTATCCCTGGTAAGACAAATATTTTAGTAGGAATCAGAAATGATTCTGATAACTTGGTTGATAACCAAGTTAAATCACTTGGAATCACCTTTGATACTGTATTAGATTCAAAAATTGAATCATATCAATTAGATACAAAATCAGTAAAAGATAGCAACTATACCACTAATTACATTACATTAGTTGCTAAAAATACCGAGGCTGCCTTTGATGGTGCTACAACTTTGTGACATATCTTTAAACAACTTGATGGAAGCAAAATCAGAGACTTTGAAATCAAGGATTGAGCTGATGTAGCAACCCGTGGAGTTATCCAAGGATACTATGGCGATGGATGATCATTAGATGCTTCTAAAGATTATATGAAGTGAGGAAGTTACTATAAACTTAATGCATACTTTTATGCACCCAAAGATGATTTAAAAACAAATACTCAATGATCTACATTAAACACAGAAGATGAATTAACTAAAATTAAGGATTTAGCTTCTACATCTGCTGCAACAAAGGTAAGTTTTATTTATACATTAAATCCTTTTGTAGGAACTGATGCATTTACCAAAGCAAACTATGCAGAGAAATTTGAAAAACTTAAAGCTAAATTTAAACAAGTTATCGATGCTGGTGTACGTCAAGTTGGATTAGTTGCCGATGGACCTAATAAACCGTTTGAAAGCACCCAAAGTACTAATAGTACTCCTAATCCTGCTCCTGCTGCACAAGCAACAGATAATGGTTCTGAAGGTGATTCAAGTTCAGGACAAGCTACATCTGGTGCTGTAGCAACACCAGAAAACAACGATAGTCAAACACAGCAAAAAAAATTACTATCAGATTTAGTTGCTTGATTGAAATTAGAAAAACAAGTTTATCCGGATTTAAAAGTTACTCTTCCATATTTAGTTAATGAATATTCTGGTACTGGTGAAGAATATTTTAAAGACTTTCCATCAGAAGTTCAAGTAATTATGGGTGGTGGTAGCGAAAGAACTGTAGATGATACATTTACTAACTCTTATGTTAATCATACCAATTCTTCTGAATCATCTAAGTCATATACACTTAACAGTCCAATTCTTTGAGTTAATTGACCGTATACAGAAACTACACAATCTAAATTAATATTAGGTGGTTATAAAGCATTTTTAAAACCAAATCCAGATACTACTAAATTTACAGGATTATTTTTAAATGCATCTCCATATGAACAAGCATCAAAAATTGCGATGTTTGGTGGAGCAAACTATGGATGAAAGAAATGAAAAACTGATGATGAAATTAATAAGGTATTATCAGCAGCATTTAAACATTCAATTAATAACTCAGAGCAAGATTCACCAGTTTCTTTAGCATATAAAGAAGTAGCTAAACACCTTGTTAACAAAGGACAAGTTTTTAGTCCAGAACCAGATTTAGATGAATCAGCAAATATCCAACAACCTATAAATACATTAGTTCAAAAACTAAATAATGATACTGTGACAGCAACAGATGTAAATCCGCTGATTCAACCTTTTCAAACTATTTTAGATTCTTTAAACACTTTATTAACATCAAAAGATATCCCGCAACTTTTAGTTGAAATCAAACCATGATTACAATCTTTCCAACAACTTACTAAAGGAGTTTCTTCATTATTACAAGCCGTTATTGAATTTAAAAATAATAATAAGGATGAATTTGTACAACTAGTGCAAGCAGCAAAAGATGTAATTTATGATGCTCGTAATCATTACAAAGTAGTGTTATCTGGACAATTAATCCAAGTAGAACCTGCTGTTCAATACATCCAACCACTTGCTGATGTATTAATGAACTGAGCAGACAGTAAAATTGATGGATATACTTTACAACCAACTACACATACCACTACATTTATAACTAATATGCAATATCCATCAGGTTCTACAAACCTACAAGATGCTTTCAAACCGTTTAATACTAACCAAATTATTTATCAAGATTCATTTGATGGAACACAATCTACTCTTAAAAACGGAGATTACATCGGTGCTAAATTCAGTGAACCAACCACATTATGAGGGGTTCATCTAAGATTCTGAGCAAATAATCAAGATTATTTTCTAACTTCAATATTACAATATCAATTAGCAGGTTCTAGTCAATGAAATAATATAACATCATATACTTCACCTAATAATCAAAATACTAATATTTCTTATACCGATACTGATGTATATGGAAAAGATTTTACCTTTACTCCAATTGATAATGTAATTGCAGTGAAATTAGTTAATCATGAAACAGGTAATGGACGAAAAAAATGGATGCGTTTATTAGAATTTCGTCCAAACCCACAAAACCCACAAAAATATAATAATGTAACTTATAATTCAAATAATACCACCTTAATTAATAAAAATTCTAATACTACTTATTTAGCAGATGGAAATAAAAATACTGAATCACAATTTTCAAATCCACAAACTAATACTGGTTCAAATGATGATAAAATTTCTGAAGGTAAAACCTTAGGTTTTTCTTTAAATGAACAACAAGTTGTTACTGAAATCCAACTACAACAAGGATGAACTACTAAGACCGATGTCGTATCATCAATCACTGTTGAGTATAAAGATCCATCTGATTCTTATACTTCTACTCAATGAAAACAATTTGGTTCAACTACATTAAATACTAATAATAATAACTCTAATATCCTAGCAATCAGTGGTTATGCAAATGCACAAGATTTTAGATTTAAAGTAAATTCAACTACAAATCATTGATGAAGAATTAATGATATCGCTGTTTATGGACCAAATTATAAAGCTAAACCACAATTATCAATTTCTTCAACCTTAACACCAGATCGTTCAAGTGGTTTTAATAATGCACTTGATTCAAATCCAAATACTGTAGCAATTATCGATCATGATGCTAGTAATAAAAACATCCAAGCAAATGATTATTTTGATATCGAATTCACCCGTCCGGTGCAACTATCTACATTGAATATCAAACAAGACCCAAGTGGTTTAGTTCCAAATCTTATTATTCTTCCTAAGATAAATAATCAAACACCAGATACTAAAAAAGTAGAATTAACATCAGTATCTGAAGACCAACAAGTATCAATCCCATCTGCTTGAGGGCTTGTTACCGGTGTGCGTATTAAGGCAAATAAATCAATTAATGCTCCTTGAAGAATCCGTGATATTAGTTATACTGAAATAGAACAACCTACTGATAAATATCTTGGTTCACATCCGGCATCTAATACTAACTTCTTAACCAAAAGAAATGGTGATACCTTTGAATTATTTAATAAAACAACACCACAAACCGCAACTGCTGTTAATTTAAATAAAGATGAAAGTGTGGGATTAGATCTAGGAAATGTTTATACTGTTGATACTATTAATAAAGACATCGGAACATCGCAAGATTCAGCCTTAAAAACACAATACTCAACCGATGGATACATCTGAACTGATATGACATCCGATACTTTAGCATCGCCAACCCAAATGCGTTATGTCCGTATCAAGAATACCAAAACTGATGAATCAAGTAGTGTTATATCAATGCAATTTAAAGATTTAAAAGCACATATTGTGGAATATAAACCATATGGAAGTTTTGTTTCAGGAACCTTAAATGCTGATTTTGGAACCTTAAAAAATGCTTTTGATGGAGATTATAATAGCAAAGTTATTTTTGCTAAACCACCTGTTAAAGATGATAATCTAATCTTTGATTTAGGTCGCGAAGTAACTTTAAAATCATTAAAACTTTTTGCTGATAAATACACCAAAGACTATCCGAGAGATTTGGTTGTTAGTGTTGCTACTACTAATTCTTCTTCTTCTTCATGAACCGATGTGTTAACCATCGGTGATTCTACTGCTGATACCGATTCAAATTCAAGATTAGGTGAAACTACTAATGCAACAGATGATCCAAACCATCCAGATGTAAAATATTGAGCATCATCTAATATAACTCCAAATACTAAAGCTAGATACATTAAATTTACTATTAAAGCAAATTATCCAGCAGATCGTAAATTAACCTTTAATCAAATTTTAGTCAATGATGGTGAATATGTAGCAGCTGATAATGATCCAAGATTTACCGGAACATCATATTCAGAAACTTCACAAAATACCACACCTGATAAGATGTTAGATGCTGATATCCATAGTTATTATGAACCTAAATCAGATAATGGAAATATTAAATGATATGTTGAAAAAGATTATTTCAACCGTCGTGATCTAAGAATAGTAAGTGAAGGTGTTCCTTCAAATGCTGAAGTATATGCAAATATCATTGATACTTCTAGCACATCTGCTGATACGACACAAACTAAATTAGGAACTTTATTTAATAATGTAGTTGAATTTAAAGTACCAAGAGAAAGTAATAAAGCAATCACATCAATTGAAATTAAATGAACTACTAATAAACCTAAGATAGCTGAAATAGTCGGATTCTTCAAAAATCAAACTACCGATACATCTAAAACTGATTTAGATACCATTAAAACCAATCCAGCTGAATATGATAGTTGAACCGATGCAACTAAAGCAAGTTATGATAAAGTTAAAGCATTAGCTACAACTGCTGCTGCAACTGATGAATTATTAACCCAACAAACTGTTAATGAAATTAAAGCAATGGCAGATAGTATTAAAAATTCAGCTGTCACAAAAGCAACTAATACATCTGATTTGGAAACCAAAATAAAAGAGCCTGTAACAAATACTGATAATATCTTATATACTCCAGATTCATTTGCTCAATATGATGTAGCATTATTAAATATCCAAAATGCTCTTAAAAATAAAGGTAATATTTCTACTGCTGATGTAACTAATCTTTCAAGTGCATACGATACTGCTAAAAATGCATTAGTAAAATCTGATCTTCCATATCAACAAGCATTGCTTAATGTTAATAATTTTGGAACCTTAAATAAAATTAACTATACTAATGAATCTTATCAAGCTTTAAAAGCAATTGTAGATCAAATTAATACTAAGTTAGCAACTGATGGTCTTGATCCACTTGGATACCGCGATTTAA
The DNA here is from genome assembly GCF_054353935.1 of Mycoplasma sp. 246B. NCBI lineage: Bacteria > Bacillati > Mycoplasmatota > Mollicutes > Mycoplasmatales > Mycoplasmataceae > Mycoplasma > Mycoplasma sp. 246B. The sequence continues at coordinate 19,939 of NZ_JBTHHM010000002.1, forward strand.
ATAACCAATATAAAACTAAATTCACAGAACTAGTTGCTTCGAATCGTTCTAAGATGCTAAAAGCATACAATGATTATTTAGAAAATAACACCTATGCATTTACCGATCGCTACCAACATCGCTTTAGTTCACTTGCTTCAGCATTAAATGACTTAGTTGATTCGCAACATTATACTATTGCAAATCCTAATGTAACAGCAGATCAAGTAAATAATGCTTTAACTAATCTAAAAGCATTAACTCAAAAATCAATTGCAGAACGTAATCGTTTAATCTACTACTATGAACAACTAACTCAAAAGCAAATTGAAAATACTAATAATCTTTATACACCCGATTCATATGATAACTATCTAAGAGTCTTTAATCAAATTAAAAACTCTCAACAAGATATCAACCGTATTAGTGAACAAGATATTAAAGATGCACAAGCGCGAATGGAATTAGCACAAGAAAGTTTGGTAATTTCAGAAAATCAATTAGATGCTGCTAAAACCCTTGCTAATTCATTGCTTGCTAATTTAGATGATAAAGCTGATTTTGCAAGCAAAATATCATCTGCAACCAAAGACGATATTAGCAATATTATCAAACAAATCCGTAGTAATTTAGCTAAACAACTAGCAGATAAGCGAGCAAAAGCTTACGCAGATGCTTCTGAAGCCGTAGCTAAAATTAAAGATATTAATACACGTAATAATCTAATTAAGCAACTAGAAACTGCTAAGGAAGTTTCAGAGTTTAATACTGTTACAGCCAATGCAAATAATGCTTATGATCTTGAAGTTCAAAACCAAAAAGCATTCGATGCTGCTAAGGCAGAAGTAGTTGATTTAAATAAACAAGTAACTGACACAAAAAAACAAGAAGCCTTTAATTTCAAAATTAATTCAATCACTGATATTAATGATTTTAAAGCAGTTAAAGATGCAATTAATAAACAATTAGCCCAAGAAAAACAAGATCGTGATGCACAAGCTGAAAAAGAGCAAAAGGAACTTGATGCTCTTGATAAACAAGTGCAAGATATGCTTGCAAAACTTCCTACAAATAATGCACAAGCTCAAGATTTGAAAACTAAATATCAAAATCTTACCAAAACCTTACAATCACTTAGCGACTTTAAAGCAGAACTTACAAAGTTTGAAAATGATCTAAAAACAAAAAATGAGCAAGAACAAGCGCAAAAAGACAAAGCAAAACAAGAAGAAAATAAAAAACCTACCGGTAAATCAAGTAATAGTGGTGCTATTATAGGTGCTGTTGTTGCTTCATTAGTTGTTTTAAGTATTGTTGGAATCTTTGTATGGTGATTTATGAAAAAGCGTAAGAAATAATCTCTAAGTAGCCGTATAGGCTGCTTTTTGTTTGTAAAAACACCACATCAGTTGTGGTGTTTTTTTAGAATAAATCAGCAGGTTGCTCAGAGAAGTTTTTTGCTCCATAACGTTCAGGAAATAAGTAAGAAAGTAAACGTATTTTTTCGTAAAATGAATATGGGTTTTGTGGATGATGTCCGTTTCCGATATATCCAATTCTTTGACCATCAAGTAGCATAATTGATGCAGTTCCTTCGTTAGCAGTAGCACCATATTGATCTTGGGTAACTAAACCAGCTAAATTACCTTGACTATCAAAAACATTTGATCCAGATGAACCAGCAGCTAAATCCACACTGTTTCATCCATACACAATGGTATCATTTTGATGGTTTAAAGAACCGACACTGCTAATTTTTCCTTGGTATCTAAAATTACCTAATAAATACTCACGAAAGCGTGCTTGACCTGTTCCTGTTGGTGAATCAGGGTTTTTAGAATTTTGTCCGGGCATCGAACCGACGATTCAGTTTAAATTATTATAAGCATTTTGATGTAATAATTCATTTGAGATTTTAATTGGTTTAGCATTCTTTCAATCTAAAAAGAATTTGATAATTCGCTTTTGATCATCGGTAAGTTTTTGTCCTTGGAAAGTAAAATTACTATCATCGATATTTTTACCTGCAAAGTTATTTTCAAATCATGAAATATCAATAATAGCTACATCAACATCGGAATATTTTTCTCCAGTTTTAAGTTCATTACCATAATTATCTCGAAAGTCTTTAAAATATGGATCTTTGTATGAATCTTGAATATCTTTACCATTAGCAAAAAAGTGTGAAACAATTTCTATACTTAAATTGCTGATCATATTTTGTCCTAAACCATGACCTTCCAAAATTGGTTGTTTTTTTTGCATATTATCTGCTGTATCAGTCGGTTTTTTTATAAAGATTGGAGATAATATATTATTTCTAGTTCTACGTTCAATATCTAATCCATCTAAACTCTGTCCATTTCGCACTCATGATGCATTAGCATCATCTAATAAATCGATATTATGTGAGTTGGATACAATATAGTAGCGATGATCACTTGCATCATCAGGTTTTACCTTATTAAATAATCCTCAGGTTCCACGACCATGATAATCAAAAGCAAAAGTTCTTCTGCGTACATCAGTTAATACATTAAAGGTATCATCAGAATATAAACGTTGAACGATACCATCTTCGCTTTTAAGTTTAGATGTTTGTTGGAATTTATCGTATGAAGCAACAGTTTTTGCTTCTTCTTGTGCTTGTGGACGCGATTGAATGGTTTCAGTTAATGATACCGACATTGAATCTTTAAGTGGTTTTCCTTGATAAGTTGGGTTTTTAGTTGGGTTATTTTTATCATCAACATAATTCATTGTTAAAAAGACATTTCCAACAAAAGCAGATGACTTATTAGCCAAAATATGTTCAGATAAAATATCTGTAAAATAAATATCTGAATGTTTTGGTATAACTTCTAATTTTAACTTCTTACTTGATTCATCATAAGTTACTTTAAATGAATAACGATCTTTCATCATTGCAAATAAAGTTTGGTTAAATAATGCATCTTCGTTTCTTGGAGTAATTGTAAAAGTAGCATCATTAATAGTATGTTTTGCTAAAAGTTCTTTGAAAGAAACTGAAACATTAACAAATGAAAGCAATCCTCTTGGAACTGGTACAGATGAATTACGGTTAGTTTTACTCATAATAATTTTAGTATTTTCTAATTCAAATCTAAAGGTAAAATATACATCATCTTTAAAACTTTCTCAGTTTTTATATTCATCTAAGTCTTTTTCAATTGATATAGAATGATGGTTATTACCAAAATTAAAAATAGTATGAGAAAGAATTTCACGTGGTGTAAAGAAGAAAAAGTCAAGTTGCTTACCACTATCATCAACTAAAATAAAGTTCTTTTTTTCTTTTGTACTATCATCTTCTAATTTACGATATTTTCACATTCGCTCATATTCAACCAAAGCAAAATGATTTTGCAATGAATAAGGGATTTTGTTTTTTGTTTCATCTTTCATTCAATAACCAATTAAGTCATCAACGGTTAAGTTTTTATTTTGAGTGATTAAATCGTTATCTGAATATGTTGTTGTCATAGTATTTTCAGAATTATCAGTTAATAAATAAGGACTGCTTCCGTTTGATGAATAATTAAAATGATATCTAAATGATTTTTCGACATTAGCAGGAATACTAAATTTATCATAATACATATCCATTCTTTGTTTCTCGGTTGCATAAATTTTTGAAATAGTATATTTAGCATTCTCAAAGTATCCAGAAATTTGGAATTTTCATAATTTTTCAAATGGAACAATCAATTTTAATGTCGGTGGTAAAACATACCCGTATGCTTCAGTACTTTCTGTTTTAATCTCGGGATTTAGTTCGAAAACAATTCATTTGTTTTTGAACAACTTTAGATCCTCATCAGCAAAATCAAATTTTGCTGATCCGTATAATTTTTTATTACTTTCATCTAAATATGTTGTAAATTTAGATAAATTAAAGGTTTTAGTTGAAACACTGGTGCTAAATTTATATTTATCTAAAAATGAAAATCCTGTTTGTTCATCTCCTACTTGTGCAGCAGTAATGATATATTTAGAGATGTTTTTAGGTAAGACTGATGTATCAAATGATGCAGTTTTTTTATTTTTATCTACTGTTGCATCAATAAGTTTTGAATATGGATCAAAGGGGTTCAAGTTTTTTACCAAGAACTTAATTGAACTTATAGTATCATTTAAAGTTTGTGAATATGTAACAACAACTTTATTATTTTCTACCTTAGAAGATAAAATATCTAAAACAGGATTTTTATAGTTATTTGTAAGTGTTCCTGATGAATTATTAAATCCAGGAAAACCTTTGACATCGTAGTATTTGCTATCTCCACCAGTGTTTTTTTGTAAAACTAAGTCAACATAATTATCAAAAATATGTGCTTCATTTGGTGGTAAATATACATTGTATTTTTTAACATTTGGTAAACCATCGATCGCAGATCTTCCGAATTGTTTGTAGTTAAATGTATTATTATCTTTATATTTAATAAAATATTGTGGAAAATCTACATTTGAACTATCAGATTTTTTTGCTGCAGTAAATTCGAGAAAAACACCACCTTTAGAATCTCTTTTTGCTTGAAAATTATTCTCACTACTAAAACTAAAAGCACTTGATTCGCTTGTATAGTTTTTATTTTCATAAATAGTATTTAATCCACTAAAATGGTTAATAGCAGTTGAACCAATACTTAAACCTGTTATTTTTACAAAATCATTTGTAGTTAAATTTGATATTGTAAAAGTAACTAAATTATTATTAACAGTTCCACTAACAGTTGATTCACTTGCTGAATCAAGAGAATCCTTGCTTGCTTTTTTATATTTTAAAGTAAGTGATGTATTATTTGCTAAATTAACAGTCTTGATTTCTAATTTAATGGTATTATCAGCAATAGTAGACTTAATTATTTGAGTTGTTTGTGGTGGAGTTAAAACATCTTTATCAACATGTTTGTAATCACTACCATCGATGAATGAAAAATATTTAGTTAATGAATTATCTGCTTTAATTTCTGAATCAGTTGTGTTTGTATATGTATTTACATTTATTAAATCTTTGCTATACATCCCAAAGACATGTCCATCGTTAAAAACTTTTTTAAAGTTATCACTTACGAATGTCTTAGCATTAATATCTAATGTTTTAAATGTTGGATTGATGTTTGGTAAATTTAAAGCAACATTATTTAATTTTAAGGATATAAGTTGATAAGTTGTATTGGCTGATAAATTAGCAAAATTCAAATACAAATTATTACCTTCGGTATAATTTGTAACTTGTAAACTTTTAGAATTAGATAATGATGCATCAAAGGTATGCACATTCGCATCATGTAATCTACTATTTGATGTAAATGAAATTCGCAACGATGCTGATGTTTTTGAAATATCAGTTACATCAATAGAATTAATGGTAAATTCATCTTTGGTTGGTCTTGGTTTTTCGACAGGTTTACTGTTTTCATCAGGGTTAGTAGTTGATGGATTTTGATTACCTGGAGCATTTTCATCAGATGGGTTTTGTTCACTTGGATTACTTGGATTTTGTGGTTCACTATTCGAACCACCTTGACTTGTTTGTGAATCACCTTGTCCGCCTTGATTTTCACCACCTGGTTGATTATCTGGTGGTGTTATAGGATTCATTGGAGTCGTTTCTGAATTATTCGAGGCATTAAATGTAACGGTTAAATTACTGTGATATTGAGTTGATGCAATTTCTAAATATGAAATACCTAATTTATTATTATCAGGTTTTGTAATGCTTGAAATATCAAAAGTAAGTAAATGTGTATTTGCATCATATAGTTTCGATGTAAGAGTGCGAGCAATATTTTTAAATTTAATTTTTGCTTCATTTGCAAACATTGATGCATCAACATTAGCAAGTTTTACATATAATTTGCTATTATCATCAGAAAGAGATAATTGAGTAATCTGTGGATCGGTACTTATTGATGCTGTATGAAAGAACAATTTATTTTGGTCATTGTTTGATAATTTTAAAACTGTATCATCAATATTAAGTTGGGATAAATTATAATCAGTATTAGGAGTAAGGTTGGTATATTTTATAGTAATTACATCATCTTTTGATGTAATCGATGCAGGTGCAGTAGGGTTTAAGGTAGCAGATAATTTACTTGCATCTAAATTTTTGTTTGTTAGCTTTAATGTGATTGTTGCAGTTGTAGAATCTGAATCAACACTTATGATGTTTGCATCTGTTTTTACATCTTGTTGATTTTTAGGTGTTTTAAATTGTAATTTAGCTTTATCAGAATCAGAGAATTTTAATTCATTTCCATTAGCAAAAATTTGGTCAATTTGATATTGTGTATCTGCTTTTATGTTTTCAAAAGTTACAGTTAGGATATTAGATAAGATGCTGATATTAGGCATATCATATTGGGTTGGTTTACTTAAATGTAATGAAATATCAGTAGCTTTATAAGTTTTAAATAACTTTATTTTTATTACTGCTGAGTTGTTATTCACATTAACTGTTTCAACTTTTCCATCAAAACTTTGCTGGTTTTTAGTTTCAGGATTTCCACAAGCGATTGTTATAGCAGATACACCTGCACTAACAAATACACTGGAAATAAGTAGTTTTTTTATCTTTTTCATCATTACTCCCATTTTTTAATTGGATTTTCAAATTCGCTGAAGATATCGAGCATTTTATGTTTTTTAGGATACAAACGATTCAATCGTTGCACTTTATAAGCAAATGAACCATTATTATAATCATTTAATTCACCAAAGAAATTAATTCTTTGTGAAGATAGTAAATACGAAGATGCCTCACCATTTTCTTCATTAGCATGAATTCCTAAAAAGTTTCCTTCATGATCATATAACCCTGTCCCTGATGAACCACCTGTTAGTTGATAATTAGCATTAACTTTAATAATCTCACCACTAGAATTTTTAAAACGTTTAATAAATCCAACTTTTTCTGTTTTAGCATTTGGAACTTTATCACCTGGATAAAACAAGATGTCACCAATAAAATTTTGACGAACTTGGATATTCTTTTTAGTATTATGTGTAGTAGAACCTGGGAAAGAAGACATATACATTGTATAATACATATATGGGTGGATATAACGGCCCATTTTAGATACTTTATTATGTTTTAGACTCTTTCATTTGTAGATATGTTCAGCTGTTTTAAATTTCGGATCATTTTCTTTATTTGGATCACTTTTATGTTGATTATAATAATTTATCAATTCAGTAATATCAATGATGTGAATTTTAAAATCAGTTCTGTTTTTAGCGGCAACATTTGATAAACTACCGTCCATACTCTTGTTGTCATTATTATCAGATGTCCAAAAAATTGAATTACCAGTATTAGATCAAGAACCACCTAAAAATAAGCTAACATCTTCTTTTGAAGTATGTGGTTTTGGAGCAGATATATATCCAGAATTTAATACAGGTACATGGATATTTGTTCCAAAATAATATCGATTATCATTTTCATTATCTGGATCTACTTTACCAATCATCCAAGCTGTCCCCCATCAAGTTCCAAAAGAACGTGTTATAACATCATCTTGAACTGTATTTCGAGGTGAAGAATTTGTATATCATGTTGTAACTTCGATATTAACAGGTCCAGAAGAATCATCATTATAACCAATACTTTTAAATTTTGTCTCTTTATCAAATTCAAATCCATCTATTTTTAATTGATTTTTTGCCTTTGTGTGTTCATTTGTAAATGAAAGTGGTTGTCCATTTTTTAAATACATAATCGACAAATAATTTCAAGTTTTATCAACAAATGTTGAATAACTTGAAGAAAGATTATGAATATACATATCTTTATTAATATGCCCTTCGCGAGCTATTAACGAGATTTTTAATTTATCGCCACTTAATGATACTTGTGCTTTAAGATGTTTATTCATCAAATCTTCAAGTTGTTGGTCAGTCAATGTTAAATGATAACTGTCATTTGAATCAATTTTTCTACCAATCTTCTTTAATAAATCTTCGGTTTTTCCTAAGAATTTTATTTTGATATCAGAAATAGTTTTGTTAGCTGCTGCATTAAGTTTATTTCAACTAAAAGATACTGCTCAATCAAAACTACCAAAAGAAAATTGTCTAAAATTAACTTGTTTTGGACTTGCCACAAAAGAAAAATTAATAATTGCTTCTTTATTGCTATCTAAATTTTTGAAATTTCGGATGTCTTTTTCAACATAAACTTCAGTTCTATTAGAATTTTCATTCATTTCTTTATCTAGAACATTTTCTTTCATTGCAGCAAAATTATATTCTTTATGATTATCAAATTCTATAACAGGTAATGGATTATTGTATTGTGTATAAGCTGTTGCTACATAAGTATTAATATCACTACTATAATGTGTTAAAAACAATGTGTTCTTTAAATAAGCATTATTTAATGTTATATAGTTATGTCAATTAAAAGGGATAGATTTTGGTACATTTCCATTTGTATTATCTGTTAACTGTGATTCTTGAAATTGTGAGTTATTAGTTATATTTAAATTAGTTTGACTAAAAGTTGTTCCCAAAGCATCTGAATAAGTATTTTTAGAAACATCTAAACTTGGTTTTAACTCAGTTGTTCCACTTTGCTGAATTAAAGATAATTTACGATGTTTGCTATCACCATCTTTTCCTTCATCATCATAATCTATAACAGATGATAAATCATATTTATTAACAATTTGTACTTGATTTAGTTTTCAAGTAATTCCTTCGGTTAGTCCAGTGAAAGAAAACTTTTTAAGTTCATCAAAGTTTAAAAACACTGATTTTGTGTTTTCTTGGCGAAATTGACGTTCAAATCAATCTCCACCGTCTGATGAATACCCATAACTGCGTTTTTGATCGTCTGTATCAGCCGGAGTATTCTTTTGCACTAAGTCTACAAAAGTAAGTTTAACATATTTGTTTTTAAATTGCTCGACTTCTGAATCGGTAGCATTAAGGTTGATTGCTCCTACATATGTATTAGTAGAAGCATCTGAAAGAGCAAATTGTATTTTTGTAATAGTTGGATTAAAGGTTTGATTTGAACTTCAAGCAACTTCTTCGGGAACATTAAAAGAATAATTGTTATTTAATGCTGTGACATCAGTAATAATGTATTTATTGTATCCTTGATTAAAGTTAATAATACCTTCAGATTCAATATGTCCGTTTTTATAAGTTCCAGCAACTGCTATATCTGCATCATAGACATTTACATCAGGTTTGATGGTAATAAGATATTTATCATTGCTTTGATTAGGTAAATAACTTACATTAACATTAACTTTGTTATTGTTAATACTAAATGAACTTACATTAGATGTAGCAGTTGTTCCTGTTTTATTTATAACTTTAATACTACCACTAAACTCTACTGCTTGATTTGCATACATTATGTTAGAAATAGTATTGTTTGAATTACCATTACTTACATCAACTAAAATATTTTGTGATGTTCCATTATATTTAGTTGTGTAATTTTGTCCGTTGAAGGTAAATTTGAAATCATTGTTTTTAGAAGTTGGTAAATGGTCAAAAGCAAACCACAACATTTTATTATTAATCAATGATATTTCTTTAATATGTAAGTTATCCTTAGCATTAAATTTACTTACCTGTTCATCGTATTTAGTAAATGAATCTAAAAGACTATAGTTCAATGCATTAAATTGCACAGTCTTATCACTAGTAGTAAAAGTTTGATTATTCAAAGGTATATTTTGACTTCCAATTTGGATGTTATCAAGATAATATGTTGTATGTGATGCAAGATTGTAAACATCAAAAATTAGATTAGTATTATTTACAGCTGGATTGCTAAAATCTAAACGACGTCCGTTTGCATCCTGTAGTGATAATGTGACATTATCTGATGCATCAAGTGATGTATCTAATGAAACATTGATGCGCGCTTTATCGCTTTGGATATTAGAAATACTAGAATTTTGCACATGATATATTTTTTGTTCTTTTGTTGGTGTACTTGATTCAATTTGTTGTTGCGATGTTGTAAATGATAAATTACTACTTGGTAGAGCTAAAGAATTCCCATTTAATGATACGGATGTTAAGGTATAAGTTGTATTCGGTTTAAGTGAATAAAAAGTTGTAGATAAAGTGCTAGATTCAGTTATTAAAAGATTTTGAGTATGATTTTGTCCATCTGAAATGGTTATTAAAAGATTGTTTTTTTTTGCATCAGCAAGTGTATGATTAGAAAAATTCAAATTTAATGTAGCATCGGTTGCATTAACATTACTTCACGATACATTTGAGATACTAAAATTATCTTTTTTAGGATTTGGGTTATTTTCTTTTTCTGATGAATTATTTGGTTTTTGATTACCATCTAAATTAAGGTTACCTGGTGGTGTGGTCTGTTCGACATCTCCTGGATTAGGATTTGTTTCTTGTGAATCACCAGGATTTTCTGGATTATGTTTTTCAGGATCTGATGGATTTGGTGTTGATGGTTGGTTCCCTGGTTGTGCTTTCTCACCTGATGTTGGGGGGGGAGTTTGTTCATTATCTTTAGGTGTTTGTGGTTGTTCTACATTATTTTGTGGTTTAGTTTTAAATAAAAATTGGTTTTGTAACTTTGCTGTTTTCAATGATTTACCATTGTATTTAATATCAAAGGTATATATTTTATTAGAAAATAAACCGTTTATGATAAAAGTAACGGATTTTTTATCGACTGATAAGGTTCCGTTAACATTTTGATTATTATAAACTAACGAAAAATAACCATTTGAAGAAACTGGATGATCTAAAAATGCTTTAATTGTAGCCGAATTTGATGTACTTTGAGTTTGTACACTATTAAGATATACCTGTTTTTTTTCATATACTTCTGTGTTTGCATTAGTGCAAGCTACAGCAGAAACTGTTGTAAAACCTAAAAAAGTAGGAACTATATATTTTCTAAATTTCTTTTTTCGCATAATGATTCCTTTATAATTTAATGCTATCAAAATCCTTATAATTTTTTTGTTTTTATAGCATATATAGATATTTTAATAACAATTATGTGCAATTTTTCATTAAAATATCATTTTTTATTTGCTTTTATTTTAGATATATAAGTGATAACTTAATATCTAAAAACAAATATTGAAATTTTGTATAGTATAATACTTTTTTATAAAAATGGTTGAATTTTATTTGATATGCATATAAAAAGTCGGATATTAACCGACTATTTATATGCTAATTTTTCTGAGTGTATTTTTGGTGAATAAGATTTTAAGAATTCTGTCATTAAATCAATTGTTGCTTGGATATCTACCAAAGATGCAACACCAATAGGACTATGTAAATATCTTTGTGGAATTGAAATAGTCATTACAGCAGATCCACCTAGTGCAAATTGTAATTCTGCTGCATCGGTTCCACCACCACCTGCTACATATTTATATGCAGGTATTTGTTTATTTTTTGCAACTTCAAAGAGATATTCAATTAATTTAGCATCTGGTAAGGTTCCAGAATCTTTTACTAAAATTGATACTCCGTTTCCACAAACTGGTGTACCAGATTTAGCACCAGTTGTATCGTGTGCAGCACCTGTATCGACTGCAAATGCTACATCTGGATTAATAATTGATACGGATGTTCTAGCTCCACGAGTTCCAACCTCTTCTTGAACTGTTCCGACTAAATAGACATCACATTCTAATTGTAAATCAGCGATATTTCTAGCTATAAATTCTAATGCTGTAACTCCAGCACGATTATCCATTGCTTTACCACCAACTAAATCATTTGCAAGTTCTACATATTCACCACTAATGAAAATTTTATCTCCAATATCGATTTTTGCATCCAAAACTTCTTGCTTACTTTTAAAACCTAAATCTACATATAGATCATCAGTCTTAACTGCATTTTTAAGTGATTCGTTTGTTTGGATATGGATGCTGGTGTGTCCAAAAACACCTGTAAATCTTTGATTTTGCGAATTCACCACAATTGCTTTAGTTCCAATTACAACAGAAGGTCATTGTCCACCAATTGCTGTTACCATTAAATTACCATTATCAGCAATTAAGCGAACCATATATCCTACTTCATCCATATGTGCAGCAATCATTACTTTTGGAGCATTTTCTACTTTTGATTTTTTGTAAAAAATCACTGAACCTAATTTATCTCTAGAAACTTCAAAACCCTTAATATTTCTTTTAAGTTCATCAACTACTGGCTCTTCAAAACGCGACATTGCTTCAATTGACATATATTTTTTTAGTCTGGTAGATAATTCTTGATATTTTGCTTGCATTTATTCTCCTAATAAAAAAATCAGCAATGCTGATTATATGGTGCCTTAGACAGGACTTGAACCTGCATGGATTTCTCCGGCGGATTTTGAGTCCGCAGTGTCTGCCATTCCACCACTAAGGCAACTAACTAAATAATACACTTTTTTAGTAAAATTTAAAACAAAAGTGATAATTTTTCATTTTTATCATTTAGTAAATATAATATTTAGAATATTAAATAAATATATCTATATCAATCTTGGAAATATTTACATACTTTTTTAAAACTACAAATTAATTTAATATAATCTTTTTTTTAAAAGTATAAAATATCAACATCATATATCAAGCAAAAAGGAGATAATATGAAACTTACAGGAATCGGAGCATCTCGTGGAGTTGCTATCGCTAAGGTATTCAAAATCAAAGAATTACCTGTTGAAATTACTAAAAATACAAATAATATAGATTTAGAATTAAAAGCATATGCTAATGCAACTGATAAAGTGATTGTAAAACTTGAGCATACTAAAAGTTTAGCAAGCGATCCAGAACATGCGGCAATTTTTGATGCACATATTGGATTTGTAATGGATCCGGCTGCTAAGGAAAGTATTGAAAATAAAATCAAAAACGAATCATTAACTGCTGAATATGCTGTAAATGAAGTATATACAGAGTTTGCGAATATGTTTGCAGGTATCGATGATGAATATATGCGTGAGCGTGTTGCAGATATCAAGGATGTGCTTAAAAAGTTATTATTTGCTTTAAACAATATCGAAGAACCAGATTTAACATCAATTAATTCTGAAGTTGTAATTGTTGCCGAAGATTTAAGCCCATCACAAACTGTACAATTAAACAAAAAATTCGTTAAGGGATTTGTTACAAATATTGGTGGACCTACATCGCATACAGCAATTATGGCTCGTAGTTTAGCAATTCCTTCAGTTGTTGGAACAAATTCAGTAATGGAATATACTAAAAACGGTGATGTAATTGCTTTAGATGGATCAAAAGGAACTGTTATTATTAACCCTACCGAACAAGAACAAAAGGTATATTTAAAAGCACAAACAGAATATCAAGAATATTTAAACAAACTTAAAAACTTAAAAGGAAAAACTTCACAAACAACTGATTTTCACCATGTTGAACTTGCTGCAAATATTGGTTCTCCAAAAGATTTACAAGACGTTTTAGATAACGATGCTGAAGCAATTGGATTGTTTAGATCAGAATTTTTATATATGGATAATGATCACTGACCAACTGAAGAAGAACAATTTTTAGCTTATAAAGAAGCAGTACAAAAAATGAATGGTAAAAGAGTAGTGATTAGAACACTAGATATCGGTGGGGATAAAACTTTAAAATACTTTGCTTTCCCGAAAGAAATGAATCCTTTCTTAGGATATCGTGCAATTCGTTTTTGTCTACAAAATCCAGATATTTTCAAAACTCAACTTCGTGCATTAGTTCGTGCAAGTGAGTTTGGTAAAGTTGCAATAATGTTTCCGATGATAACTAATGTTGATGAGTTTTTAGCAGCAAAAGAACTTTATAACCAAGCATATGATGAAGTTTATGTAACTAATAAAAACATTGCTGCAAAGGATAAAATTGAAGTAGGTATGATGATGGAAACACCTGCTGCAGCAGTACTTTCTGATATGTTTTCAAAATATGCTGACTTTTTATCAATTGGAACAAATGATTTAATTCAATACTCAATGGCTGCAGATCGGATGAATGAAAATATTTCTTATTTATATCAACCACTTAATCCATCGATTTTGAGATTAATTAAACATATCATCGACGGTGGACATAAGCACGGAAAATGAGTTGGTATGTGTGGAGAAATGGCTGGTAATCGTAATGCTTTACCTATTTTATTAGGTTTAGGTTTAGATGAATTTTCAATGTCAGCAAGTAGCATCTTAGCAAGTAGAGAATTAGTAAATCAACTTTCTTATAAACAAATGCAACAACTTGCTCAAAAAGCAATTGAATGTGAAAACCAAGAACAAGTTCAGAAATTATTAGCAGAATCTTTATCATAATTTAAAAGTTAAAATCAAGCACATATGGTGCTTGTTTTCATCCTTTTATACGAAAAATCAAGTAAATTATGATATAATAGCAAAATAAAATCATCCGAGGTAAAGATGGCAGTAAAAAATATTTCTAGGCATGCATTAAGAATAAAAAACATCGAAATTATTTATAAACATGAATTACTTGATATTCCTTATAACCTCGAAGCTATTATTAATGAATTTCAAATAAATTTTGAACAAAAACTTTTCTTTATCAAGGTCAAAAATTCAGTTGTTTTTGTTAAAAAAATACTGCAGAAGTTATTAAACGAGGATTGACCCTGACAACGACTTAGTCCACTTATTCGTGCAATATTAATAAATGCATGTGTAGAATTTTATTCTATACAACCAAAAATTGTAATAAATGAAGCCGTGATTATTACTAAAGAATATTTTGGACAGCCATCTAAGTCATACAAAACCTCTAATGACGAACTTTTATATCAATTTGTCAATGCTATTTTAGAGAATTTTTATAAAGCGGTCATTGTACTCGATTCTGAAAGCAGAAATGCAAACTAATGAAACTTTATTAAAATATATTTTTTTAAAGCATCAAAGTTTATTTAATTTTATATTCAAAACCTTTATTGATTTAGATGTTATTGAAAAATATGATTTATCGAAAATACAATGAATTGAAATTAAAAATAATTTTAATGGTTTTAATGCAACTATAAATAACTTTTTACAAGGTTTTATAGTTAAAAACACAAATAAATTAATGCTTAAAAACTTTTTTATCTATATGTTTTTACAACTTATTTATAAAAACAAAAATCATAAATTTATTAAAACATGTCCGTTTTTTGATGAAATTCAAAATGAGATAACTTTTAATAATAAAAAACGCAGTTATTACTATGATTTTTTAGATGAATTTAAAAAAATACCTAACTATAATATATTTTTGATTAAGATATTAAGGAGGTTGTTATAATGAATGACTGGATTCGTAAGCAATTCCCAATCCTTAATAAAATTACTTATTTTGACAGTGCTGCATTGGTTTTAAAACCGATTTCTGCAACAAATGCAATTTATAACTATTATAAAAATATCTCAATTTCTTCAAGAACAGCTGACACACCACTTGGAAATTTAGTGAATTCAAAAATTGCATCTGTTAGAAATAAAGTGGCGAAACTAATTGATAGTAAGGATCATGAAATAATCTTTACCAGTGGAACAACTGAATCTATTAATTTATTTGTGAATATGTTTTCGCATATATTAAAACCAAATGATGTAATTTTATTAAATGCTTTTAATCATTCTTCAAACCTTATTCCGTGAATTGAAATGTCAAAAAAAATAGGATGCAAAATCCATATTAGTAATAATTTACTTGAAGATTTGCAAACCTTTAAAAATGTTAAAATTCTAGCATTCGCTCAAGAAAATAACACATTTAATCAAAATTTTGATATCAAAAAAATATCACAAATAGCACATTCAAAGAATATTTATGTCTTTAACGATGCTGCACAATCAATTAGTCATCAAAAAGTTTCATTAAACGATTCAGATATCATTGTTTTTAGCACAAATAAGTTTTATGGTCCTACCGGTATGGGGGTTTTAGCGATTAAGGAAACACTTTTAAAGAAGTTAAAACCAGTAAAATTTGGTGGTGGTAGTGTTACAGAAGTTCATAAAGATGCATCATGGGTTTTAAAAGATACCATCAATGCATTTGAACCAGGAACCCCTGATATTGCAGGTTTTTTTATGTTTGATAAAGCACTTGAGTTTTTTGACAAAGTAGGTTATCAAAAAACTCAAGAAATTTTAAAAGATCTATCTTTTTATTTACATAGAAAACTGATGAATTTACCTAATATAACTGTTTCAAGTAAACCAGGTGATTTTATCGCATTAATTAATGTTAAAGGAATTAATGCACAAGATGTTGCAGGATATTTGGGAAGCAAAAATATTTATACAATTGCTGGAATCTTTTGTGCTCCTTATATAAGAAATATCATCAAAGAACACTCGTTTTTAAGAATTTCTTTAGGTATTTATAATAATTATTCAGATATTGATAAATTAATTGATGCTTTAGCAAATGGAGGTGATTTTTATGCATTTTAATCCGAATATAGCACGCGAAACGATAATGAATCACTATCTTAAACCAAAGAATAAAACAAAACTTGATACATCAAATGTTTTTTATAGCACTAGTTGTTCGGATAAGTTATTAGTTGATTTAAAATGGGATCAAAACATCCTAATAGATGCAAGTTTTGATGGGCACGGATGTGCACCTTTTTTAGCAGGTGCTGATATGTTTTTAGATGCTGTTAAAGGCAAAACAAAAGAACAAATCGACTTACTAGTAGATATTTTCACCAAATTTGTTAATGGTGAAAATATCAGTGATGAACATATGGATTTATTAGGTGATTTATGAGTTTTTTATAACATCAAAAGTCAACCAAATCGCATTCATTGCACCTTAATGATAACTAAAGCATTTAAAGATGTCTAGACCTTATATTTTTCACATTGATTTTGATTCATATTTTGTTTCTGCTATTAGAACTTTAAAACCTAATTTGCTTAATAAACCAGTAGCGATTGCAAATAAAGGAATCCATTCAGTTGCTGTTTCAGTGAGTTATGAACTTAGACAACTTGGTATCAAAGCGGGGGCAAAAATATCAGAAATATTAAAAAAAGAACCAAAAGCAATCATTGAACAACCTCGTTTTGATTTATATATTGCAACTTCAAATGCGATTTTTAGATATATTAAAAAGTTCTATGCTGATAAATTTGAAATCGGGTCAATTGACGAATGCTACATCCAAGTTCATAGCAGCATTGATAGCGATGAAAAAGCTTTACAACTTGCTAAAAGATTGCAAGATGATATCGAAAACAACTTTAAAATCCCTATTAGTATTGGAATTTCTAAAACTAAGTTTTATGCGAAAATGACAACTAATTTATTTAAACCAAAAGGAATTGCTGTAACTAATAGCAAAAACTATCAAGAACGCTTCTTTAGTCTACCGATTACTAAATTTCACGGTATCGGAGAAAAACTTGGTGATCACTTTAAAAACCTTGAAATAAATACCATTGGGGATTTAGCAACATTAACTTATAATGATATAAGACTGACATCAATTTTTAAAACATCCGGATTTAAATTCATAGATGCTTTAAATTATTTTGCTGATTCAGATGTTAGTGATGAAATTCCTGAAGTCAAAGGGATTAGTCACGATATCACCTTTAACAAAAAAGACATAAACACTGAAGATATTTTGCAAAATATAGCAATACAAGCACAAAAAGTATCAAGAAGGTTGCAAAAATTATATAAACTAGGTAATCAAATTAGCTTTGGTGTACGAACATTTAGTGATGGTTGAATCGCAAAACATATGGTAGTTGAAAAATTTATCAATGAAGCAGATGAAATTATTAAATATTGTAAGCAACTTTTTTATGATAATTTTTTAGATACCAAAATCATCGGAATCAGCATCCGTGTATCAAACTTAATCAATTCCTTTGAAAACTACCGTAGTTTAAGTATTTTAGAAACACCAAAAGCATGTAAATCTAACTACATTGTAGATCAAATTATTAATAAAGTGAATACAAAAATGAAAATGAAGAGTTTAAAAACTTTGGCGGACTATAACATCGAACGAATTAAAAAAAGAAGGGGACAATCTGATTCAATTGAAGTAGGTGTCTTTAAGAGGTAAATTATGAAAATAGGTATATATGGTGGTTCATTTGATCCAATTCACATTGGTCATATAAAACTTGCAAAATATGCAATTAAAGAACTCAATTTAGATAAACTACTATTTGTTCCGACTTTTACATCACCGTTTAAGTCTAAAACAAAATTAGTTAAACCATATCAAAAAGCAGAAATGATTCAGTTGGTTTTAGAAGAGAAAATGCAATTATGTGACTTTGAAATTAAGCGAAATAATGTCTCATATACCATTGATACAGTAAAATATCTAAAGCAAAAATATCCTAATGATCAACTTTTTTTATTAATCGGGAGTGATAATTTACCAAAATTAAATAAATGAAAAGACATTGATATTATCTCTCAACTCACACAAATAACCGTATTTCGTCGTGATAAAAACATTAATAAAATTAACCTAAAAAAATATAATGGAATTTTGTTAAATAACCCTCTTTATGATTTTGCATCAAGTGATTTTAAAAACGGAATGCTATCGCATGTAGATAAAAAAGTTTTAAACTACATTCAAAAAGATGGTTTATATTTAGAACAAATTATTCATAATAGCCTTTCTGCTTTGCGTGCCAAGCATTCTGTAGCAACAGCTGATTTTGCTGTCAAACTTGCTAAAGTTCATAATTATCCTGCTAAGGATGCTTATATTGCAGGATTAACACATGATATTGCAAAAGAATGGGATGTTAAAAGATCGCTGCAAGCAATTAAAGAGTTTGAACCAGATATTAAAGAAGAAAATCCAGCATTTTTACACCAAATCTGTTCATACATATGATTAAAGCATGGATATATGCTACAAAATCAAGTGATTTTACAAGCTGTTCGTTATCATACCCAATTACATCCGAATATGAGCAAGTTAGATAAAATTATTTTTGTCGCCGATAAAATTTGTCAAGGACGACGTTTTGCCGGAATTCAAAAAATACGCGATCTTGCGTTAACTAATTTAGATGCTGGCTTTAAAGAAGTTGTAAAACAAACCTATGATTTTAATATTTCAAAAGGTGTAAAATTCTCTAATGAATCACTAAATTTATACAACTTATATATGAAAGATTAAAATGGAAAAAATTAGATTACAAAAACTACTTTCACAAGCTGGAATCGCATCAAGACGTGAAGCAGAAACATTAATTGAAAAAGGTTATGTAACAGTAAATGGTATGGTAGCTAAATTAGGTGATAAAGCAGATTTTGGCGATAATGTGTTTGTGAAAAATAAACCTATATTTCAGCAACAAAAAGTTTATTATGTTTTAAACAAACCGACTAAAACTATTACAACTTTAAAAGATAATTTCAATAGACCTTCTGTGATAGATTTAATGAATGTTCCTTATAAAGTGTTTCCTGTAGGGCGTCTTGATTATGATACTACTGGGGCACTAATAATGACAAATGATGGTGATTTAGCAAATAAATTAATGCATCCAAAATATCAAATCCCCAGAGTGTATCGAGCGAGAATAAACGAAAAACTTAGTGTAAAAGAATTAAAGAAACTTAATTCAATAGCTAAAGTTAATGGAGTTAAAAGTGTGCAGGATGTTATCCCTTGTGGAAGCGATTCACCAAAAAGTTATTTTGTTGTTTTAACACAAGGAACATATCATCATGTTAAAGAATTATTTAAATTGGTAGATAAGTTAGTTATCAATCTAAAAAGACTTGAATATGCAGGAATCACAGTAGAAAAAATGCCAATCGGAACCTATAGACCACTTTCTTTAAAGGAAGTTAAGGATTTGAAAAATTTAGTTAGATTACAAGAAGAAAAATTGCAAAAAAGAGAAAATAATTCGTAATTTTCTCTTTTTTGCTTGTTCACAGGGACAAAAAAATACTTAATTCTAGCTGTTTATAATAACTTTAAACAAAAAATTGTGTATAATTTAATAAATTTTTAATTTATTAAATTGGAGGGGATATGGCAGAAAATCAAGAGAAAAAAACAAAAATTAAAGAATATGACTATGAAGAAGATAACCACATCGTCTTTAAGAAAAAAGAACCAATAATAGAAGAAGACGAAGAAGAAATTCCACAAAATAATGCAGAATATCAAGTTTCATCACAAATCATCAGCGAATCAAAAGACGGTTTGCATCCAATTCTAGTCGATGATGAAATGAAAACATCCTTTTTAGAATATGCAATGAGTGTTATTATTTCTAGAGCGCTCCCTGATGTTCGTGATGGACTAAAACCAGTACACCGTAGAATTTTATATGATATGTCTGAATTAGGTATTACTCCTGGTTCACAACACCGCAAATCTGCCCGTATCGTAGGAGATGTACTTGGAAAATATCACCCTCATGGTGATTCATCGGTTTATGAAGCAATGGTTCGTATGGCACAGGATTTTTCAATGCGTTATCCGTTAGTTGATGGACACGGAAACTTTGGATCAATCGATGGTGACCAAGCTGCTGCGATGCGTTATACCGAAGCTCGTATGTCTAAGTTATCTGCTGAAATGCTAGAAGGAATAAAAAAAGAAACAGTTGATTTTGTGGATAACTATGATGCAAGCGAAAAAGAGCCTGCTGTACTTCCTTCTCGCTTTCCAAACCTACTTGTATCTGGTTCATCTGGTATTGCTGTTGGTATGGCAACCGAAATCCCTCCACATAATTTAGGTGAAACTATTGATGCTACAGTTGCTTTAGCCAAAAATCCTAACATCAGCACCAAAGAGTTAATGCAACATATAAAAGGCCCTGATTTTCCTACGGGAGCAATAATTTTAGGCACTCGTGGGATTATTGATACTTATGAAACAGGACGTGGTAGCATTATAGTTCGTTCTAAAACTAATATTATAGAAAAAGCGAATGGTAAATCACAAATTATAGTTTCGCAAATACCATATGCGATTAAAAAAACCACTTTAATTCAAAAAATTGTTGAACAACATAAAAATAAAGAAATTGAAGGAATTGCTGATTTACGCGATGAATCAAATCGCGATGGAATTCGCATTGTGATTGATATTAAGCGTGGCTTCAACCCACATATTATTTTAAATAAGTTATATCAAAAAACTTATTTACAGACTGCATACAGTGCTAATTTAGTTGCTTTAGTCAATGGTGAACCGAAACTACTTACATTAAAAACTGCTCTTAACGAATATTTAAAACATCAAAAAGATGTTGTTACCCGTAGATTAAAATTTGATTTAACCCGTGCCGAAGAACGTGCACATATCTTAGAAGGTTTAAAAATTGCTATTTTTAATATTGATGAAGTTATTGCAATCATTAAATCATCCAAAACTGATTTAATTGCACAAGAAAAGCTTAGTATGCGTTTTGAGTTAAGCGAATGACAAACTAAAGCAATTTTAGATATGAATTTGCGTCGTTTAACAGGATTAAGTATCGAAAAAATGCAAGAAGAATTAAAAAATTTATTAACTGAAATTGCTCATTATAAAAATATATTAGCACACGAAGATAAATTAATTGATTTAATTATTAGTGAACTACAGGAAATTAAAGCAAAATTTAATGATGCTCGTCGCACACAAATTGATATTTCTGGTGCTGGTAAAATAACTGAAGAAGATTTAATCCCTGAAAATGATATTGTAATCACAACGTCAGTAAATGGTTATGTGAAACGTATTAACTTAGATGAATATAACACACAAAAACGTGGTGGAGTTGGTTCGGTTGCTATGAAAACATATAAAGACGATGATATCGCGATGATTATTCAAACAAAAACCCATACTGATTTATTGTTATTTTCAAATTTCGGTAGAGCATATAAACTTCGTGGACACCAAATTCCTGAAGGAACCAAACAAAGTAAAGGTGTTCCTTTCATTAATGTTTTAGAAACCTTAGATGTTAATAATGGAGAGAAGATTATTTCTATTATTAGTGTTGATGATTATGAGCAAAATCAATATTTAACTACTGTAACAAAGTTTGGTATCTTTAAGAAAACTGATATAGCTTCTTTTAAAGTTGTTCGTCGCAATGGACTTATTGCCTTCAAACTAGCTGATGCAGATGAATTAGTATGTGCATTCTTATCATCTGATGAAGATCATATTTTAGTTGCAAATAACTATCGTAATATTGCAATCTTTAAAAATGATGATATTCGAGCATTAGGTCGTAATAGCATCGGTGTAAGAGCAATAAAACTTGAAGAAAATCAATATGTTGTATCTGCTTCATCGAACCGTGATGGCAATTTAGTGCTTTCTCTTGGTTCAAAAGGTTATGGAAAACTTACTGATGAAGGTGAATATAATTTAACTAAACGTAATGTTAAAGGTCTTGTAGGAATTGATAATATAAAAGCTGGAAATCTTATTTATGCAGGATTTGTAAGTTTAGAAGATGAATTATTGATAATTACTTCACAAGGGATAACTATTAGAACACAAATTACACAAATACCTAAATCATCACGTCAAACTAAAGGTTCTCGTATTATTAATTTAAAAGACAATGATGAAATAGTTGCAGTTGATGTAATTAAATTAAGATAGGAAGCAATGAATAAAAAAGATAATAAGAAGTCTTTACTTTATGAATCATTTACAGAAGCATCGAAATTCTTTAAAAAAGGTAACTTAATTATACTTGCCGTTGGTTTTTTGGCTGGGACAGTATTTAATGCAGTAGTTTCTTCATTAGCAAACGATGTTATTATGTCTGCAATTGCACATAATATCCTTGGTGATAAATTTAAAGACTTAGAAAGTTTAGTGTGAAAAGGTATTAAATACGGGAAATTTTTAGGTGCAATTATTAATTTTGTAATCATTTCATTCACCTTATTTATTATGTTAATGTCATATTTTATAATAAAAGCTGGTATCAAAAGGTATAGATTAAAGAAAAATCCACCTGTTGCAGTAGAACCTGATGTAGTTAAACCTACCACAGATGAATTAATTTTAGAGCAACTGAAATTAATTAATCAAAATTTAAACAAAGAACCACAAAATCAACAATCAGATGTCGACGATCAATTAGAATAAAAATGTTTTTACCTATATCATAGGTAAAAACATATTTTTATAACAATTCAATACCTTTATCTTTCATTTCTTCGATGTGTTCTTTTGGTCAATAACTTGACTGAACTTCACCGATATGTGCTTTTTCAAGCAAGAACATACTTAAACGACTTTGACCGATTCCACCACCAATAGTTAATGGTAATTGATCGTTAAGAATTTTATAATGAAACGGTGACAGGTTTAACAAGTCTTCTTTATCCTTTTTCGATTGTCTTAACATCGATTCAGCATCCACGCGTATTCCCATCGATGATAACTCGATTGCTTTATCTAAAACATAAGAATACACCAACAAATCACCATTTAATTTTCAATCATCATAGTCAAATGCACGTTTTGAATGAACTATACCTGATTTAAGATTTTCACCTATGCTATAAACGAAAACAGCTCCCTTTTCCTTTACAATTACATCTTCACGTTGTTCAGGTGATAAATTTGGATATAAATCTTCTAAATCTTGAGCACTAATAAAAAATAAGTTTTCAGCAAGTTTATCAGTAAGTTTTGGAAATTCTTCTTGCAATGCATACTTAGTAGCTTTAACAGCATCATAAATTTTACTTACAATCTTTTTTAGAAAATTTAAATTACGATCACTACGGGAAATAATTCTTTCTCAGTCTCATTGATCTACATAATATGAATGAGTCGAATCGAGCTCTTCTTCACGACGGATTGCATTCATATCAGTATAAATACCTTCACCATCTAAATATTGATATTGTTTTAATGCATGACGCTTTCATTTTGCTAACGAATGCACGACTTCTAAGCGAACATTAGAATCTTTTGGATTAAATCAGACTGCCTTTTCACCTGATAGACCATCATTTAGTCCTGTTTTTGCATCTAAAAATAACGGTGCAGTTGCTCTAGTCAAGTTTAATGCTACCTTAATATTTGCTTGAAAAATTTGTTTAAGATCTTGAATAGCTATTTGTGTTTCTTTAATGTCTAATTTTGATTTATACATAGCAATTTAATTTTAAACTAATTTATTTTTGTTGATAATTTTTTCTTTATTTATGAACAATTTTACATCCATCGTTTTTTTAAAAAAACTAAAAATATACATAGTATGGCAATAATAAGTTCTATTTATACATTCGTTTTATTAAATTATCCACAAGTTTATACACAAGAAAAATAATTTTGTTCTTTAACACCTATAAAAATCAAAAAATCGTTATAATTATAAAATAATATATGAACAAAAATTTAGCAAATTTATTGAGACCACGGAAATTAGATGATATTGTCGGTCAAAATCATATTAAAAAATTGCTTAAGGAAGTAATTGAAAACAAAATTACTTCTAGTTTTTTGTTTTTCGGTGAAAGTGGAACAGGTAAAACAACAACTGCTTTTATTTTAGCAAATGAGTTAAATTTAAAAGCGGGGTATTTTAATGCATCGATTGATAATAAATCAGATTTAATAAAAATTTTAGATGATTGCGATGTTATAATAATCGATGAAATCCATCGTTTGAATCGTGATAAGCAAGATATATTACTATCTTATTTAGAGTTTGATAAAATAATTGTTTATGCTACAACAACAGAAAATCCTTATTTTAAAGTTGTTCCTGCTGTTCGTAGCAGAATGCAGATTTTGCAGTTTAATAAAATAGATGTTCAAGATATCGCTTTAATGCTAGAGAAAATTATAAAAGAAAATTATCCTTATTTAAAAATAAGCAAGGAAAATTTAGTCAATTTAGCAGCTTTTTCAAGTGGTGATTTAAGAGCAAGTATAAATAACTTACAATTACTTGCACTATTAAAAAAAGATGGAAAAGAAGTTAGTAAAAATGACTTAAAAACTATAATACCAAATATCAATTTTTATAGCGATAATAAACAAAGTGCTCACTATAATAACCTTTCAGCATTTCACAAATCACTTCGTGGTAGTGATATTGATGCTGCATTATATTATGGTTTTTTAATTTTACAAAGTGGTGATAATGATGGTTTGTTTCGAAGGATGCTTGCTGTTGCATACGAAGATATTGGATTAGCAAATCCAATGGTAGGTGCAAAAACTGAAGCAGCCATAAGAGTTTTTGAAAGACTAGGTATCCCCGAGGGGGAACTTGCTATTACATCAGCAATAATCGAACTTGCTTCATCTCCTAAAAGCAATTCCGTTGTTTTAGCACGTGATAAAGTTAAGCAAACCATTTTAAATGGTAACATTTACCAAATACCATCTTATTTAAAAGACTCACATTATAAATCTGCAGTAAAATTAGGTGATGGAATTGGTTATCAATACCCACATGACTATTTTAAACATTGAAATAATCAACAATATTTACCAAAACAACTACAAAATACTAAATTTTACATTCCAAGCAGCAACAAAAATGAACAAAACATTTTAGAATATTGAAACAATTTAAAAGCAGAATGAAAAAAACACTATAAAAAGGAGTAATAATGTTAAAACTTGAAGATATAAATACACTCGAAGATCTTAAACAAGCAAAAGCTAAAATTTATTCATCAGATGGACAAATATATCAACTACAACAAAGTCTAAAAACTGCACCAGTTGAACAAAAAAAACAAATCGGTAAACAAATTAATGAATTAAAGAAAACATATGAAGAGTTTTTTAAAAATGCTGAAGAAAGATTGGAAAAAATAGAAATAGATCGTAAAATAAACTCAGAATTTATTGATATTAGCAAACCTGTATACAAACCTGGTAGCTTGCATCCGATAACATTAATCGAAGAACACATTAAGACTTGGTTTATTCAGCATGGTTATTATCAGCAAGAAAGTGGTGAAATAGTTTCTGATTTATATAATTTTGAGAAACTTAATATCCCCATCGATCATCCGGCTCGAGCAATGCATGATTCACTTTATTTAAATGCTACAACATTATTAAGAACTCATAATACTGGAATTACTGCAAAAGTTCTACACGAAAATAAAAATATCGAAATTTCAACATTTGCATTAGGTAAGGTGTATCGAAATGATGAAGATGATGCTACTCATTCACATCAGTTTACACAACTCGACTTTGTTTGTGTTGGTAACGTTAGTTTTCCAAATCTCATATGAACTTTAAAATCCTTTCTATCCTATGTTTTGGAAGAAGAAATTGATATAAGGTTGCGTCCTAGTTATTTTCCATTTACCGAGCCTAGTGTGGAGGTAGATATGTTTTATAAAAATCATTGAATAGAAGTTTTAGGTGCTGGAATGCTGCATCCGAAAGTGCTACAAATGGCAGGATTTGATGCTAAATTTAATGCTTTTGCTGCTGGTGTAGGAGTCGAAAGACTTGCAATGATTAAATATGGATTTAATGATATTAGGGATTTATATCGTAATGATTTAAGAATTTTGGAGCAATTTAGCAATGAAAGATAGTTTTTTACAAATCTTACAAAAAGAAGGTAAAAAAAGTTATTTTGATAATATTTTTCATTCTTTAAAAGAAGCAGAATTAAATAACCAAACCATCTACCCACACCAAATGGACATATTTAAGCCTTTTGAATTTTTTCAAGTTAATGAAACTAATGTTGTTATTCTAGGTCAAGATCCTTATTATAATGATGATAGCGCAGACGGATTGGCTTTTTCTAGTTGAAAAGACGAAACACCAAAGAGTTTAGCAAACATTTTTAAAGTCCTTAAACAAGATTATCCAGATATTGTCATAAAAACTAATTCACTAGTTAATTGAGCTAAGCAAGGTGTATTATTGATGAATACAGTTTTAACAGTTATAAAAGGTAAACCTAATTCACATAAATATATCGGATGACAAAAATTTACATCAGTAATCTTAGATAAAATCATCGAAGCAAATAGTAACGTAATTTTTGTCATACTAGGCAAACAAGCAAAAGAAACTGTATATAATTTATCTAACTTCGATAAAATTAAACAACAAAATATCATCGAATCCTCACATCCTTCACCGTTGTCATTTAATAAAGGATTTAATAATTCACAAATATTTTTAAAAATTAATCATCTTTTAAAAACACAAAATAAAACAGAAATTGATTGAAATTTACCACATGAGGAGGTTTTTAATGCTCGTTTCACTAAAACATCTAAATAGTTATTTACCAGATATCAAACTTACTGCAGAAGAAACTACAAACGCATTAAATGAAATAGGTTTTGAAGTTGATGATGTGAGAAAATTTGCTAATATAGAAGGTATTTTATTTGCAAAAGTTATTAATGTCTTCAAAAATCCAAATTCTGATCGTTTAGATGTTGTTGAATTAAAAACTAAAAAAGGACAAATTACAATCCAAACAACTAATCGAATCTTAAAGGTAGGTGATTTAGTTGTTTGTTTTCCTGTTGGTGCAAAAAGAGGTGAAATTATCTTTGGTGAAAAAACACTTAAAGGTTATCCATCACAAGGGATGTTAGCATCTTGATCAGAATTAGGTTATAAATGAGACTTACTGTCAAAAAAAGATGAGTTGTTAGTCTTACCAAATGATTTTGCAAGCATAAACGATGATCCAATGCAACTTTTAAGTATCGATGATTATCTAATCGAAATAGCAATCAATGCAAACCGCAATGATGCAAATTCATATTTTATTCTTGCTAAAGAACTTGCTGCATATTTTAACACTAAATTTGTTTTTGAATCAAAAGAACAAGAACCAAATTTTATAAGTGATTTTAAAGCAGCCAATGGAATGGCAAAAAATCTTAGTTTTAGTGAAATAAAAGGAAAATTAAAAACAAGTATTTACGAAAAAACTTTATTAGCAAAACACGATATTTCTTCTTTATTTGATTGAAGTGTTAACCTGACAAATTTAACATTAATAAATATCGGTGTTCCAGTACACGTTTATAATGCTGCAAAACTACAAAAAAATATTACTGCAAAATTGTATTCTGGTGAGATTGAGATATTAGGTGGTAAAAAAGTTGCTGTTGATAATGTTTTAGCTATTTCAGATGACAGCAATATTATTTCACTTGCTTCTGTTATCGGTCTAGAAACCACAAAAACTGATTTAGATACAGAAAACTATTTATTTGAAGTAGGTGTTTTTGATCCTAAATACATTCGTCACAGCACAAAAGAAATAAGGATAAGCACAACTGCATCAAGTCAAGGTTCAAGGGTTATAACTGCTTATCTCGCTTCAGTTGCGATGGAATTTATTCGTTTTTATTGCAAAAATTTACAGATTTCACAAATAATTAACCCTATTATTTATCATAAGCAAACAAGCATTATATATAATGCAGAACTTTTAAAGAAATATGCAGGTATAAATGAAATAAATGTTTTTGATAATGCTTTAAAAAAACTAACTTCGCTTGGATTTAGATTTGAAAATAATAAAATAACTACCCCTGAATATCGTTATGATATAGAAGTTTTTGAAGATATAATCGAAGAAATTTTTAGATTTTATTCATATGCAAAATTCAAACCACAACCAATCAAAACTGTTCCTGCTCATATACAAAAAATTAATAATTCTAAATCATATTTTCAGCACCAAGGATATAATGAAGTACGAACCTTTACTCTTGTTTCAAAAGAAAAAAATAAATTAAATCCTTTTTCATTTGAAAAACAAATCAATTTAATGACTTTTATTTCAAAAGAACACGAATGCATTCGTAATTCGATTATTACATCACTTTCAGAAGTTGTAGCATACAATCAAAAGCGTAAAATGAGCAATATTAACATTTTTGAATATGGAATGATTTCAGAAAATATAATGGTTTGAGGACTTGCGAGCACAACAAAGACTTTTGAACAACTAAAACAAGATGTTATTAATTTCTTAGGTTTTGATGTTAAATTTACTGCACTAAAGGATAATGATTATATTCATCCAAATGTTTCTGCTTATATAAAATACAATAATACGATTATCGGATGAATTGGAAAAATCCATCCCAAATATGATCAAACAAATGCTTTTTATGCAGAATTTATGGATATAAAAGCAAATAATAAGATTAAATATATCCCAGTAGATTTAAGCCCATTAAAAACTCTTGATTTAACTTTTACACTTAAAAATACCGATTATATAGGTAATATTGTTTCAAATTTAAGATGTCTTGGTCAAATTTATGACATCCAACAAATTGATAATTATCAACAAACAAATACTCGCAATGTTACATTAAGAATTAGTGCAAATGATGAAGTTATACAAAGATTAAATGAAAAATTTAATAAGTAGGTAAAAAATGTATTCAAAAATTAAACTACATGATAAAGTTGTTTCCGATGCGATCAATAACGAACTACAAAGACAAGAGGACCACATCGAATTAATTGCAAGCGAAAACTATGTTTCTGAAGATGTCTTAAAGGCACAAGGAAGTGTGTTAACAAACAAATACGGAGAAGGATATCCTAACAAACGCTATTATGGTGGATGTGAAAATGTAGATGTGATCGAACAAGCTGCTATTGATCGTTTAAAACTATTATATGGTGTTAAATATGCAAATGTGCAACCATATTCTGGTTCAGTTGCTAATGCTGCTGCTATTGCTGCATGTGTACCTTCAGGTGGGAAAATTATGGGATTATCCTTAAATAGCGGTGGGCACTTAACTCACGGATATAAAATTTCTTTTAGTGGGATTTTTTATCAATCAGTTTCATATGATTTATCCAAAGATGAATTATTAGATTATGATGCAATCGAAGAATTAGCTATTAAAGAAAAACCGGATTTGATTATTTGTGGATATTCATCATATTCAAGATTAATAGACTTTAAACGTTTTCGGCAAATTGCTGATAAAGTCGGTGCCAAGTTGCTTGCAGATATTGCGCATTTAGCAGGATTGATAGCTGGTGGAGTATTTCCATCTCCGGTTAATTATGCACATATTATTACATCTACAACTCATAAAACTTTACGAGGTGGTCGTGGGGGAATAATTATGACTAATGATGCTGAATTGGCTAAAAAAATTGATCGTTGAGTGTTTCCTGGTTATCAAGGTGGTCCATTGTTTCATGCTATTGCTGGTAAAGCAGTTGCTTTCTACGAAGCATTACAACCACAATTTAAGCAATATGCTAAAGATATCATTAATAACTCGAAGCGTTTTTGCGATGCATTCAAGCGTCGTGGAGCAGTAATTATTAGTGGAGGAACTGATAATCATTTATTTATGATTAATGTATTAAAAACCTATCAAATAAACGGTTTAGAAGCCGAAAAAGTATTACATAAAATTAATATTACAGCAAATAAGAATACTATTCCATTTGATACTCTATCACCTTTTTTAGCAAGTGGAATCCGCCTTGGTACTGCTGCTATGACTAGTCGTGGTTTTAAACAATGAGCATTATTAGCAGACATTATTGATACAGCTTTAAAAAATATACACCTTATTAATTCAGATACCAAAGCAGGACAAAGACTACTTAGTTCATTAAAAAACAAGGTTGTCAAAATTACTAGTGAGCATCCGATTAAAAAATCGTATTTATAAAATCACATCTATTTTTGGATGTGATTTTCTGTAAGATAATCATATATATTATCAGCAAATACTTTTAACTTATGATTGATACCAGGTTCATTGATTGAATGTGCCGCACCATTAATAAAAGTTAATTTAACATTATTTAGTTCTTTAGCTAATAAATATGCACCTATTGGTCTGGTATCTACATCTTGACGACCATGCACAATATATGTTCTAATATCTTTTATTTTATGTGCATTTTCAAGAATATAATTATCCGAAGGTAAAAGTGATTTATTTAAAAAGAAATGTAATTGATTGTAAAATAAATCTTTGTGTTCTTCTTGAAGAACAGGTACTTGGCGAATTTGTTTTCGGCTTAAATACCTTTCTTGTGGTTCAATTGTAACAATTGATTCTTCTCACTCGCAAAAGTTTTGAATCAATTTAATCTCTTTTTCTTTTGCGTTCTTAGATTTTAAGATTTTAGTTCAAGCATTATAGTATTTTTCCAAAACTTTTGCACCATCATATTTAGCAACTGCATTATAAAATTTCTTATATGCTTCTGGATAAAAGGTTGCCGCTCCATTAGGTTCATATAGAAAATCAATGTCCTCTTGACGTGCTAAGAAAATTCCACGCAGTAACATAGAAGCAACATTTTCTGGGTATCTAATAGCATAAAGTAATGCTAATGTAGTCCCCCAACTTCCTGCAAATAAGGTTACTTTATTTAACTTAAAATGTTTTCTAATTCGCTCAATATCTTCAATTTGATCATCTATCGTGTTTGAATCAGGAATTCATTTTGGTTTGCTAGAACCACATCCCCTTTGATCAAAAGAAATTAAATAAAACTTACTTTTATCAAAAATTCTTAAATATGGATTTGCATTAAAAGCACCTGGTCCACCATGTAAAATAATTACAGGATATCCACTAAAGCGGTTTCCACTAACACGATAATACAATTTATATCCATCTCCAACATCAAGGGAATCACTCAAAGTTAAGATATTTTTATCATTTCATTGGTTCATTATTTATTTTCATTAAGTCTAGAAAAGACATAATAACCATTTTCTGTAACTAGAACATCATCCTCAATTCTAGCACCACCTAAACCTTCGATATATATTCCAGGTTCAACTGTTATTATCATACCAGGTTCTAAAACATAATCAGAAAATTTTGAAACATTAGGAAACTCATGTACATCAATACCTAACCCATGTCCAGTAGAATGCACAAAGTATTGTCCATAACCTTTTGCTTCTATAAAATCACGACATACTTTATCAATTTGTGATGCTTTGATACCAGGACGAACTGCTTTTCTCCCTGCTGCTGCTGCTTCTTTAACGATTTCTAAGATTTCAAGTTGCTTTGGATTTGCTAGTTTTTCATCACCTAAAATAAAGGTACGTGTAATATCTGCTGTATATCCTTTGTATTGAGCTCCAAAATCTATTTTTAGTAAATTGTTATTAACAAGTTTTTTATCAGTTGGATGATGATGAGGTTCCGCAGAAGCTTCAGCAGTTGCGACAATTTCCTCAAATCCTTCTTTTTCTGCACCTTTTAACTTTAATAAATAATTCAGTTTAAAAGCAACTTCTTTTTCACTCATACCAGGTTTGATTCACTCTTTAAGTTCATTGAGTGCCTGCATAGAAATATCTACAGCTTTTTGTATTAACTCAATTTCTCCATCATCTTTTAATATTCTAAGATGTTGTGCTGAAACTCACTCAATATGATCCGGATTTACTCAAGATAAAATTTGATCTTGAACTTGTTTTACTAAATATTCTTTTTCAAGTGCTATTTTCTTAAAGTTCTTTGCTGCAAATCAATTTTTAACTGCATCACCTTTAATTAAAACAATTTCTACATTCTTTGCATTTTTTTGTGCATACTCAATATATCTTCCATCAACAAATAAGGTTGCTTTATCTTTTTCAATAGCGATGAATCCATCAGTTGTTTGAACTCCGGCATATCAAAGTCTTGTTTGTGGTGCTTCAGAAATTAAAACTTCTACACCAGTTTTAGCGAACATTTCATCTAATTTTTTACGATTCATAAAACTCCTAAATTAAAAAACGCAGTTATTGCTGCATTATTTCTTTTCTTTATGTGCTGTATGCGCATTACATTTATGACAGTGTTTTGTTAACTCTACTTTTTCAGGATGAGTTTTTTTATTTTTCTTTGAAATATAATTTTCCATTTTGCACTTTGTACATGCTAATGTATAACCTTCTCTTGGCATATAACTCCTTTATTTATTTAGTATTACTATTTTACCAAAATATTTTTTTTCTTACTTAAATTTACAAATATTTTACTAAGTATCTATTTCAAACATAGTTTGTGAATAAATTTGTTAATAATTTAAAATTATGAGATGTTTTAAAATCAATAAGAAAAAAATGGTAGAATTAAAATACAAAATATTATAGAGGTTTTATGGCACGCAGCGAGTTTAAAATTGTAGAAGCATTTACTAATATATTAGGACTAAAAAATAATACTGATGGTACCATTCCTCTTTATAAAAAAACATCTGATGCTAAATATGAAGCAACAAAACCAGATGGGTATTATTTTTATGATGGTGTAATTTTTATCTTAGATGCTAAAGCAGAAGGGGTAAAATTTGAAAAGCAAATTTATGACTATATGAAGTTTGAAAAACATAAGAATACCATCGGTTTTCAATATAACGGTATAAACTTAAATGTTTTTATTAAGAATGATAAAGGTGAAATAAAATTATTAGATAATGAATCTGAAGTAAAAAACCATAAATACTACAAAGACACCTACTTTAAAGATATCAAAGAAAATAATGAAGTTTTAATTAGTAATTATGCAATGCAACTTGCAAATTCTTTTCGTAATGCAAAAATAAACAAGCAAATGACTGTCCCGTTTATTGGTGCTGTGATGCTTTGTTATAAATTTCAAGGAGATGATAAGTTAAATCGTGAATCAACAAGCTTGCTGCTTTCTAGTATTTTGGATGCTCTAAAAGATACTCCACTTACTGAAGATATATCAAAACAAGAAAAGAAAAATAATATCTATAAATACCTTGATGATAAGACATTGAAAATGGCTAAAATTTCTGACTTAATTGAAATAGTTGATTCGATTCGTAATATTTATAACCTTATTAATATCAGTCACAAAGACTATAAAGGCCACGATATAATGAATGCTTTTTTAAAAGTTTTTCGTAAATGAAATTCAGCTAATTCAAATGAAAAAGGAGAAGTTTTTACACCCGATCACATCGCTCAAATAATGTACGAATTAATTGATGTTGATCCATTTAACGATGTTATAATGGACCCAACATGTGGGAGTGGTACCTTTTTAGTAAATGCAATGTTTAATATGTTTTCTAGCATAAATGATTTTTATTTAAAGCAAACAAATATAAATGCAAAAGAAAAAGAATATCAAATTGATAAAGCTTGCATCGAAGTAAAGGAAAAAAGAATCATTGGAATCGAATATGACGAATTTAATTCGACATTAGCAGGAATTAATATGCTATTACACGGTGATGGAAGTTCGCGAATTTATCAAGATGACTGCTTTAAAAGACTTGAAAGATTAAAATATGAGTATTCTAAGGTTTTAATGAATCCACCCTTTAGTCAAAGTGATAATGAATTAAAGTTTTTATATACAACTTTAAAATATTTAAAACCAGATGGGTTAATTGCATGTATTATACCTAAAACAAACCTAAACGGTAGAGATGCAAAAAATGTTGCATATCTCAAAAAAATATTTGAAATGTCTAAAATTACACAAATTATTTCACTTCCTAGGGATTTATTTCAACCTAATGCAGGTGTCAATACATCAGTGATAGTTTTAAAAAAATATGATTCACGAACACTCAAGAAAATAGATGCACTAAGACAAAATGCAGATGCATTATTAGCACACTGACATAATCAAGATATTTTGTTAGTAGATTTTACTAATGATGGATTTATCTATACTAATGAAAAACGATTGAAAACTAAATTATATGAAGAAAAAGTAGCAAGACTTAAAGAAGTTCTTAAGGGTAAATACACAGAATTTCAAGCTGTAATGCAAAATTTAAAATATGATGAAGAACTTGCATTTGAAAAATTTACAACAAATCGCCCTTTTGAAGTAAATAAAAACACTTTTATAAAATATATAAGAGAAAATTTATCTGCCAAAATTTTATGCGGCATCAGTAATAAATTAATTTTCTCACCTGTAGATATGCAAAAATATCAAAATATTAAATTTAAATATTTTAAAATATCTGATGTAATTGAATTTATTTCAAAAGGAATGCAAAAGAAATCAATTGATCGTAAATTAGAAAATAAATATGAGAACGGAATCCCAATAATAGTAGCAAAAAAAGACAATAACGGTATTGGTGGTTTACTTATAAAAGAAAAAGTATCTCAGACATTCAGTGATAAAATTTGCATCATTAACGGAGGAGATGGTGGTGGTGGGAAAACCTATTATTGTGATTTCGAATTTGGTGCCACTTCTTTTGTGAATATTTGTGATATTGTTCCTAAATACAAATCTGAATTTGATAATAAACCATTAGCTAAGTTTTACCTTGCTACCGTTATCAGTGAAAGACTCTTTAAATCAATCGGCCATGGTCGAACCTTACGAAGTGAAATTCCGAATGTAGAAATTAAACTACCCGTTAATTCTTATAATCAATTGGATATCGATTATATGAATGATTACATTTCATCTTTAAAAATCTTTAAGTAAAAAAAGCAAGTAGTAGTGCTTCCGTCTACTTGCTTTGTTTACTTACTAAGATAAGCGACTATTTCAAAATGTGGGGTGTTTGGAAACATATCATAACCTTTGATGTAATTAATTTTAAAACCTTGTTGTTGTAAGTTTTGTAAATCACGTATAAAACTTCTTGGTTCACATGACATATAAATAAATGAATTTATATTATTCAATCATTTGGTCAATTTTGCATCTAAACCAGCTCTGGGTGGGTCTAAAACGACAATAGTATCATTAATATCTAAATTATACAAATCTATAACTTGATAAACATCGCCATTTATATATTTAGCCGATCTAAATCCATTTACATATGCATTATCTTTTGCTGCAGCAATTGCTTCTCTTGAAATATCTACACCTAAGATTTTATGTCTTTTATAAGCAACTAATTGTGAGATAATTCCAACACCACAATATAAATCGATGAAATTTCGTTTAAAGTTTTCTGATACTTTTTTATGCATATCATTAAAAATTTTGGTAGCCATCTCAATATTTATTTGAAAAAACGAATTTATATGCACATCAAAGGATTTTTTATTTATCAAAATTGAAAAAGGTTTTTTCTCAAAAATTAATTTTAATTTTTGATTTTGATAAAAATACAATTGAATAATATTTTCAATAGATTTTAAAGTATTGATTATTTCACTATAAACATTTTGTTCATTAGAAAGATTGAATAACACTTGCGCTTCGTTTATATGATTTATTCTTAAAGTTATTTCTCGAAATGCTTCTAAAACTTTATAACGACGACTTTTTTGTGAATATTGATTTAATGCATTAATTATTTTATCTAATGTTTCATTTAAAGAAACATTATTTTGGATTTTTATATCATTAGTTACTATAATATTATTCGAATTACTGTCATATTCTCCATAATACAAAATATTATCAATCAACTTTAACGGAACCTTAATTTTGTTACGGTAATGAGTTTGTTGGATTGCTGGTTCAAATGTATCAATTACTGATTCGTTAATATTTAAATTACGAATCAGATGTGATTTAAGATAATTCTCTTTAAAAGCAACTTGTTGGTTATATGCTAAATTAATCAGAGGAGCACTGTTGATGCAAGAATATGATTTATCACGATGTTCAGATTTAGTGATTAATTCAACCACTTTTGCAAAAGCAAATTTAGTAGTTTCTTTATAAATTTGAACTTTCGCCTTTTCACCGACAAAAAGATCATGCACAAAAATAGGTTTAGCATGCTCGCGACATACACCTAATCCTTGATAACTTAACTCTGTACAAGTAACTGTGATGATTTTATTGAGCATAAGCAAGATATAAAATATCTACCTTTCCATATCTTTTGCTTTTATAAACTATAAAGTCATCTGGAATAACTACTTCAGAAACTTTATTTGTTTCAATAATTATTTCTCCATCAATATTTAATGTTTTTGCTTGTGAAATTAATTGCAAAGTATCATTAAGTAATTTGTAATCTAAATATGGAGCATCAAGATAGATGAAGTCAAATTTCATTGTATTACCTTGCAAAAAATTCAAAGCATCCGATGCTACAGCATTAATTGTATCTATTTTTAGACTCTGCAAATTTTCTTGTAGCACTCTAAAGACCTTTATATTTTTTTCCACTGCATATACTTTCAAAGCACCCCTACTTAATGCTTCTATCGCAATCGCACCCGAACCAGAAAAAAGATCTAAAAAACTTTTATTTTCTATTTTAAACTGCAATGAAGCAAAAACGGCCTCACGAACTTTATCTGTTGTAGGCCTTGTATCTTTTAAATCAGGCTGACTAATCTTTCTACTACGATATAAACCACTTATTATCCGTAACATTACCCCTCCAAAAATAACTACATTATAGTTATTTTATCATAATTTAAAACTTGAAAAATGTTGAATATTAATTTTTAGGTATCACTTCTCCGTATAAATTTATGCTTTCACGAAATGAAGCACTATTTTGATTTGTTTTAGTAAAATTTGTTGGCTGTAATACATTCGCATTATATATAATAGCAATTTGCTCAGTTGCTCCACCTTGAAAAAAAGCATATTTTGTGTCCTGTCACAATGTTTGTTCACGGGGTTGTAAAATTAATTTATAATTACCTCCATTTTTATTTAACTCATCTAAGATGTAGTTAACCGAATTTCCTTGTTTATCGTTTATTTCAGTTAAACCTATAACATCAAAACCAACTTTTTTAATCAAGGTGGCAATAGCATCTATTTTAAAGTCAGCAGTACTTTTGTAATCAGTAGTTTTTTTACCATAATTTTCGATATTTCAGTGTGCTATTCTTATAGTATTTGCTGGTTTTGGATAATTTGAATCAGTTGATTTTGCTGTATTTACTGTAATATTTTTTACTTTTACATCTGTAAAAACAGGTGCATGATCAGAAATTCTATATCTTATATTTCAATTAAAATTTTTGTCTTTATCATAACCTGCGTATTGATTAGTATTTTTTATATATTCTTTAAATGCTTTATAAGTGTCAACTTTAAATTTTAAATTAGCATCATCAGATGTTGTAATAGTATCATAATATGAATCTTCGCCGTTTAAATAATACATTTTATCATACGGATTTGCATAACCACTTTTTGTGTTTAAAGATGTGTATCAATCCGGGTTTTTTGGTGAATCTGAAACAAGTACTCGATGAACATCAGATGAGAAATATTTATCTACTTTAAAGTTGGATGAATCAATATTTGTATCTCCTCCAAAAATTACAAGTGATTCATTGTTGCTATCTAAGTTTTTATAATAATTCAATAACTGCGGGATAGCAACAAATTCAGAAAATTCTTGAGCTCCGTTCTTTTTAACTACCAAATTGTTAAAACGACTTTTATATAATTCTGATGTTGTTTTAACAAACGATTCGCTATATTTGCTAGAGTTTTTAAGTTTCGCTCCAGGTGAATCAAGGTGATCAAAAACAGTTATTATCGGTGGCATTTGGGTGTTATTTTTTATTTCAAACTTTACTCCAAACGGTGGTCTTACAAAAACAGTTTGATTTTTATCTAATTTAGTGCTACTAGTATTTAAGTTTCTTTGTGAGTTATCAGAATAATCATCTTTTGAATCTGTTGTTAATGTAAATGTTTGACTTTCTTCTTGATTTGTTCTTTTGTTAAAGTAAGTTACTGTAAAGGTTTTTTTATCTTTATCTAATGATGTTGCAAAATATTTTGAATCATTTTGATCACCAGCAATGTTTGTTTGATCAAAACCTTTATTAAAATTCAATATTTGGTTGCTTGATTCGTTTGATTGTCCAAAAAAACCTAAGAAATTACCTTTATACAAATAAAGTTTATGTTTATATTTTGAACCTTGTGATTTATCATATTTTTCTGCTATTTTGTTAAATTCTTTGACATTTAAAACAAACACTCCACTTGTTTGTTCTGGATTCTTATTATCTTTTTGCTTATTAGGAGTTTGTTGTTTTGAATTATCGACTGGATTATTTTCATCATCACTATCAAGGTTAATAACTTGAGTCTCTATTTTATCTGGATTATTTTTATTTTTATATGTTATGGTAATTTTTTCGGTATCTGTATCTCAATTCATCTTAAAATGAGTTGGTTTTGATGCATCTGAACCAATTATATATTTAGCATAATCATCTTTATTAAAAGTAATATAATCTCCTAAGTCTTCGTTGTGCTTATCAAAGCTAAAACTACCATCTGAATATACTAAATCCGGAAGTTGTTTATTATCAGAAGTTAAATCATCTAACATATTCATAAATTCATCAGCATTATCAGAATAAACTTTAAAAGGCTCGCTGATAGTTTGTAATTGCTCTGATTTATTAATTTGCTCTTGTTTCAACGAATCAGGTGTATCAACTTGTTGACCATTTTCAATATTAAAACTTGATCAATAAATATCATTTGAAATAATTGGTTCTTGTTTAGGTATATATTGTGCAATTTTATAAGAAAATGCAATAACATTACCTTTTATCACATAATATATTTGTCCATTGATAAATGTTTTAGTTCCATTATTTGTTGTTGGTTCATTTGCATTTGCAGGCTGATATTCTGAATCGGTTTTTAAACTAAAAACATCAAAAATTGAATCACTGCCTAGTTCTTTCACTTTCAAATATTTTGTTTCAACTGGTTGTTTAACTAATTTTCTTGTTTCGTAGTTATAAAAAAGTTTTTCATTCTTTGAAATTAATTCTTTAAGATTATCAACTGAGACGAGTTTAAAAAGATTGTTTGCATTATCTTTTGCCCATTTATCAATAGGTTTTGTATCTTCTTGTTTTTGTTGATTATTATTCTCTCCAAATTGATCTGTTTTTTCAGGTGACTTCTCCTTTTTTTTATCTTCTGATAGTTTACCATCTTCTGGATTGTTAGTAGGTTTAGTTGGATTAGATTGCTGTGGTGTATTTTTAATCGGATTAGTTTCACTTGGATTTGTTGAAGTAGGGGGTTTTGATTGCTCTTTTGGATTTATAACAGGTGATGTACTACCTTTATTAGGATTTTTATCTTTATTAGGTGTGGATTTATCAAATCCATCACTTTTTTGAGTGCTATTTTCACCATTGCAAGCGACAGCAACTACAACCGATGTAGAAGCTAAAATAACAGCAGAAAATCATCATTTTTTATACTTTGACATTACAACTCCTTTATCATAATAATTATAAATTTTTATAACTAAAACTTTAACAAATCACATCACTTTTTGCAAAAATTGTATTTTTGATAACATAGTTTTCATTTATATGGAATAAAATTCCCATTTATAAGATTTTTAATGACAAATCACTGCTTTTTTGTTTTATCTATTACATTTATAAAACAAAAATTGCAAAAATTTCAATAAAGTAACTAATAAATTTATAAATACAATTTATTATAGTAATATTTAAATATAGGAGAAAAATGTCTAAATTAATATGTCCAATCCGAGGTCAATTAAATATCAATGAAAAAGCAAAAGATGGTAAAACATCAACTGAAGAAAAATTAAGAATTGATTTAATAAACATATTGCTTTCAAAAAATTATAACAAAGATGCTATATACTTAGAAGAAAAAATGCAAGTAGGTAGCAAAGGTTCACATCCAAAACTAATTGATTTAGCGATTAAGGATGGTGATTCATATTTATTAGTAGCAGAAGTTAAAAGAGATGATATCAGTGAAAAAGAAATAAAAGAAGCAATCTTATATCAGTTGCAAACTGCAATAGATCTAAAGAAAGCCAAATACGGTATTTTTTATAATGGTAGTCATCAAAAACTTTTTTATAAAGGCAATGAATACAATTTATCAATGCTACCTAATTATGGCGAAGAGTTTAAAACTGCTTTATTTAAATTTGATGAATTAGTCCCAATACAAAATGCAAAAGTGTTATTTGATGAGTTAGATTTGATTATTCATTCACTTGGTTATGGAAAAAATGAACGATATAAAGGTCTTTTTCAGGTGATATTAGCGAAATATTATGATGAACAATTTCATAAACATGATTTAAAATTTACTGCATTAACTACAAATATTGCAGTATTTGAAAAATTATGAGCAGATGCATATGATTATTATCAAAGAAATTTTGTGCAAGGACAGCAAGTACAAAAAGAACTTATTTTTAAATATGATGACTTGCAAAAAGTAATAAAACTTTTACAACCATATTCATTTATTAAAAGTAAATCCAGCGTACCACAAGATTTCTTTATGAAGTTTAGTTCAAAAATTTTAGATAAAATTAATATGGCACAATATTATACACCTGTTGCTATAATTGATTTTATAGTTAATATTTTAGATATTAAACCCTATCAAGCTGTCATTGATCCAGCTGGTGGTAGTGCAGATTTTTTAACTGGGGTTATCCAAAAATACAAAAATAATCCAGATTATAAAGATATGAAAGACAATTTATATTATTGAGATATTTCAAAAGACGCTTGTTCTGTTGCATTCTTTAATATGGTATTAAACGGTGATGGTAGAACTAAAATTCATCAAATCGATAGCATTGCAAATTGAAATAAAAATAACAGCTTTTTTGATTTTGTCATTACAAATCCACCTTTTGGTAGCAAAGTTAAATTTATGGGGAATCAAAGTATTCTAAAACATTACAAACTTAATGAACATTGTAACGGACAATTAGGGGTTTTATTTATCGAAAGAGCAATGAATCTGCTTAAGGAGAATGGAATTTTAGCAATTGTGCTGCCTAGTGGTTATTTAAATAATCAACAACAAAGTTATATCAGAAAATACTTAATTGATAATTTTCATATCTTAGCAGATATCTCTTTTCCAGAAGGGGTATTTAAGGGTGCTGAAACAGGAGTAAAAACTGATGTATTATTTGTAAAGAAAACTAAACGAATACACAATTATAAAATTTTTACAGATGTAGTCAAAAACATCGGTTTTGACTTTAATACAAAAAATTTACCTCCTATTTATAAAATAAATGATGAAAATGGTGAAATTCTAAAAGATGCGAATAATGAAGCAATTTTAAACACTGATTTACCTGAAATTCTAAAAAGAATGCAGCAGTTTGCTTATGATGAAAAAATCATTGGATTGTCACAGGTTAATCACTCGATAAATTACGGATATACCTATATGCAAGACTTAGACAGTTCATTAAAGTTAAAACCAGAATTATCAAACACAAAAATTTCTTTAATTTTAAATGATAAAAGTTTATATTCTCTGCGAGAATATAAACAAAATAATCAAAACGGATTAATTATTGAAAAAAAGACAAAAAACTTTGAAAAATCAATTATAAAAAGCAAAATTTATTCATACATCCCGATTGCTCAAACACATAGCAAAGGTTTATATACACTTTCAAACAAGCTACGTGGATGACAAATTCAAAATATTTCAAGAGCGAAGCAAATAGGTCACAAAGACAGCATTTATTTACCTTATTTATATGGTTCATATGATAAATTCTTTTATTTTAATTTGGATAATTCAGATGTCATTATCTCAAATGGTTTTTATCGAATTTATATCAATGACGAAAAGGTAAGGTATTCATTTTTTAAATTTTTATTTGATCAAAGTTATCAAATCCAATTTCAAGCTTTTGCTACTGGTCACATTCAAACCAATATTATCGAAGAACGGATATTAGACTTTCGTTTTAAATTACTTGATAAAGAAGAAATCAACCAAGTAAAACAAATGATAAAAGTATTCGATGAATGCATTAAAGTACGTGGATAACACTGCATCATAGGAATAAAAATAAACTAGCATTAGCTAGTTTGTTTTCTTCTTCTGTGTCTTAAAACAACAAGGATGATAATTCAAATAAGTCCTAAGGTCAAAATACTTGCAAGGGGGATATATGGTTTTAGTTTTGCTGAAACAATTGATTGAGAATCAATCAATGAATCTAGTTTGCTATTAATTAACTCATAACCATTTAAATTATCATTTGAATTAAATTGTTCTTTTAATGCTGCTACTTCATTTGTTGGTTTAAGTCTATCAAACTTGCTTTCTATTAAAGTTTGTAAGTATGATTTACGTTGTGTTTCTGTTTGATATGCATTATTTGCATATGAGAGTTTTTCTCTTAATGTATTTAAATCATTTGCATCGTATTTTACTGAATTTAATTCAGAAATATGAGTAACTGCTTGTAATCTTGCAGCAACATCTTCTAATGCTTTATTTAAAACTGATTTTTCACTTGCTTCTTGTTTTAAGGTTTCTAAGACATCATCATATAACTTTTGGTATGAATCTAAATAAGATGTTGAATCCAGTTTGTCTGTATATGTATCAATGTTTTTTTGATCACTTAACTTACTAATACTTTCTTCGATTTTAGAACGATATTCATTTTTTAATTTATCTTCTGATGCTTTTGCTTGAACTACTTCATTTTTATATTTTCTTAAATCGATGACATTTTTAATTTCTACATATTCATTATTATCATATTTAACAATATTTTGTGGTTGCTCAAGTTGTTTAACAGTTGATTTTATTTGATTTGTTAATGAAATTATTTCATCGGATTCGATGCTTAGAGCGATGTTAAGCAAACGATATAAAGCTTCATAGTCATTTAAATTCTCGATTTTATTATATAAACTTGTATATGTTTTAATATATGCAGGTGTAGTAAGTTT
Organism: Mycoplasma sp. 246B; assembly: GCF_054353935.1. Lineage (NCBI taxonomy): Bacteria > Bacillati > Mycoplasmatota > Mollicutes > Mycoplasmatales > Mycoplasmataceae > Mycoplasma > Mycoplasma sp. 246B. Next base: position 63,590 of record NZ_JBTHHM010000002.1, read on the forward strand.
TTTTAGCATATTTGGGATTAATTCTTTTAACGATTCTTTACGTTCTGATTCGGATGTATATGCATCTGTAACATCTGCTAAGAATACTCTTAATTTTGGTATGCTGTTTGCTTTCAAAAGACTTACTTCATTATATAAACTGATGTGATCAAGGTTTTCTAAAAGTGGCATATAGTTATGAATCTGAGTTTGTAATTTTGTCTTTTCAACCGATTCTTTGCTTAATATTTCATCTAATTTATCACTTAAAGCGATTAAAGAATTTAAATTTGTTGTTTTATAAAACTTATCAGAATATATTTTGATGTTTTTTGGTTCTTCTAATAAAGCAACCTTAGCAGCAATTTGTTTTCTTAGATTTTCCTTTTGCACATCTTCACTATGTTTTGCTGCTGCAACTTTTGCTTTATAAACTCTTAGATCTTCTAGATTATCGATGTTAGCGAAATTCTTGGTATTATAGGTAAAAATATGCTCAAAGTCTTCTAATGAATTTAATAAATCACTGATTTGTTCTTTTAACAAACGAACTTCACTGTGTTCAGAATCATATACTTCAGAAATTTTTGCATACAATGCTTCATAGTAGTTAAGTTGATTGATTTGGTTGCTGTGATGGTATTTTTTGTTATATAAAATAATGTTATAGTTATCTTCTAAACCTCTTAGTTTATTTTCAATTAAGGTTTTTAATTCTGTTTTTCGTTGTTTTTCACTTTGTAAAGCATTAGAGGTATCTGTATAATACTCTCTTAAATCATTTAAATTAGTTAGTTTCAATAAATTGTTTTCATTATAAACAACTATATGATTAAAGTCTTCTAATTGTGGATATAATGATGTAATTTTAATTCGTAATTGCTCTCTTTCTTGTTCTTCTTGTTTTAAAATATCAGAAAGTTTAGCACTAAGTGGAGTGTAATTTATGAGTAAATCGCTGTTTTGCGAATTAGCATATTTTTCTGTATATGTTTGTATATTTTGCGAATCTTCTAGCTTTGCTAATTGTGAATCAATCTGTGCTTTAATTCTTGCTTTTTCTGCTGCTTCCTGTGCAAGTGCTATATTTAATTCATCTAAGAAATTTTGTAAATCTCTCTTACTGGTAGTTGTAAACAATCGTTTAGCATTTAATTTAATAATATGCTGCGCTTCTTCTAAGTGTGGTAATTTTTCTTTAATTTCTTCACGGATGTTAAACTTAATTGTATCTTCGTTGATAACATCAACTAATGCATCATTAAGAGCATGCAACGAATCAATATGTGTATTTTGATTTAATTTATGAGCTCATTTGATAAAGGTGTCAAAATCGTGCAATTTAGCAATTTTGTCTGCTGTTTGTCCAAATAACTTGCTAAATTCACTTTCTTCAACTGCTGATTCAGCATCAATTTTGGTTTTAAACGATCTTAAATCATTTAATTCCTTAGAGTTTTTAATGCTGCGATATTCAGTGTTTAATGTAGCAATTTGATCAAATAATCTTAACTTACTTAATACAGTTTCAATGTGATCTTGAAGTTTTTGTTTTTCATGTGTTTCTTCAGCATACATATTATCTGTTTCTTTTAATAATTCACGAAGTTGGGTTAAAGTGGTAGCAGTTTGCAATTTATCTTTAACTTTCTTGATATTACCTTGATCTTGCAATTTTGCTAAAATCTCATTAATTTTTGCTTTCAACTGTTTTCTTTCAGTCTCTTCAGTTTTTAATGCTTGATCTATTTTATAATCTAAACCAAAATAACTATTTAAATTAGGATTTTTTTCAACTTTTGTATTTAAATCATTGAAGCTCTTGATATTATCAGGATCTTCTAATTTTGTTAAATTAGTCTTTATGTTATTTTTATATTTTTCTTTTTCTGAATTCTCCTTAGTTTGAGCTGCTGTTACTTTATTTAATAATTGTTGTAAGTTGCTTTGTCCGTTTGTTCGCGATAAAACATCCATATTATATTTACTAATATGATCAAAGTCTTCTAGTGATTCAACAATCTTTTTGATTTTTTCTCTTAAATCATACTCTTTTTGATCTTCTGCTTTAGCATTATCTACCTGGGTTTTCAATGCTCTTAAAGCATTTAACTCAGTTGTATTCTTACGTTTTAATGCTAAATTAATCGCATTATTAAAATCATAGAATTTTAACAACTCGTCTATTATTTCCTTGTGTAACTTATCCTTTTCTTCATCTTCTTTTTTAATTAAATTTTGTGCTTCGTTATTTAATTCACGCAATTTATTTAAATCAGATGTAACATTGGGTTTTTTGGTTGTTATAGTCGTTTTATTAGTTGCATCTTCAAGTTGGTTAGCAAGTGTATCAATATTATTTGATAACTGCTGACGCATTTGTTCTTCTTGTTGCAATGCTTGATCAAGATCAGTTTTTAATGCTCTAAAATCGTTTAAATTATTTGTTTTCTTAGCATAATCAAATTGGTGTTTATAAGTATCTAAATTGTTTTTATCTTGTAATTTCTTTATTTTTTCTTCTAATTCTTTTTTAAGAGCTTCTTTTTGTGCTGCTTCTTCTTTTATTTCCTGTTTAACTTGATCTAAGAGTATTTTCAAACTAGTTGAATTTTTATATTCGTTTAATTGATCATAAATGCTATTTATAGTATTTTGATCATTAAGTTTTGGAACTTCAATTGTTTTAATTTCAGAAATTAAGTGTTGTTGTAATGTTTCTTCAGCAAATTGTGCATAAACTTCTTTGTCTAAATTACGCAATTCAACAAGTTTTTTAGCCGAATCCATTTTAGCTTTCAACTTTTGCTTTTCTGTTGCATTTGTTAATTTATCATAATCTTCTTTAATCTTTGCTTTTAGCCGCTCTTTTTCTTGTTCTTCTTTTGCAACTTGTGATTTAACATTAACAAATAACTCATCGAGATCTTTTGGCTGTGTAGTTTTAATAAAATCATCACTTAACAATGAACGATTAATCGGGTCCTCAAGTTTTTTTGCCTCTTCTAGTGCTTTTGCACGCACCGATTCAAGTCGTTCTTCTTCTGCCTTAACTGCATCAATATGTTTGCTTAGTTTTTCTAATTCAGCAATGGTGTTTGAATTTGCTAATGATGCACGATTTGATAATTGATTATCAGGATACATTAAATGATTAATTTTATCTTTTATTTCTTGCTTTAATTGTTCTTTTTTAGCGTGTTCTTGATCTAAAAGTTCTTGTGCTCTTTCTCTTAAAACACGCATGTGTGGAAGTTTTGTATCAGTTGTTTTTTTGTTTTCTATTTCTTGACGGTTATTATCTAATTCTAACTTGTTATATAACTGATCAATTTGGTTTGTTAATGAATTCTTTTCGAATGTCTCATCTTTTATTCTTTGTTCAGTAGCACTTTTGGTTTCTCTTAATTTAATTAAATTATTAGATGTGTTTGCTAAATCAGTATCAACTTGATTTTGATTTTCAGGATCTTCAAGTTGATTTTTAAGTTTAGCAATCTCTGCTCTCAATTCAGATTTTTCTTGTGTTTCTTTATTTATTAGAAGTTGTGCTTGATTTTTAGCATTATTAAGTTGTTCAATTGTGCTATTTTGATTATACATATTATTAACTTGTAATTGATGCTCTGATAAATCAAGTTGCGATACACTTTGCTCTATTTCGCTACGAAGTTGTGCTTTTTCGGCATTTTCAGCATCTAAGCGAGCTTCTACCTGAGGTAAAAAATTGCGATAATCATTTAAGTTTTTGCTTGATAAATTATTTAAAAACTCATTAACAAAGCTTTGATTTTCAGATTTCTCTAATTTTGAAAGAATGCTTCTTATTTTGTTTTCAGTGTCTTGTTTTTCGTGATTTTCTGCTGCTATTTGATCATTCATCTCTGATTCTAATGCATAAACAGAGTTAACATTTAAATTCTTGGTATTATATAAATTCTTAAGTTTTTGCAACTTAGCATCTAAATAAGAATGTTTATTTACATCTTGAATTTGTGCTAGTAAGTTAGGAAGTTTTGTAGAAGTGTATGTGGCACGAGCATTTTCTTCGCTATCCACTGCAGCTTGAACTTTTATTTTTAATTGATCAAGTCCGACTTTTTGAGTTGCTGCTAATAACTTGTCATTATATTTGACAACATTATTATAATCTTGAAGCGAATTAAGTAGTTGTGTAATATCATAACGTTTTTGATCTTCATCTGCAATTTCAATTAATTGGTTATTAAATTCTTCGAGTTTTAATAAATCAGTTATCGGATGATATTTTGCTTCTTGCTCATCAGCAATCTTTCGATTATGCATATTAGCAAGTAGTTTTTTAATATTATTATTTGCTTGATCGCGACGATGTATTTCGGAAGCTTTCGCTTCTTGTGCTTGCTGTAAAATACTTTCAATTGTTGATCTGCCGCGTAGATCATCGATTGCTTTATTTTGATATTTGCTTTGATTTTTGTTTGTCGGATCTTCTAAAGTCGCTACAACTTGCTTAATTTGTGCTTTTAAAGCGAGTTCTTCAGCTTCAGTTGCAACAGCAGAATTTACATCATTTAATAAAGTTTGTAAATTAGCAATGCTGCTAGTGGTATTAAGTTTATTTTGAAAATTACTTTGATTTTCTGGGTAAGTTAATTTAGTGATTGCATTAAGAATTTGTTTCTTTAAATCGAATTTTAGATTATCTTCTTCTTGTTTAAAGTTATTTATCTTAGTTTTAAGTGTTTCTAAAGAATTAATAGTATGTGATGAATTTAAATCATTATCAACTTCTTGGATATGGTTTGTTTGCTCTAATTTAGATTTAATTGCTTGAATTTGATTAGTTAAAAGTGCTTTTTGTAGATTTTCATTATTTAAAAATCCTTGTGCTTTGTTTTTTAATGCAGTTAACTGAGCAACAGATAAATCAGCATTATTCAATTCATTTTGAACATCTGATTTATGATTTTGTAATTCTAATAATGCAAGTGTTGAATTAATTTGGTTTCTTAATTCAGTTTTTTCTGTATTAACTAAATTTTCTGCTTGTGTTTTCAAGTTTTCAAGAGCATTAATTTGAGAAGTAGATGATAAATTATTTCTAATTAATTCCTTGTTTGAATCTTTTCCTAATTGATCAATTAAAACATTAATATCATTTTTTAATTGTTGAGTTTGTTGCTCTTCGTCACGAAGATATTGTTCAGCAGTTTGTTTTAGTGTTTCTAATGTAGGAATAGTTGCATTTTGTCTTTGATTAGTAATAGGATTGATATGATTATCAAGTTGTAATCTTGAAACTAAATTATCTAATTCAGTATTTAATGCTACTTTTTTAGCATCTTCTTGTGCTTTTAGATTATCAGCTTGTATTTTTAAACTTTGCAATTGTGCAATTGTTTGTGAAGTAGGTAAAGAATTATTAATGGTATCTTGGTTATTTTGAATTTCCAATAAACCTGCTGTATGAGTTATATCTGAACGAAGTTGAGCTTTTTGATTATCTTCACTAGTTTTAAATTCATTAGCTTTTTGTAATAATTGCTCTAGTGCTGCAACAGTATCTGAACTAGTTAAGCCTGTATTAATTTCATTTTTATGAGTTTCTAGTTCTAAATTTGTTAAAACAGCATTAATTTGTGCTTTTAGCTTTTCTTTTTGTTCTTGTTCAATAGTTTCTTGAATTTTCTTTTCTAATCCGATAAAGAAGTTAAGGTTATCAGTGGTTTTTAACTTATTAAATTTATCAGTATATAAAGTAATGTTTTCTTGTTTGGTAAGTTGTATAATTTTTTCATCTATTTGAACTTTTAACTCTTGTTTTAAATGACTTTCATTATTTACAGCAGCAGATGAATTAGTATACATTTTTTCAAGTGCCGACACACCACGAGTTTTCTTTAAGGTTTTTTCATTATATAAAATTAAATTTGAAAAATCTTCTAGGTTAGTAATATTTTGTCTGATTAAAGTTCTTAAATTATTTTCTTGTTCATCGATTTGTTTTTGCTGCTCTACTTTGGTTTTCAAAGAGCGAAGTTGCACTAAATTAGTTGTTGTTTTTAATTCTTCTGATAATGGTTTTGAGTTTTCGCTATCATAAAAATGACTTAAAAGATCTTTTATTTGTGTTTGTAAATCAGTTTTTTCTCTCTGTTCTTGAGCTAACATCTCATCAGATTGAGTTTTAAGATGCTGTAGACTATATAATAAAGTTGTTTTAGGTAATTTTTCAGTTAATGTATTAATATGTTCAGGATCTTCAAATAATGTTTTATTATGTTCAATTTGTTGTTTTAGTTGTGTCTTCTGATTATTTTCTCTTGTATATTGAGCATTAATTTCATTATATAAAGATTGTAAGACATTTGTATCTGCAAATTCATCAAATTTATTATGTAACTTAACTAACTCAGGGATATCTTCTAATTTTGCCAATTCTTCTTTAATCTTCTTTATCAATTCATTTTGTTTATTCAAATCAGTTAATCAAGTTTGTTTTATTAATGCTGCTTTTTTATTTAAAATATCACGATAAAATGCATCAACTTGGTGTTGACTTAGATTTTCTGGGTGTGTAATTTGACTTTGCACACTTGATATTTTATTTTCATATTCTTGATATGATTCAGATGTATATACAATCGGGTTATTTAATGCTTTATTGGTAATTTCGTGTTGCACTAAAGTAAGATCAACCTTTTTATTATAGTGATCTCTTGCATAAATTAATGCATCTTTAATAGCATCTAAACTTGCTTGTGTATATGATTGATCTTTACTTTGATTTGCTTCGGTAATTTGTTTTAAAGCATTAGTAGCAGTAGTTTTTCAATGTAAAAATTCATTTCTAGATGCTTCAGTTCATAAATTATAATCACTCGGATCAACTTTATTAACTTCATTTTGTAAAGCTGTTTTATCTGTAGATACCGATGCAACTTGCACTGGATCAAAGTCATAAACTTCTAGTATCTTAGGTCTTTTAGTTTCTCAAGCAATTTTAATTTGCACAACTTTTTGATTTTGAGGTAGGATAAATTCATTAAGGTTGTTAGTTAATGTTCCTAAGAGATGGAAGGTGTTTGTTTCATTTTCTTTACGATAATATACCTTTGCAAGCGAATTGCTTTCAATGGTTAAAATACGTAAATGTTTATTAATAAGTGACTTATCATCGATGGTATAAATTAATTCACCGTTTTCTTGTTTTGGTTGATAATAAGTACTTAAATCCTTATCATGAAGAAAATCTAATTTACTATCATCGGTTGGTTCATATTTAGTTCCTAAAAAATAGTTACTAGTATAGTTAGGTTGTTGGATTTTATTATGATTTACGACTATTTCATTGATTTTAAGTTTTTTATTGCTTGGATAATTAGCTTTTATTAAAATCTTGATATATCTAGCTTTTTGATTTGAAATCGAATCGTTTCCTCAATATTTAAACCCTGGATAACGATGGTCATTGATAAGTTTAGGATTCACAGCATATTTAGAATCGTAAGAACCAGTAGCGACATTTTTTAATATTGTTGTTGAATCAGCATCGGTAGTAGTATCTCCAATACTAAAAACAGTGTGTCAAGAACTTTTATCAGATGAAACTTGCACATCCATATCCCTTGGATAATCAGATGTATCATCTTGAGTATATAAACGTAGAGATTTTATGTCTGTTTGACGCCCTAAATCGTAAATAATATAATTATTTGCATTAATATTTGGACCAAATTGATCGTATGTAAAAACCGAACCATCTAGTTCATTATTTCGTTCTGTTTGTGGATTTTGTGTGATATCTGTTGAATCAAATTTTGGATTTAAAGCAAGGTTTTCTACTGTAACAGTTATCTTTTTAAAACTTAAAGTTAAATCCGAACTTCCTGAGTTAAATAAAGCAATATAGCGGGCTTTAGTGTTTGCAGCAATAGTATCTGATGCAGCATCAACTCATTCATAACCATTATCAGAATATTGTAATTTTAATGCATTAGAATTAGCGGTTGAATTGTCATATTCTTTATTAAATGTCTGAATATTTTGAATTTTACTTAAATCTAAACCGATTCTCTCGTTTGCTTTTAAGGTAATATCTTGCTTTTCTTCAGGACTTTTTTGATGGTATAACTCAAATGTATCGTATCCATCATATTTAGCAAGCAAATCATTAACTGCTGCATTTTCACTATAAACATAATCAGTACTGTCTTGTTTATTTTCTGTGAATGCAATGGTATTAATATTAAATCCAAAATTTTCTGCTTTTAAGGTTCTTAAACGAAGTCCTGTAACGGTTCCAAAATTATCTGCTTTTGAAATATTAATTGTAATATCATCACCAGATAAATCATATGTTTTTCAAGGAATATAAACATTATTGATTTTCTTTTCTATACTTATTTGGCTGGTGCGATCTCCTGCTCCTGGATTTTGATCATTGACATATTTATATAACAGACGAATTGATTTAAGATTTTTTGGATTTGAAAAATTAATATCAAAACCATCATTTTGACTTAATGAACCACCTGTTGATGTCGCTTTTAATCAAGCGAATGTGTGATCATCACCATCAAACATTAAATTAGGACCTTTATTATCGTGTATTAACAAACGATTAATATCAGCAGTAGTATAGTTGTATCTATCATTATTAGTTAAAAATACTCTTATTTCATCTATACGTCATCAATGCTGAACCTCTGATGTGTTTTTAATTCTAAAATCTTTTGCATGTGCATATCCTGTTACAACTGTTGAATTTTCACCTCATTTTAAATGAGTTGAACCAAATTGTTTTCATTGTCTGCTGGTATCTTTTTCATCTTCATCTTTATATTCGATGATTGCATCTTGTGGTAAATCAGTTGCAGAATCGAATGATTGGTTGATATAAATATGTGAAACTCATTGCTTTTTATCTAAACTAAAACCTACTGTAGCATCCCTTGGAATGTTTGCACCAACATTAACATCACTGCTTCCTTGTTTACCTTGAACCACCTTGGTAAATGCAGCACCTGTTGAATCTAAATCATCAAACATTTTATCAGTGCTTTTGTTTTGATAAACAAGATACATTAAATTAGTAGTATTATCAGCATTATAACTAACATGTGAATATCTTTCTCATGTTTTATTTGATGTTAATTCACCTGAATTAATAACGAATTCTTGTAAACGAACTCATTTTTGTCTAGGAGTAGTATCATTACTTATTAATCTTACTTTTGTTACATTTGCTATATTTTGATTATTTAAAACAATTGGATTATATTGATTTGCAGATGTAACATTTACATTTCAACCATTTACATCGGTTCAACTGCTATTTGTTGATGTTTGATATTGAACTTTTGCATTTATAAAGTAATCTTCACGCAGTCCTAAATATTTCACTTGTAATGATTTAAGGGTGATTGGTTGATTAAATTCAACACCAAAATAATCATTTTGACGCAATTGCCCACTACTATTTTTTAAAATAACTTGATACGGGTTTCCTTTATAAAAGACTGTATCGGTTCCACCTTTACCCAGGCTATCTTGACGTTGTAAATTAGTTATAAATGTTTGTGTCAATTTTATAGGCGGGATAAAAAGTGATGATTCAATTCTTGGTTTCAATCAAGAAACTAATCATTCTAAAAAAGGCATCAAATGTTGACTACCCACAATAGCATCATATGATTGTCCGTTATAAGTAATTTTATGAGTAGTTTTCAACTCATTAAGTAATTCTATTCCACGATTATAATAACTGATAAAGTCTTTGCTGCTATTTTCTTGTTTTTTAATCACAGATAAAAGAAGAACTTTTGCTGTTTGTGAAAGATTTATAAATGTATCAAGATAAACCGACATTTCCTTGCTAAATTCAGCATTTTGTGATGTTTTAAGAATACTTGCTGCTTTTTCAAGATCATGAAAATCTGTAATCAATGCTTCTGCTTTTGTTTTATCAAAATGATTCGATGCTAAATTTGTTTTAAAAGCATCTATTTTAGTTTGGATTTCTTCGGATTCATTGATACTTGGATAATTACTAATATCTGGTTTTTTAATATGTTTAGAAAGTTTTAAATATGATTGAGTTTCAATATCAAAAATATTGCTTTTATTAAGTGCATTAGAAAATGCTGCTTGATAAATATTATTTATTTCAGTATCATTTCTTCAGATCTTTCATCCAAAATTCGCAGCAGCAAATGCAGAAATTTTTGATGCTTGTGCTTGTTGCATCGGATTAATTAATACACCTTGCAAGTTGTCTGCTGTTACATCAGTTCCAAAAAATTCTTTATAACCACCTAATATCAGTTGTGCAGGTGCATCTGAATTATTTGGTCAATTAACTCATGCAACAGGGGTTTTGTTGGTTGTAGTTTTAAATGTTGTTAAAGATGTATTATGTACCCCTGCATAAGCGCCAGTTGCTGAATTAATTATTTCAACTTCTGACGGAAAATTAGCATAAGGGTTTGATGTTATAGTAGAATTTCTATTAGCAGGTGCATAAATTAAATTAGTACTTAAGTCACTCGTAGTTTGTTGTTTTTCTTTTAATCAAATAATTAAATCATTTAGTATTTTTGTTTCATATGTCACTTGTTGCGAAGTATTTTCAGAAAAGGATTGATTTTCTGCAAATAAACCAAATTTTCTTATCCCTGCTGTAATAAGTTGTTCAAATTTAGTTTTTATCTTTAATAAACTTTCATCGTAGTTTGCAACTGTAATTTTATCATTTGAATCAAAAGGATCAAGCATATAAACTAAATTTATTTTAGTTTTCTTGGATTCTTGGATTAACTTTGAAAATTTATTTGTAAGTTCATCAGATGTATATTCTGTTTTTCATTGATCTTTTGTTTTTTGATCATCTTTATCAAAGTATAGATATGAGTTAAGTTTATAATAACTTCCTCATTTCATAAAATCTATTTTTGCATTTAAATCTCATGGTGTCCCGTTATTATAACTAAACACTCCACGAAGTTTTACATCTGAATAATCTTGAATATTAAATGTTTCAATTTGATCACCATCAAGTTGATTAAGAATATGTCAAAAAGTTGTGGCACCATAAAATGCTGCTGTGTTATTTTTTGCTAACAAAGTAATGTAATTACGTTTTGAAGATAAAATATATGAATCATTATGTGATTTTAAAGATGCGTTAAAATCAAGCCCTAATAAACTTGCTTTTTTATCAATATATGTATCGGTGTTGTCGGTTGTTCCAATTAAAATGTTTGTTTTACCATCACTATCTTTAAACGAACGACTTTCAGTAACAGTTAAATTTCTTAATTGTAAAGCTTCTTTAATTCTTGATTTAACTGCTTCATCAATTCCTTTTTCAAAAACTAAATTAACTTCTTTAGATAATAAATATTTTTTATTATCTACATATGTTATAGATTTAACAGTTGGAAAAATTTGATATATTTTATGATTGCTTGAATTATTTGGTTGTTGATTTGTTGCACTAGCAGTAGATACAGTTAATCCTACTGCCGCAGCAGCTGTTGCTGTTAAAACAAGTTTATATTTCTTTAATCGCATAAATTACCTCTATGTTAGATAATTAAAACACCAAAATTATTTTCTTGGTTAAATTAAGGTGTTTAATTATTTTCAAAATTTTCATTGTATATAATATGTAATATTATATAATAATTTAAATTTATATATCACAATTTCTTAATTTATTTATAATAAAAATAAAAAAAATAATTTTTTATGAAAAAAATATCAACATTTATATATACAAAAATATATTTATTTTTATCATAAAAAAACCAGTTAAATATTCTTGTATTTTTTACTTTTTTTATTGATGAATTAATATTAAATTTCTTCATTTTAAATAAGATTTTAAACTAAGAAAATTAACAATATAATCCTCTTTTTATTTAAAACTATAATAAGAAAATAAAATATAATATTATTTTAGGAGAACGATGAAGCGATTTTTAAGTGGGATTAAACCAACAGGTAATTTAACATTAGGAAACTATATCGGTGCAATAAAAAATTTTATTAATCTACAAAATGAATTTCAATCACTGGTTTTTGTAGCAGATTTACATGCTTTAACAACTGGTGCAGTTGATCCAAAAGAACTACGTCAAGCACGAAAAAGTATTATTGCAATGTATTTAGCATGTGGATTAAATGCTGATAAAACTATTATATTTTATCAATCGGATGTCTATGAACATACCTTATTGCAATGACTTTGTACTTCTGAAACCACAATTGGTGAACTATCTCGTATGACTCAATTTAAGGATAAATCACAAAAACTTAAACAAGGTAATGGTACTGAAAAAATCCCATCAGGACTTTTGATGTATCCTACATTAATGGCTGCTGATATTTTGCTTTATAACCCTGATTTAGTCCCTATTGGTGAAGATCAAACACAACATCTTGAATTAACACGCAAAATCGCTGATAGACTTAATAAAAACTATAAAATGGATTTTAAAATCCCTGATGCATATATCGCAAAAGTTGGTGCAAGGATTAAATCTTTAAGCAATCCAAATGTAAAAATGTCTAAATCTGAAAGTGAAAGTGACAAAGGTGTTATTTACTTGCTTGAAGATCCACAAAGCGCTTATAATAAAGTTCTAAAAGCTGTAACTGACTCAGAAAACAAAGTATATATTTCTGAAGACAAACCTGGAATATTAAACTTATTAAACATCCATGCAGCATTAAATAATATTACTTTGCAAGAAAGTGCAAAAATGTTTGAAAATGCGAATTACAAAGAATTTAAATCTGCTGTGGCTTTAGATGTGAAAAATCTATTAATTAAAATTCAAACAAATTATCACAATGCTTTGATGAAAGTTGATTTAGTAGCAGAGCAAGGAGCAATTCAAGCTAAAGCAATAGCAAAACCAATCATAAACAAACTAATGCAAAATATGGGATTTAACGGAGAAAACGATGAAAGCAGATAAACATTTAAACCATACTACATCACATTTACTAGCAGCAGCAATTTTAAAATTATATCCAAATACTAAATTAGGTTTTGGTCCTGCAACTGATGAAGGTTTTTATTATGATTTTGAATTTTTAGAACCTTTTTCAGATACTCAATTAGCTAAAGTTGAAAAAATGATGAAAAAGCTCGCAGCAAGAAATTTAATTATGCAGCAGGTATCTATTGATGAATATGATTTTGTAGATAAACCATATAAAAAAGAGTTATATAATGAATTAAAAGCAGCAGGAAAAGATATTACTTTTTATGCATTAAAGGACCCACAAAATAATGAAACTATTTTTGTGGATTTATGTGCTGGTGGACATATTGAAAATACTAAAAATATCAAACATTTTAAACTTTTAAACCTTGCTGGTGCATATTGAAGAGGTAATTCTGATAACATCCAGCTTACTAGAATTTATGGTACATCGTGAGAAAATGCTGAACAACTTAATAATTATTTAGCCCTTTTACAAGATCGCAAAGAAAGAGATCACCGTAAAATCGGTAAAGAATTAAAGTTGTTTATGTTTAATAAACTTGGTGGACAAGGATTACCATTTTGATTGGAAGATGGAATGTATATTCATAATGAAATAAGAAATTTAGTATTACAAAATGATCGAAAATATGGATTTACCGAAGTTTTAACACCACATTTTGGAGAAAAACAACTTTACCAAATTTCTGGTCATTTAGAACACTACAAAGATGATATGTTTAAACCTATTAATATGGATGAAAATGAGCAACTTATTGCTCGTCCGATGACTTGTCCACATCATATCATATGCTATAGCAGTGAAAAACGCTCATATCGCGATTTACCAATTCGTTATAGTGAACAATCACAACTTTATCGTTATGAAAAATCAGGTGCTTTAACAGGATTAGAAAGAGTTCGTGGAATGCTACTTACTGAAGGACATCTTTTTGTAAGAAAAGATCAAATAGCATCAGAATTTAAGGCAATGTATTCATTGATTAAAGAAACATTACAAGCATTTAAAATCCAAATTAGTTATGTTTCATTATCACTTCGTGATAAAACTGATACTCAAAAATATTATAATGATGATCACATGTGAGATGAAGCAGAAGCACAATTACGGGATGTGCTTAATGATTTAGGTGTAAATTATGTCGAAAAAGTTGGTGAGGCTGCTTTTTATGGACCAAAAATGGATATTCAAATTTTTACAGCACTAGGACACGAAATAACAGTTTCTACCTTGCAACTAGACTTCTTGCTACCACAACGTTTTGATATCACATTTACTAATTCAAACAATCAAGAAGAAAGACCTGTTTTAATTCACCGTGGTTTAATCGGAACCTATGAAAGATTTGTTGCTATTTTAATCGAGCAAACAAAAGGAGTTTTACCTTTTTGACTGGCACCTAAGCAAGTTACTGTAATCCCTGCAACAAACCATAATGATGACATTGAATATGCAAAAGATATAAATGATAAACTTTTTGCTAACTTCATCAGATCAAAAGTAGATTTAAGAGATGAAAGATTAGCTAAAAAAGTACGCGAAGCACAAATGTCTAAATCGAAATTCCAAGTAATAGTAGGTGAAAAAGAAAGAATCACCAACCAAATTTCTTATCGCTCTTATGCAAGCGAACAAACTATTACAATAGGTTTAAAAGAATTTATGCAAATGCTTTTTAAACTAAAGGAAAACCGTGAATAAAAAGACTCGTAATTGATGAGTATTAGGTTTTAACATTTATTTTGTTGCAATAATTATTTTTATAGTTATTTTTAGTGGTAAAGTGGTTCCTTGAAGGATAATAACTAATTTTGTCGTTCCAGGATGAGCATTAATTGTACTTTCTACATTGGTAACTATTTTTACCTTAATTCCTGTATTTTTACTTATTTTTTATAAAAAATATAAAGCATATCATTTTCAGTATTTAGTTATGGTTTTAGGTCTTTCTCTAACAATAGCATGAGTTCCAAGTGCTTATAATGAAAATAAGGATTTGCAGTGATCGTTATACCAATATGATACTATTCCTGTATTCTTTATTTATGTTTTATTTTACTTTTTAGCTTCTTATTATATAAATCCTAAAAACATTGAAAAACTTCGTAATAAATACTTGAATAAACAAAAGAAAACATCGTAATATTACGATGTTTTTAATCTGGGATATCACACCCATTAAATGGTTCAAAATCAAAATAAATCTTCTTTAATGCTTGTTTTTTATCAGTATCCTTTAATATATCAAATTCTTCTACTAGCACTAACAAATCTTTTGTTGAACCATCAACATAAGCAAGTCTAAAAATCTGTTTTGCTTGCTCTAGAATGTTTTCTGCTTGTGAATTTGCTTGATACTCAAAGGTAGCATCGAGTTCAAACAACTCTTTTATCTTTACGAATGCTTGTTCTCTTGTGAGATTTTTACCAATATAATTAAAGTCTTTCAAATAATAAAACATATAAAAAATGAAACGATATAACGGTTTTGAAAAACCTGCATTTGAACGGTAATTATTTCAAGTTACTTCGTGATAAACTGGATTATTTTTATCAACTTCGATAGCAAACACTTTTAAAAAAGCATTGTATACTGAAACAACATCCACAGAGCGGATTCGGATGACATCAATGTCATCTAAAATATCTTGATATGTATACATTATTCTCCTTTTTGCAGCTCAAACATCATATCTCGCAACTGAATAGCACGCTCATAATCTTGTTGCTTTGCTGCTGCTTCCATTTGTTTTCTTAATTCTTTAATCACATCATCTTTTTTAGCAAATTGATTTTCTTTGGTTTGTTTTTTCTTTCTTAAAATTAAATCTATTGCTCCTTGCATCCCGTCAGCATAAATAGAAGGTGGTATTGCTTTTGTGATTGTTTTAGGAGTTATATTATGAATTTTATTATATTCAAGTTGTTTTTGTCTTTTTAACTTGTTGTCATCCAAAGTAATTTGGATTGCTTCGGTAATATTATCCGTATATAAAACAGCCTGTCCACTTGCATTCCGTGATGCACGTCCGATAATTTGGATTAATGATGAGGCAGTTCGCATAAAACCTTGTGCACCAGCATCTAAAATTAAAACTTTTGATACTTCTGGAATATCAATTCCTTCACGTAGTAAGTTAATTCCGATTAAAACCTCGATTTGTCCGATACGTAATTTACGAATCAGTTCGTTTCGTTCAAAGGTATTGAATTCCGAATGAATATATGCCGCCTTTATACCAAGTGAAATAAGATATTCCGTAATCTTTTCTGAACTTTCTTTAGTAATAGTAATTACAACAGTTTTACCACCACTTTGTCGTTGCTGAATAATAGTATCATGAATGTCCTGAATTTGGTTTACGGTGGATTTAATCACCACCTCTGGGTCAGTTAAACCTGTTGGTCTAATAAACATCTTAGTTACATTATTTTGTGCCTTATTTAGCTCGTATTCAGCAGGAGTTGCTGAAATATAGATTTTAAAAAAATCAAAATTATTTTCAGTTTCTTCAAACTTCAAAGGGCGATTTTCTAATGCAGATGGAAGTCTAAAACCATAATCTACCAAGGTTTGCTTTCGCGAATGATCCCCTTTATACATTGCATTAAGTTGTGGAATAGACATATGCGATTCATCGATGAAAACCAACGATTCAGGGGGGAAATAATCTAAAAGTGTGTATGGTCGCTCACCAAAAGTTCTACCATCTAAATACATTGAATAATTTTCTATCCCTTTGCACATCTTAAATTCAGATAACTCATCTAAATCATTGCTAATTCTTTGATTCAGTCTTTGCGCTTCCAGCAGTTTGTTTTCTTTATAAAAGTCAGCAAGCCGTTGATGTAATTCAGAACGGATTTTAGGGATAATTTGATCATATATGCTATCATCGGTTGCATAAGCATCTCCGGGAACTAGCACAAAGATTTTCTTTTTTTCAATTACATGTTTATTTAAAGCATGAATAATAGCTATTTCTTCAATAATGTCATCAAAAAAACTAACTCGCACAGCAACTTCTTCATTATCTGATGGTCTGATGATAACTTCATCACCTTTAACAGAAAATTCACCAGGCTTTGCTTCAACATCGTTTCGGTTGTATAAAATTTTAATAAGTTTATAAATAAAATCTTTTTTGCTTATTTGCAATCCTACATAGAAACGATAAAAAGATTCGCGGTATACATCTGGATTTAATGCACCATAAATCGCACTAACTGATGCTACTACAATTACATCTTTGCGAGTAATCAATGAGTTTATTGAACTCAATCGCATTACTTCAATTTGCTCATTTGTACGCGAATCTTTTTCTATATAAGTATCTGTATTAGGTTTGTAAGCTTCAGGTCTAAAGTAATCAAAATATGATATATAGTATTCAACAGCATTATCAGGAAAGAAGTTTTTTAATTCAGAATAAAGTTGACTAGCTAAGGTTTTATTGTGCGATAAAACTAAAACAGGTTTATCAAACTCTTTAATCACATTTGCTATTGTAAAGGTTTTTCCAGAACCAGTGACACCGTGAAGCACTTGATGTTTATGGTGCTTATTTATGCCGTTCACAAGAAATGATATAGCCTGTGGTTGATCACCAGATGGTTGATACTGTGCATTTAATTTGAAGATACTCATATGATTTTATTATATCACATTTGCTAAAAACTATAATTAGCATAGAAAAAATGCATAAAAATGCACTTTTTTGCTATTCTTGCTCACTTGTATATCTTTCAACTTCATAAGCACAATCATCAATCACTGATTCAACTTGATCAAAACTATCAATAATGCAACCAGCGGCGCGTTCATGACCACCACCGCCTCATTTTAAGGCTACATTACGAACTATTGGACCATTTGAGCGAAATTCAACACGCACCCTACCATCTTCTTCTTCTAAAAATTGCACTCAAATCGGAAACCCTTTGATATTCGCAATCGAATTTACACGCAATGAACCTTGAGAAGTTTTTCCATATTTTTTTGTGGTAAGCAAGTCATTTTGAATGTATGCTACCCCTTCGCGAGTTTTTAAAGTAGACATCAATCAGGCATTAAATTTTAAGTCTTCCAAGGTTGTTTGAGATAAATTCTTATGAATAAAATCTGCATCTAATCCTGCTTGATATAAATGTGCAACTAAATTAAAAGTCCTTGCACAAGTGTTATTATATAAAAAGCGTCCTGAATCGGTATAAATCCCTAAATATAAATAATTAGCAGCCTTTGGTGTTATTTTTCAATTGCTTTCAACTGCTAATTCAGTTACCATTTCATCAGCGGCTACATATGTTGAATCAACCCATCTAATAGCATTTTCCGCTAAATCATCTTCATTAGGATGGTGATCTATCCTAATAACTTGAGCAAACAAGTTTTTATCTAAAACATCACTAAATTCAATTCTCTCTTTGAAATTAGCATCCACAACAATCCCAAGTGATTTTGCCAAGATTTCATCATTAGGGATCAAATCGTGTTCAAAATTCATAAACTTAAAAGCATCTTGATGGTCACCAATTGCATAAACCATCTTATGTGGGAAGTTATCTTGAATTAACTCTTTTAGTGCAAATTGTGAACCTAGACAATCTCCATCGGGACGAATGTGATGAAAAATAACTATATTATCATATTTTTCAATTGCATTTTTAATATCTGTTAAATTACCTACTCGCATTTTTCCTCTCAATCACTTATGCTTTGATTCAAGTCCTTTAAAACATCATTAACTTGGTTTCAGTTTTCTAATGTAATTCCTGCTGCATTATCGTGTCCACCACCATTATATTTGTTTGCAACAACATTTACTAACGGTCCACTTGAACGTAATCTACCACGTATTCTACCATCTTCAAGTTGGATAAATAAAGCTCAACATAAATTATTTTCAATATTTGCTAACTCATTGACATATAATGCTGCCTGTAAGGAATTGATTTCAAATTCATTTAAAAAATCTTGTTTGATTTCATAATATAAAACTCTGTTTGATTGTTTGAATTCTGAAAGAATTTTACCAATTATTTTTATATCTTTTAAACTTCTCTTACTTAGTTGTCTCAAAATGTTTTGTGGATGGAACCCATTTTGCATTAAAAATGCTACAAGTTGATATGTTCGCTGCGATGTGTCAGGAAATAAAAAGCGTCCTGAATCTGTATTAATACCTAAATAAATATGTTCTGATGCACTCTTTGATACTTTTCAACCTGCATCATAAGCTAATTGCGCAATCATCTCAGCAGCCGCTACATAATGCTCATCAATTCAATTATATTCATAATCAATATCTGCTTCATTTGGATGATGATCAATTCTTAATCTTGCAGTAGTTAATTTTTGATATAAAAGTTCAGCACACTGAATCCGATCTCCACTTGATGCATCAACAACTATTGCTAATGAATTGTTAAAATCGATGTCTTCAATTTTATCAAAATCATAGCTCATAAAATCAAAAACGCCTACATTATCACCTACCGTATAAACTTTTTTATTTGGAAAGTTTGTTTTAATAAGTTCTTTTAAACCAAATTGAGAACCTAAACAGTCACCATCAGGACGAATATGGTGAAAAATAATTATATTTTCATATTTATTAATTGCATCAATTGCTACTTTTGAATTACCTATCTTCATATAACTCCTTACTGTGCTTTTTTATGTAATTATTTATTTTCTTCATCATCTGTTTTTTAAATTCATTAGTATTATATCCATCATTAAATATATTTAATAATTTCTTATAAATTTGTTCATTCGATAGATTATTTAAGTTGTTTTTAAATTTATTTAATTCGGTGTTATTAAAAACATCTGAATTTTGCATATTTAAAATCAAGTTATTAATTTTATCATTTATATCCTGTTTTAAAAGCATTAAATCACTCATAGTTATATAATACACATCTGAAAATGTAGTTAAAAAGTTAAAATAATTTTTTATTTTTAGAAAATCTGATTCATCCAAAATCGGTTCAAATGATAATGTTTTAAAAAACGATGTATCAATTGCCTGGAATATTTGTCTCATATCATCAAAAAATGGTCCAAAATATGCTATAAGTCCTTTTTGAACTTTTAACAGTTTTTCTCAATTTGACTGTATATTAGTCAAATTAGATTTTTCTTTAACATTTTGACTAATCAATTGCTGATATTTTTGCAATCTTTTATCAAGGTGATTATTAGAATTTACATCCTTTGCTAAATTATAAAATAAATTCTTTTTTCCTTGGTCTGCAAGTGCGATAAAACTTTGGAATTGATTATAAAAAATATATATATCAGAATTAATATCTCTTGGAAAATATTGTGAATTTATATATATAAAATGATTATACAATAATCCTTGTGATAATAAATTAAAATCCCCAAGATATAAAAAATCATTGGTTGTGTCTTTTAAAGAACGAAAACGATTCTCGTTTTCTCCGTGTATAAACTTATATTTTTCTAAAAAAGTTAATGAAGCAATACCTTGGTTTGAATCATTTATTTTCTCTAGTGGGATTATAGATAATTCGTTCTTTAAAAGATTAAATAATTTATGTTTTGCCTGTATCGATGCTGCAAATTTTGTTAAATCTTTTGCTGCAACTTCTCCGCTTCCTTGTCTTAATTGCTCAAATGTTTGCTTAAAAGAATTATCAAAATAGGCAACTAAGGCAAGTAAATATTTATATCTCGGATTATTTTCTTTTCTTGTATTAAGATAAAAATTATGAAAATCCTTTAGTTCAGATTCCGTGCTAATCGAACTACATGAAACAGCAGTCAAAAAAATTGATGGGAGTGAAAATCATAAAAGCAGTTTAAATTTCTTTTTAAACATATATATTAATTCTATCATTTTTTGGTTTTTTTAATTAAGAATTTGTCTAAATTAACAAACTAGAATATGAATACTTCTAGTACTTATATCTTATTAACTGTGAAATTTATATAACTTCTGCTAAATTTTCCTTTTTGTTATTTCATTATTAATTATACTTTGATAAGCTTTGATATATATTTATATATGTCATTCCAACATAATACATAACAAGTTATTATCTAAAGTGACTATTTTCGCTTATTTTTTAATAACAAAAGAAAGAAAAAAATATATAATTGTAAAGCTATATGATTATAAAAATTAGGGGGATTTATGGATAAAAAAGATAAATTTGTGCAATTTAGGCAAGAAGAAATTGCATACGCAATAGCAAAAGCAAAACAGAAACAACAAAAACAAATCTATAAAGAACAACAAAAACAACTCCCTTGAATTAAACGTGATTTAACAAAAAACTTATTTATCTCATTTTTAGTTTTAATTTTGATTATTGGTTTATTATTAATAGCATTCTTTATCGGTAAAACCTTATAGGAAGTTATCTTGGATGATGCAATTTTAGTATTATTAATAATTATTTTAATTTTATTAACTGTAATTATAATAATAATTTTATGACCTACCATACACACATTTTTTAGTTTAAAATTAAAAAAGAATAAATATGATAAACTCGGTAAAAGTAGTCAAATCCGTTTAATCAATCAGTTGCGAGAAACAGTTGAATATTTATCAAAACATAAAATAGGTGCATTAATTACCATTGAGAACACAGAAAATATTGATAATTTGAGAACTGATGGTGTTGTTTTAGATGCAAATATTTCTAGTTCTCTGCTTATTTCAATTTTTAACAAAGAATCTCCTTTACATGATGGGGCAGTAGTAATACGTGAAAATCGGATATTTTATGCTGCTACATTTTATAAAATTACAAGTAAATCAGTAAGTGCAGATTACGGTTCGCGTCATCGTGCTGCAATTGGTATTTCTGAACAATCTGATGCAGTTACAATTGTTGTTTCTGAAGAAAATGGTTCGATAAGGATTTTGAAACGTAGTAGCATTGAAGTAATCAAAATGAATGAATTTCAAGAACAATTGATTAAGTATCTTAAGGAGTAATTATGGAAAACAACACAGTTGAAATTACCCTTGCGACTCTTATTGGTAAACTTCGAATTTTAACAAAAGAGAAAAGTGTTAAGAAAATTCGTGATCTTGAAGAAGATACACCACATGCTGACTTTGCCAAAGCGGTTGAATCACTTCCTGATGAACATCAAATTTATATTTTGCGTATTTTAAAAACTGAAGAAGCTGCTGAGGTTTTTTCATACTTAGATGATGATGTAAAAATTAAACTTGTTAATTTATTTACTGATGACTTAGGACAAAAAGTTTTACAAGAAATCGAAACTGATGAATTAGCAGACATTTTAGAAGAATTACCAGCAAATTTAACTCGCAAAATTCTTTCACAGACACCTAAGGAAAAAAGAGAAAAAATTAATCAAATTCTTTCTTTCAATGATGATCAAGTCGGAAGTTACATGAGCGTGGATATTTCAATCCTTAAATCCAATTGAACTTGTAAAAAAGCGATTGCTAAAATTAAAAGAGATTATAATCAAAATATTTTAATGGGTTATAATTTTTACATAACTGATCCACATGGTTTTTTATTAGGTGATGTAACATTAGAAGAACTTGTTTTTTCCGATGAAGATGTCTTGCTTGAAGATATATATAATGCTGTTGCAAGTGTTAAACCTACTGATGATAAAGAATTTGCAGCACAGGTTTTTTCAAACCATGATAAAGCAACTTTACCAGTTGTAACGAGTGATAACCGACTTATCGGGATGATCACTTCCGATGATGTTATTGATATTATTCAAGATGAAGCAACTGAGGATATTTATAAAATGGCTGGTATTAATGCTGATGCAGCAGAAGAAAGTTATTTAAAAACATCAATTTTGAAAATTATCAAATCCCGTGTTTTATGACTTATTATCCTTATGCTATCTGCAACTGCATCACAATTTATTATTCAAGAATTTACAAATCTTTCTGAAAATGTCATAAAAGGACTTGGTATTACAGTATCAACAGCGATTATAGTTTCACTTATTCCTATTATCTCAGGTGCCGCCGGAAATGCCGGTTCACAATCGTCAACAACAATTACCAGAGCTGCTGCATTAGGTGACTTTACTAAAAAAGAATATCGAAAGGTAATTTTCAAAGAACTTAATGTAGGTTTGATAATTGGTGCAATAATGTTTACGGTAAATGTTATGCGTCTATATGTTTATTATGGTATTTACAGTGCTTCACCAAAATTTAAAGATGAAATTGGTGACTGAGCAACATTATCATTTATCATTATTGCTAGTTCTTTATCTTTATGATTTGTAGTAATTTTTGCTAAGTTTTTAGGAACTACTATTCCACTTTTAGCGATACGCTTCAAAAAAGATCCTGCTGTTATGTCAGCACCTATTTTAACCACTCTTTCTGATGCTTTATCAACCTTGGTTTTCTTTGGACTGAATTTATTTGTTTTATGATTTGCCTGAAAAGTTGGTATCATATCATCAAAATCACACAACGAACATCATAGCAAAGAATTATTAGACATCGGCATCCTGATAATTCAAAATATGAATATTTATACACCTATTAACTTACCAAATCTAGGAGTTTAATTATGGATAATACAGTAGATATTGAAAAATTAAAGTTATTAGCAGAACACTATAACGAAATTAATGATGAATTAAAAGAAATAAAAAAGGAGATGAATCAACTTGTATCTGGTACTCAAGTTGCTATTCACGAAAGACTTTCTGATGGTGGATTCGTAATATATGAAAAACCTGAAAACAAAGAAGTGATTAGTAAAAACTTAATAAATGCAATGCTTATCGATATAATTATGCGCTTAAGTAAAGGTGAGCTAGAGAAAGCTCCAAACATTGAAGAATTGAAAACTCAAATCGCTTTAGGTTGTCGACTTGAAAAAACATTTAAATGAAGATTACAAATTAAAAGAAAATAAGGAGATATATGAATATTATTAGGTTTGAAGAAACCCCGACTGCAAACCAAGGCTCAGTTTCAACTAATACCACTGCTTCTCCGTTTGGTGGTAGTGGGATTATTATTTGAGTTATTTTTGGTGTAGTTATTCTTGCACTAATAGGTTATTTTGTTTATCAATCAATTAAAACTAAGGTTGAAAACAAAAGAACAAAGGCTGCTGCTGCTGAATATGAACGAAATTCGAAGTTATATTGGTATGAGACTACTGTTAAGTTAAATAAATTGATTGATTTAAATCACCAAACACATGAAAATTTTGTTGTAAGTATTGGTGAATACAAAATGTCACATATCAATATGGCTACAAAAAGCCTTCTTAATGATATCTTAGATGAATATGAATTTAAAAATTTTATTATTCAAAATCCTAAATTTCAAAAAGAAGTGCAAGAAATACAGATGCTAAGAGATTTAAATTCTAATCTTTGAGAAAAGAAATTTGGTATTCTGCTTGCTGACTTTAAAAAATATGTACCAGAAGCACAAAAAATAGCAACGGAAGCTGCACGATCAAATGTAGATGATTTAAAAACACCTGAACAAATCGAATCTGCTTTTGAAGAAAAATATAAAGAAAGATTATTAGAAAAACGTAATGCAATGAATTAAATCATTAAATGTTCCTAATAAACTTACTTTAATAAGAATTATTTTAGTTATACCAATTATTATCCTTATCAGTATTAATGCAACGATTTTCTTTGCAAATAAAGATATTTTAAATCAAACTAATTCACTATTAGCTATTATATATTTAATTTTTAACATCCTTATTTTTATTATCTTTATCACTGCGATGATTACTGATTATTATGATGGTAAAATAGCACGCAAAAACCGTATTATTACTGCTTTTGGTAAGTTATGAGATCCTCTAGCTGATAAAATAATGACAACTTCTGTTTTAATTTATCTTTCTGTTATTTCTTATACGCCAATTTGGTCAACAGTATTATTCATATTACGTGACATAATTGTTGATGGATGTCGTGCGTTATTGATAAAAAATAATCAGGAAATTTCAGCAAACTTTTGAGGTAAACTAAAGACTTTATTAATGAGTTTTGCTATACCTATATTACTTTTATTTGTAATTATTATGCAATTTATACCTAATATTTCATATTATCATAGTTATTTATATTACTGAATTTATATAATAAACATTCCTTTATTTATAGCACAATTATTCTCGTTATTTTCTGGATATATTTATATAAAATTAGCAACAAAATTTTTCTTTTAAGACAAAAAGTTGGTGTTACCAACTTTTTATGTAAATAAATCTAAATCATAATAAATTGCATATAATATTTTGCTTCAATATAACAAACCAATTAGTTCTCCAAATGCTTCTTCATCGTTATTAGCTATTTCTATCTCAACAGATTTAGAATCATCAATATATGAAATAAAATAGTTATTAAAAGAATTAAGACTGGTATTTTTAAAGGCATGTAAGGTAAAATTAGAAAGATTTGATAATAAATCATCAAAATCAATATTCGAAGATAATTGATAATCAAAATATTTACGTTTAAATACAAAATAAAATAAAGTTTTTGGTAAACCGTTTGATAAAATAGATTGACCTATGCTAGAAATATCCCGAGAAAAAACACAACTATCATTAAAAACTTTTTTTCTTACTGTAAGCATATTAAAATGGTAAGCAAACACCTTTGATAAATTTTCTAAAAAATCATCATAACCAACAAAGATATTTAATGAAATATCTTTTTTTGTGTTGTTTGCTTTATAAAAATTAACTAAATGTAAAAACAAACCTAGTGCTTTGTTAAAATATGAATCGTTTGCATAAATGCTTTCAGAAATGTTTTTATACCCGTGAATTAATTTATTTAAATTTACTCCTTGTGTAGCTAATAATACTAAATATAACTCTGAGAAAAAAGAAAATTGGTTATGAACTGATGATGAGACAAACAATATATTAGAATCAGGGATATTATATTTTGCTAAATTAGCAAACCATTCTTTTTTACCAATAAAATAAATAAGTTTTTGCACAAAAAATTCACTTGCATGCTGGCTAAATTTTGATAGAACTAATTCAACCAGCCACTTACTTTTTAATTTATTGATGTTATCAAATACATCTAAAAACATTATTCCTGTATGTTTTATATCACAGTGATGAAAATATGCATAAATCTTAGATTCAATGTTAACTTTTGTATCTTCGTTATTAATAAAAATTAATTTTATCTTTACATCAGAATAAAAATCATATTTACCAAAAATAAATTCAAGTGCTGATTGAAGCATCAATTGTGTCTGTTTTGATGCTATTACTAGCAAATATTTAATATTATTTTTATATAATAAATTACAAAAATTAATAATATTATTAAATCCTTTAACACTATAATTTATTGCTATATCATCAAATCCTAGGTGTTGTGAACCTTTAAAATTTAAACTTTTAAGTTTACTGATAATATTAGTGTTAAAAATGTATAATTCTTTTTGTAGATATTTTGCTTTGTATAAAGTATTTATTTTAACCTTTGACATCTTTATTTACATCCTGGTTGTTTTCTCGTTTTGCAAATTCCTTGATGCGTATGTTCATATAATTAATTAAGTTTTTAAAACCTTTTGAAGTTTCTTTTAATCAATAATTTCCATATGTTCTTAATTCATTAGGATGATTTTTTTTATAACTTCCATATCCATAGTTTTTGTTTATATTAAAATATAAACAGACAAAATTTACGATATCTCCTATTTTGAATATATCGTAAATTTTGCAAGGTTTATAATCGCTAATATCTTCGCGATAAATAAAAAACTTAGTAGAATCCTTGGTTTGCAATGAAACATATTGTGGACCTACTTTAAACACTTTTGCTATAACAATATCACCGACCTTGTATTTCATTATATAATTATATCTTATTATTTTAAAATTACCCGTCTTTTAGATTCGAATTGATAATCACTAGCATATAATGAACCGTCACTAAAATCTAACTTTATTGCATTCTTAATTGGCTCAAAATAAGCATAATATACTTTCAAGCGTTTATTTTGATAAATTATATATGCACCCGGATTGCTTGAAAAACAACGTATGATATTAAATGCTTGTTGTTTACTCATATAACTAGTTAAAAGTGCATCATCTTTACTTAACTTAGGAGACAAAACTACTTTGGATACATCTTGTTTTATAGGATTTATTTTATTCAACTCTATATCTTTTAGTCATTTTACTATATTTTCAGAAGCTAAATTTGAAAGTTTTTCAAACATTGTTTGTGATGTATCTCTTGGTAAGATAGCAATTTTTGATGTAAACAGAATGTCTCCTGCATCAAATTCTTTGGTCATATATATTAGTGAAATTCCTGTTTCTGAATCGTTATTTAACAAACTATATTGAATCGGTGCTGCACCACGATATTTAGGAAGTAAAGAACCATGAATATTTATAGATGCTATTTTTGGTAAATCAAGAATTTTTGTTGGGATATATTGACCGAAAGCACAAGTTAAAAATATATCAACTTGATATGATGCTAACTGCTCATAGATTTGCGATATTTTCTGGGGTTGATATAAAGGAATATTATATTTTTTTGCAAGTAATTTCACTGGTGTAGGATTTACTTTATATCCACGTGATGCTGGACGATCTGGCTGACTGACAATGGCAACTACATCAAAGTTATTTATCACTTGTTCAAAGGGTTTAACAGCAAATTCAGGTGTTCCTGCTAAGATAATTTTCATTATTTATCCTTTTTATTACCAATTCATAAGGAACGATAGTTTGATAGTTTATTTATAAGCATTAGTATTTTTTTAGCCATCGGTGTTAATCCGTTTCGATCATCTTTATACCCGTCTTTGAAAAACTGTTTATCCAGTAATTCAGGGGTATAATAAGAACCGAAAATAACTATTTTTTTATTCGCTACACATTCTGTTAATAAAGGTTCTAAAAAAGTTTCTAAAAATCAATTTGAAAACTTTTTTAGTCCAAGTTCGTCAAAAATAATTACATCTAAGTACAAAATACTGGTTAAAAAATCATTAATTTCACTTACTATATCTTCGCTATTACGTCTTATGAAAGTTTTTGAATATGAATCTAAATTATTAATATTTAAATAGGCAACTTTTTTATTCATTAAAGCAAATTCGTTAGTCAAAGCTGATAACATTAGATTTCGTGAACTTTCTGCATCACCGTATAAGAAAAACCCACGAAATTTATTTTCATTAATTAATCATGGTGAATTTATTTCCATCATATGTTTAAATCCACTTTCTGATTCTGAGGTAATTTGTAAATGTGACAAACTTTCAGATGTCATCGGTGAAGAAATGTATTTAAATTTTATGTTATTCAATAATTTATAGTCAGTTATATAAGGTGATTTGTGATTAAGTGTCTTGGTAAAATTTATTTGACCATTATACCCACGTTTAATATTTGTAATAAATAAACGATTCGGGTCATTTTGTTCTTGAACATAGTCAATTAAATTGGCATATGAATTAATAATATCATTCTCTGTAAATGCTAATGTTTTAAAAATAGGTGATAATATTGGATTTTGTTTAATTTCATTAATAACTTGTTGTTTTGATGGTAAATTTGTTAAAGAAAGATGTGGGTTTTGAAAATTAGATCTGGGTTTTGAAAAATCAAACATTAACTAGTCTTTCTAGTGAGAAAATCTTGTTTTAATACAGTTTTTTGCTCAAAAATATGGGTGTATCTCTTATCAATTTTTAATTTACCATCTAAATATTTTTCAATATCTTCAAATTTAAACAAGTTTTGTGAACTTATTTCTAAAATCATTGTTCAGATGTGTTTATGTCACTTATCGCTTTTATATTTTAAACGTGCTATATACATAATTAAGTTTAAACATTTGCTTTCTGGAATTCTATCTGTTCATGTTTTTAATGAAATTTCATCAGCTGATGAAATTTCTTCATTACTTAGTTGTTTAAAAAAAGCCTGTGGTGTAAGTTTTAAAATTGCTTCATATGCATTAGAATATTGTACATTTCCTATTTCTAATGGAATAGGAAGGTTATGTTTTTTAGTATAAACCTTAATTTCTTGATCACTTATTAAAGTAGCACCTTGATTCATAATTAATTTTCTTTCAATTTGCTCTGATTCTGTTTGATTTACAGTTGAAAAAACACTAAAAAAATCTGATGTAATATCTTCATAATTAAATTCATATGAAGACACAATTTTTTGCCTTCTGGATTTTATGAACTTATCAAAATTTATCTTCCCTATTTTACTTACAATTAAATTAGTCAAAAAGGTATTTCGCTGGATATTTTCAGGTGTAAGTGGTTTTTGAATTTCAAAAATTGTTAAGGCTTTTTTATTATCTTTATATGTATTAATCAAACCAGCTCCTTCTAAACGGACACGAGCCGATTGAAGTTGTGATTCGTGTATATTTATAAAAATTGCTAATGTTGAAAAATCATATTCAACCACACTATAATCTTGCCCACCTGCTAAATCCAGTAAATACTCGTATAAACATACTCCTTCAGGGCCTAAAAAACTTCCATAAAATTGTCTTAGGTTATGTAAATCATCTGTAGAGATATTAAAATTTTTAGAAATAACAAAATTATTATATTCCAAATGTTGCATTAAACTCATCTGGTACTCCTTTTTAGATAATCAGGTAAGAATAATTTTAAATACTTATTTATATTTTTGCAGAATTTTCATAATTTTTTGCTTAGTATCACGACTTCTCATAGGGATATTCACAACCCTTTTGTTTCTAAAAAATTCGTTTTTAGTTCATTTATAGTTATTTTTTTTATCTAAATACTCAAAAAATGACTTTTCCACAAAGCGCTTATTAACAAATTCCTTGCGCTTTTTCGGACATATAGACATATTTCAAATTTCATCAAAAAGGTCACTAAAATCTGTTATTTGAGTAAATAAAATTGGTATTTCAACAAAATCAAATGTTTCTTGTAGTAATTTTGTTTTTAAATATGGATATAAAAGTCTTTCAAGAGTTTCAAAATTGTTATAATCAAGTGCTAATCAATCTTTTAAAACTTGTTTTGATATTCTACCATCCTTTATTAAAAACTCTCCGATGCTGCATTGTATCAGTTTGATAAAGGCTAAATCATTTTGATATATATTTAATACATATTCATCCATATTTATGGTTTTATAGCCCAAGGAAGCTAATGTGTTAAGAAAATAACTTTTTCCTGAGGCGATTCTACCTACAATTGCTATTTTTTTAGTTTTATTAGTCATGATTTTACCGTATTAAGTTGTAGTTGATCAAGAACATCATTTGCAGCATCTAAATCGATGTTGAGCAGATATTTTTGGATATTCAGATCAAAATCACTTACATCTGTGTTTAATTTTGCCAGTTCATAGCACATTTTTCCATCACTATAACCTGCTAAAAGTTTTTCTTTAATTGATTTGGTAAAGAGATTGCTGTTTACGATATTTTTATAGATATTATCAAAGTCATTGAAAGCCTTAATTAACTTAATTGCTGTTATATCACCAATTCCACATACTCCAGGTAGATTATCCGATGGATCACCTTTTAAACCTTTATATGTAGCTATTTGATTAGGTTTTATATGATAAAATTCAACAAAATTTTGCTCATTAATATGAAGATATTCATTTTTTTTATTCAATATAACTTCAACATCTGAACTAACTAATTGTAATAAATCTTTATCGGCTGAAAAAATAAACTTTTTACCTGGTATTTTTGTGACATAAGTTGCAACAAGGTCGTCTGCTTCATCACCAAATTGCTGAAATCATGGTAATTTTAACACACTTAAAATCTCTTTGATTTTATCAATTTGCAAATATAGCTCATTCGGAGATGAAGCACGACCTGATTTATACTTACTATATTGCAAGTGTCTTTTCGTTTTTCCTGGTGCATCAAAAGCGATGAAAAGGTATTTTGGTTTTATGTGTTTAATTAACTTAATCATTTGCATTAAAAATAGTTGTAATGCATTAGTTGGAAAACCTTCATCGTTTCTTAAAATATTAGTTAAATCGCCTCGATATGATGCATAAAAAGATTGAAAAATTAAATAATTTCCATCTATTACTAATGAAATTTCTTGCTTAGTCATTGATTAGTTCCTTGTATTCGATAAGATTATAAAATCCGTTGCGCTTTTTTACAAATGCTCGAATTCGTGTTTTTGGTTTTCGATTTAATAAATTTTTTATATTTTGACTTCAACCTTGCAGTTCTACAACCGCTGAAATATCTTTAACTTTTACCTTTGTGTGTCTAGGATTGTTTCCGTTTTTAACTGATAAAATCTCAACATCGATTCATAAACCTACTTCATTAACATTAATCAGACACGGAATATGATCATCTTTTAATTTTTTTAAATATTCTTTATTATCCGTTGTATATTTGGCCCCTAAATATTTAATTTCATATGCTTCTTGCTCGGTTAAATCTTCGGTAACTGGTGGAAATATCATTTGTGAGACCTGTGCATTTGATATATATGTTAATAAAAAATCAAAATCATCTAAATTTTCCGAACTTCTTTTTACTTGCATCTGATAGGCGGCAAAAAGTTCATTAATAGTTGGAATCATAGTAAGTAAATATTTAACTCCACCAAAGCTTCTGAAAACTCCTGCTTTAATTAAAATATCTATAACTGCTTCACCAATACCTACCCTTTTTAATCTTAAAATAGCAGTTATAAAATCAGGATAATATCCGTAATTACTGCGTTCACTGATAATCTTAGTTACAGCAACCGAACCAATACCTTTGATAATCTGCAAGGAAAGATAAATACGATCCTTTCAAAACACTGCTGAGGCACCAGAGATATTAATATCAGGAGCTACAACTAAAATACCTTGCATATAAGCCTCTTCTGAATATCTTTTGATATTTGATGAATCTATCCCTGCATCTGATAATAATGCTTGATAAAAAATTTGTGGATAGCGTGTTTTATAATAGGCTAATTTATATGCTATCAATGCATATGCGACAGCATGAGCTTTGTTAAATCCGTAATTTGCAAAACTTTCTATTTTACTATAAATTTCTTCAAGCTTTTCTTCTGGAATATTATTTTTTAGTCCACCTTCAAAGAATAAACCTTTTAATTTATGTAACTCTTGCTCATCTTTTTTAGAAATTGCACGACGTAAAAGGTCTGCTTGTGAAAAAGTCATCCCTGTCAATTTTTGAGCTATTTGCATAATTTGTTCTTGATATACTATAATCCCATATGTTTGCTTCACAATAGCATCATAAATCGGATGTACTTTTTCGATTAAGTGAATATTCTGTTTATTTTTAGCGTATATCGGTATATATTTTGCAGGTCCTGGTCTAAATAGTGAAATAATTGCATAAATATCATCAAAACTATCAACATGCACTTGTTTTATAGTTTGTCTCATTTTAGGAGATTCAAGTTGAAAAATTCCATCAGTATATTGTTTGTTTAATAAATCAAATGTTATTTTATCATTAAAAAGTGAATAAGATTGATTCATTATATTATCAAAATGGTTTTCTTCAGGTAGTTGGTTTTCAATTTCTTGTATAAAAGTAAGGTTTTTTAGTCCTAAAAAGTCTATCTTAATTAAACCGAAACGTTCTAAATAATTCATTGTAATTTCTATTTGTTGAAAACTATTATCATTATAATGAGTTGCTACTAATTGATTAATTGGTTGATTTGCAACCACTACACCAGCAGCATGTAAACCAACCTGTCGTGGCAGTCCTTCAATTTTTGATGCTAGTTGATGTAATAAAGGAAATTTAGAAATATGTAATCTATATTTTGAATTATTTTCGTAAGCATCTAAAAGGTTTTTATCATTTAAACTTAGTGTTGATGCAATGTTATCTATTTCAGTTTTGCTGATATTGATTAAATTTTTTGAAATTAAATAACGAGCAACATCGCGAATTGAATTTTTACTAGCCAATGTCTGAAAAGTCGATATTAATGCAAAATTTTCGCTTCCATATTTTTGTTTTAAATAACTTAATACTTCATCGCGACGGTTATCTTGAATATCAATATCAATATCAGGTAATGACACACGATCGACATTCAAAAATCTTTCAAAAAGTAAGTCAAATTCAAGTGGATTAATCGATGTAATTTCTAATAAATATGCTACCAAGGAACCTGATGAACTACCCCGACCTGGTCCGATATTTATCTTATGCTCGCGGGCATAAGAGAGTGCATCATGAATAATTAAAAAATAATCAATAAATCCAAGCGAATCAATCACTTTTACTTCATGTTTAATTCTTTGAATAACTTGTTCTTTATCATAATGTTTAATTAGTTGCTGGTAGCGTTTACCTAATACCTTTGACTGAAATATTTCTTTGGAATTTTCGGAAAACTTTGCTAATTTGATTTTTGAATCAGGTTTACTAATTGATATTGATTCAACTATTTTTAGCATATTTAGATAAACTATCTCATCAATATCTTCAAATTCATTATCATCAAAATAATCATTATATACTCTTATTGTTTCGTTTTTGCCTGCTATAAAAGTTAAGATAGGTAATAGTTCATTGTCATCAAAATGTAGAATCCTTTTGGTTGGAGCATAAACACTTTGATGATGTAATACTTTTTTTGAATTAAGATAGAAATTATCTAAATAATAATCTAAATTAATTTCTTTTGCTATATGTCCATATTCATCATGATCAATTAAGTAAATATCATTATTATCAAGGT
Organism: Mycoplasma sp. 246B; assembly: GCF_054353935.1. Lineage (NCBI taxonomy): Bacteria > Bacillati > Mycoplasmatota > Mollicutes > Mycoplasmatales > Mycoplasmataceae > Mycoplasma > Mycoplasma sp. 246B. The sequence goes on from NZ_JBTHHM010000002.1 coordinate 97,336, forward strand.
AATAATAATCAGGGATTTGACTTTGTGAAATATTTGTAACGATTTTATATAAGTAATTTAATCCATTATTATTTTTTGCTATAGCAATAACTCTAAAACCTTGGATAAGTTCTAATTCAACTCCTATGATAGGTTTAAAATCATATTCATCCATAAATTCTCAATAATACTGCAAAGCATAAAAATTTTGAAAGTCAGTTAAGGTGATATATTCTTGATTCATTAGTTTGCTTAAATGCAGCAAATCAGCAACCCTAATTGTAGAATTTAAAAATGAATATTCAGTATTTGTATGTAGATAGATTTTTTTTCTCATATTTAAATTCTATTATATTTATTTTTTAAATAAATATAATAATATTATTAACATACTTATTCACAAGTTATATATATAAAAAATACCTTTTCCCACCTTTACAAAGGAGAAAAAGGTAGATTACAATTAGTTATTCAGATGTATAAAAATATTCTACTTCTGCTTTTTGCATTATATATGTATCAATATTTTTAATAACATCTTCATATATTATAAGAATGTTGCGATTCTTTGCTAATGTAACTAATGAAAACACTTCTAAGAAGATGTTATTGTTTAAATGAATTTTTTTTGATATATCCTTTCCTATTACAATAGCTTTTAATTTAACATCGTTTATTATATTAAATAAATTTTTGTCAATTGTATTAACATATAATGTTGTTGCAATACGCTTTTTTAAATTTTCCGATATTTTCTGTTTAAGTTTTGGAACATCAAATATATTTTTTTCGCTATATACTAGTGGGATTGGTGATTCTTGTGTTATAAAAAAATTATCTTGCAAAAAAACTTCCTGAGAAATTTTAAATAACTTATTTTTTGATTTTTTTGTTAATTTTTGCGATAAAAAATCATTTCATTTTGGTTGGAAAATAAAGTTTAAGTAAGGATTATTTTTAAATATTATAAAATTTTTATTGTTTTCAAAGTTATTTTTGCATTTTAATTCTGCTACTGATAATCTTGTGACATCATTGGAATTATATTTTAATATTTTGTGTTTACTAATATCAAAATTTTCATCTAAATTATTATTAATAAATAAATATTGCGATAAATCTGTTTTAAATTTCAAAAACTCTTTATCTTTTTCTATTAGTTTTTTATTAAGAAATTCATTGTATGAATCTGGTTTTGCAACAATGTTATATAATGAAAATTTTAAAATTTCTTCTACTGCTGATATTTGATTTAGCGAATCAATTTTACGTTCAAATACCGTTGCTGCAAGTAATATTTGTGTATATAATGATAATTCATTGATGTTTTTTACTTTATTAATATAATGCTCTATTTTAGTTAAAAAATTCTTTTTTATAAGAAAATAAATCATTCCATCTTTATTAAAAAAGTATGATTTCTTTATATTAAAATTAAATAAATAACCAATATTACTTAAATCTGTATCATTTATATGATTTGAAATTAAGGTATGTGGTTTTAAAGCAAAACCCAAAACTATATATGAACCGAGTCTTATATTTGTTTTTTCTTCATATGAATTATTTATGATATTTAATGGTTTGTTTTCTCTAAAATTTGTTCATTTAATCTGACAAAAAAATTCACCTTTTTGGTTGTTTGTAACTTGCATATGATAAGGTTTTTTGTGAGTAAAATTTCTATCAAATCTAAAAATAAGTTTGTCAATAAAACTAAAGTCATTACGAATTTTATTATTTATAAAAACCTGTAAATCTTGCAACGAAAAATTATTATTTTGATTTTCTAAGATAACTTCTATCTCGCTTATACTCTCTGAATCAAAATATTCTAAAAATTTTTTTAATGGTATATACTTATACATTTTAAAATCACTTTTTTTAGAATCAAAAATTGTTGATAGAAAATAAAACCTTGGATTTAATCGTATTACTCGCTTATTGTTATAATCAATTTTAAACAAAATAACACCAGATGCACTTCGGCGATATAGATAAAAAATAGCCAAAGCAAAAACAACTATGATAATTAAAATTAAAATTGCACAAATAATAGCTAAAATAATTCAAAGCAGCATCTTATCTCTCTTTTAAAATCCGAATAGAATGATGGGTTTTATTTAACGTTCGCGTTTCTCCATCTTTAAATTTTATCACAGCGTCATTGTTATCACCTAAATCAACTACTTCACCTTCACCGAACATTGTATGCGAAATTTTATCCCCTATAATCATTTTTGAATTAATTGATTTGATTTCATCTTCATTTGTAATGCTTAAATCTAATCCGTAGTTTGAGCCGGCAATCAACGAATCTTGCACATTAATTCCTATTTCATTTACAAACTGAGATGGTTCCTTATCTAAATTTGTTCCGATTATTTTGCCTCGTGATGAACTTATAAATAATTTCTTTTTTGCCCTTGTTACAGCAACATATGCTAATCTGCGTTCTTCTTCAAGCATCTCTTCATCAAGGATTTTGTTATCTTTATCATACAATCTTTGAGTCGGAAAAACTCCTTTAGTAAGCCCGACTAAAAAGATGTTATCATATTCTAATCCTTTAGCTGAATGGATAGTCATCAAAGTAACAAAATTGGTATTACCATCTGAATCATCATTTACAGATAAGAAATTAATATAATTTAAATAATCTTCAATTGTTTTATCTGGATTTTTCTTTTCCCAAATCGCAATTGAGTTAATTAATTCATTAACATTTTCTTCGGCAGTTCCACGTAGGTTTTTGTTTTTTTCAATAAATTTAAAATATTGTATTTCTTTTAAGAAAAACTCAATGACTTGTGCAATTTTTGCTTTTGGTTTAATCAAGGCTTTATGATATCTGGCAATTAAACCGATAAAACCTTTAATTTTTTCCGAAACATAGCGATGTTCCTTAATAAATCTACTTCAGTTTTTCATCAATGCTGTTAAGGTACTGTTTTCATTAGTTGAATCAACAAAATGTTTAATGATTTGAAGATTTTTTTCACCTAAACCACGATTTGGAACATTAATAATCCGCTGCATTGATAACTCATGACCGTTAAAGATTACTCTTAAAAATGCAACTGTGTCTTTGACCTCACTACGTTGATAAAACTTAGTCCCATTCATAATCCGATGTGGAATTCCTTCTTCAATAAGGATTTGTTCAAAAGCACGTGAATAAAAGTTAGAACGATACAAAATAGCAATCGATTTAAGTTGATTTTTCTCTTTTTTAAGTAAGTTTATCTCATTTACAACTCATCGAGCTTCTGCTTCTTCGTTGAAACTATGCATATATTTAATATTTACTCCCGATTCATTATCAGTAACTAAATCTTTATTAAAACGAATTTTATTATGTTTAATTAACTTATTAGCAGCATCTAAAATCTTCTTTGTAGAACGATAATTAACATCCAAAACAACTGTTTTAGCATTTGGAAAATCTTTGTTAAAATTTAAAATTAAATTAACATCTGCTCCTCGTCAATTATATATAGTTTGATCTGGATCACCTACAATTGTTAAATGTGTATGTGGTGTAATAATACTCTTAATAATTTGATATTGCAGCACCGATGTATCCTGAAACTCATCAATTAAAATATAATCATATTTATTCTTATATTTTGTTAAAACATCGGGACGTAATGTAAATAAATTATTAGTTTGTAAAATTAAATCATCAAAATCTAATGCTCCATTTTGCGCTAAATAATTAGTATATTGTACATAAATTTTGTTTAAAATACTTTTTTCACCTTCTTCTTTATATAAATCAGAAATGTTTTTATTAAAGTTTTTTATGTGAGAAATATGTTGCAATGCACTTTTATAACTTACTTCATTTGTTGTAATATCAAATTCTTTGTATATTTTTGCTAGAACTTGTTCTTTATCAGCTTCATCGATAATAATAAAATTATTTTTGTATCCTAATAAATGAATTTCTTTTTTCAAAATACCAGCACAAAAGGAGTGAAATGTCATAATGTTAAGCTTATCTTTGCTTTCATTACAGTATTTTTGAATTCTACCCGACATCTCTTGTGCAGCCTTGTTAGTAAAGGTTACAGCTAGGATTTTACTTGGAGAAATTCCATATGCATTGATTAAATAGGATACCTTTCGAGTAAGTACCTTAGTTTTCCCTGTTCCGGCTCCTGCTATAATACGTAAAGGGGTATCGAAATATTTAACTGCCTGTGCTTGATGTTCATTAAGATCAGCAAGCAAATTAATCTTCTTATTTATATTCATATGCTTCCTTTATGGTAAGTTAAATTGATCACTACGATATATTTGTCTTCATTGATAGCGAAATGGTTCTAATATATATTGATTGTTTGAAGTTGCTTCAATTTGTTTATTAAAAACCACTCTTGAGTTAGTTAAAAAATCAGTTAATGAAAGTCTTTTTTTTCAAAAAACTAATAAAAAATAATTAGCAAATTTAGTAAAACCAAGTATAGAAAATAAGGTAGTGCTAACTTTAATAGCAATATCATTCTTGATACTTTCATTGAGTTGTGGGATTTTTTTATCTGTAACTTTTATATCAGATGGATAAATGGTCGCAAGAAAAAATAAAAAAATAAATGATATAAAAAATGCAGCAATAATATTTCTCTTTAAGAGCATTTTTATCTTAAATACTTTACTGTGGGTGTCAATTACTTTACATTTAAAAATATATTCACCGAACATTTTTCCTTTTGTTAGTCAAGGGAAAAAGAAATAATATAAATTTGATCAAAATATTGCGATAACAAATGCTAAATAGTAATTTAAAGCATTTATTTTTTCTTTTATAACTGAATTATGTGAAAATCCTCAAAAGATTAAATAAATAACTATTGCATAAATAATAAAATTTATTAAATCGATTGTAAATCTTCTTAAAAAATTAACATTTTGATACATTATTCTAATGCTGACAAAATAGGTATTTTGCGAAGTTTCTTGCTATCAGATAAAATCAGTGAAGCTTCAGTTGATGCTTTTCTTATATACGGATTTGATGAATCGTAATTATTTGCACAAAATTGGTTTTCTAACTTCGTTAATAACTCAAAATGTTTATCAAGTAAAAATTTACTTCTTTTTTCTTTAATTATACTTCTTTCATTAAAGAAAATTGTACGATACATTAAAGAAGTACCAGTTAAAAATCCAGTTAAAAGCAACTTAATAAAATAGGATTTAGCATATATAAATTCTTCAGCACATCTATCTTCAATTGGTTTATTTAGCATTCATTTTTCTATTCCATTAAAACTACCAAGGAAATATTTGGTATTAAATCAAATATCAGAATCAAAATATTCACAATATATTCTGTAATCTAAATACATATAAGTTTTTGCTTCTAATAATAAAATATAATTTATTTCAATACACATTTTAGTATCATAATTGTTTGCAGGAATATAATTTATTACCTTTTTTACTAGTTGTTTTTTGAAAATTTTATTAAAAATAAAAGGGAAAGCATATGCAATTACTGATTTATTTTTGCTAATTAAAACAGACTTATCAATTTGTTGTCGAAGTTTGGGTTTTCAACTAATAGAACCAATTATTCTTGGTTTAAGTTCTAATATATCAACATCATAAAATTTTGCTTGATTGACTATTTCAGAAACATAATTTTTCTTTAAATGACTTTTGCTATTTATTACAGCGATAAAATCGCCTTTAGCGAGTTTAAAAGCACTAAGTAAGTTATACTGATATGAATTAATTTTACTGTTATATATAACAATTAAGCGTTCTTTAAAGAAGTCGTAATATTCACTAATTACCTTCACAACTTGTGCTTCTTCATTGCTATGATTAAGGCATAAAATAACCTCAAAATCCTGGTTATCTTGTTCAACTAAATCTTTTAAATATTTTTTAACATCTTTTTTATATTTATTATCAAGCGAAATCAATGAAAGCTTCATTTGAACTCCTTATTTACTATAACATTAATTTTATCATATTTATGCATAAATTCATTAAAAATGACCTTTCAAACTGTGAAAAGTCATTTTTATTTATAATCGTTAATCCCATTGAAGACTTGCTCTTCTGTTTTATTAACTTCTCAATAACCACTTGCATCACGATTGATTTTAATTCTTTGATGTATTTGTTCAAAGAATACAAAAAATCTTGTTGTAACAAATAAACTTGATATAAGTAATATTAATAATCCAAGCAACATAAAGACACCAAATCATAGGTTTGTTGTTTTATTAAGAGCTATTAAAATGATTAAAGTGATCATTATTATTATGAGCAGATAAATAAACTTAGTAATCGATTTGCTAATTACATCGTTTATAACTAACTTAACATCCGTTTTTGACAAACTGTGTTGATGGTATCTATGTCGAATTACTTCTTTGATGTTAGCAAATAAATTAGTTGTAATATAAATATATATTGATTCCAAGATTAAGAATGCTACTAGAACATAATTATTTAATGGTACTCTAGTAATGAATAAAATTGCATATAGACTTAAAAACAATAAGATAAATCCTAATAAACCTGCTACAGCATATGTGATACCAATTCGGATAATATAGTAAATTACAATTAATGCAGAGAAAATAGCAAATAAAATAATTGAAATAACTAATGATTTGCTGAGTTCTTTGTTAGAAAGTTTGATAAAATCAATTTTTAAACTTACATCGGTTGCACCTTTTATTATTTTTTGAATCTGGATAACTTCTTGATCCGATAAATTTTGCTTAGATGTTGCAATGATGCTATAGTAATCATAATTTGAATTTCTTGCTATGTTATATACTATGTTATAAGATTTCAGTTCTGAATTTTCATTTAGTTTATTTACTAATTCTTTTGCAATTGAGTTGGATAAACCTAAATGCGAATTATTATAATTATCAGTAATAAAAAACATTGTTCCACGACCTGAATTTGTATCAATGCTAAATGATGCTAATGTATTTTTATAAACTGTAGATAAAGCAATAAAAACAATTAATCCAACTACTATTATAATGAAAATAAAAATAATTAAGTAATTAGATGTTTTTATTCAATTAACTTTTGAAAAGTTTGATTTAGGTAATGTGTCTGTTTTTCGATAAATTCCATAAATTCAATTCTTTTTTTCAAAACCATTATTTATTATAAATTCAAGAGTATATTTATTAAATATTAAAACAACAAAAACTAAAAAGACTGAAGCGATTACATATATTACCGAAGCAATATTAAATGTGTTTTGTCCAAGGAAATAGGTAAATATACCAAGTATTAAGATTAAAATATTCGTATCAACAATCGACCTAACTGAATCGCGATATGAATTTTTGATTGCTTTTTTCTGAGTATCTCCTTTTTTTATCCGATGCTTCATTCGATCAAAAAGTAAAATACTAGTATCCAAAAAGAATCAATAACTAGAAATAACAAAAATAAAGGTGTATGGTGAATATTCCCCTCGTAATGCTGTAAAGATTAATAATGTTAGGAAAATATATAACGCTGCAGAAATAGTGTTTAATGCTCCTAAAATACCATAATTAACTATCATAAAGATAGAAAGAACTACAAAAATAGTAATTGCAGCAATCATTGTATAAAACATTGTAGAATTATCAATTTCTTGATGAGCATATACACTTGAAACAAGATCTAATTTATAATCATCAAGTGCAAAATTAATCTCATTTGCCAAATCTGTAGCTTGATTATTTGTATAATTATTTGATAGACGAATTGGTTGTCCGTTTTGGTTAATCAATAAACTACCGATAAAATATTTTTTAAGGTTTTCTTTAATCAAGTTATCTTTTTGTGCATTTGGTTCCCTAACACGTTCATTAACATGCACATAATTTCAAAGATTCTTGTTTGCTTTTTGTCAACCTGATGCATCATTTTTTGCAATTAATTCTAAATCCTTATAATTAAGTCAAAAAAGCATATGTTTATCTTTCGATCTTAATACACCCTCAGTTGCTTGTGCCCATTCTGAATTTTCTGAAACAGCAATAGATATAAAGTTTGAATTATCAAAATTTGAAGGTGTATAACTAGCACCATCTTTTTTAAATGGTGGGAATAATTTATCGTAATCAGCAGTATCTAAACTAAGATTAGAATTATATTTACCTTCTAAGAATAATGGTTTTAAATCAGAATCCGTAATTAATAAACTTGGTTTATCTACCAATTGATGTTCAAATTCTGATTTTTCATCATCGTTAAAGTTTCCACTTTTATTTATCAACAAATAACCATCGGATAATGTTGTAACATTGCTACCACTAATTCTCTTTGCAATATCTACATTAACTTTCTCTGTTTCAGAAGCATTTGCTAAATTACCATTATATTTCACCGATATAACAGTTTTAATCCCATTAGTGTAATCTATGGATGTGTTCGATGATTTACCAATATAAAAAATGCTACCAAACACAATCGTAATGATTGCAGAAATGAGCATAAAAATACTTATTATGGATCTAAAAAATTTGTTTGAAAATAATAATTTTTTCATATTATTCATAAATATAATATACCACAATTTATGGTTTTTTTTAGTAAGATTTAGTATTTGTTATAATATTTTTTGTGAAATTAAGTAATCAATCCCTTTAGATGTAATTCTCCTTCCTCGTGAACTTTTTTCAATTAAATTAAGATAAAGCAAAATCGGTTCAATTTCAGTTAGGATATCGCCTTTTTCTCGAATAGTTAGACCTGAAATAGTGTTTAATGACACACTATTTTGATCAAAACCATCCTTTAGAATTTCTAAATACTGAATATGTTCGTTTGTTAATCCGTATTTATAAATTTCCAAACTTCTTAAAGTTTTCTTAGTAATCTTTTTATCAATAATACCATTATTATGAGAGATAGCAAAATCGTGAACACGTTGAATGATGTGATTTGCAATTCTAGGTGTTAACCTTGAATATTCACATAAAATTTCTAAAATTTCAGTTGCAACTTTTATATTCAATTTGGTACATGTATTCTCAAGAATTCGTATAATATCATCTTTTGTGTAATTAATAATTCTACCAATATAGCCAAAACGATCCTTAAGTGGTTGGATTATTTCATTAATTTTAGTAGTTGCTCCAATCAAAGTGAATGGTTTTATCTTCATACGCATCGATCGAGAATTACCATCTACACCTATGATTAAGTCAAAAACAAAATCTTCCATTGCATTATATAAAAATTCAATCACTGCTTTATTAATACTATGGATTTCATCAATAAATAATATATCTCCTTCGTTAATTACAGAAAGCATACTGATTAAATCAGATTTCTTCTCAATATTTGCTCCCTGAACATAATGAATGCTTTTGCCATATTCATTTGCTATAATTGTAGCTAATGTTGTTTTACCCATACCGGGTGAACCATAAAAAAGTATATGTGGAAGTACTTTGTCTTGGACTTTTGAACTTTCTATAATTGTTTTTAGTGTATTTTTTAAATGATTTTGTCCTATAAAATCATCAAAATTTTGAGGTCTAAGCTCTAATTTCTCCATCTTTATTTCCAGTAATTAAACCAATGCTTTCTTCAAGCATCTTATCAAAGTCTTTTTTCTCAGTAATATTTAAAAGCGCATAATCAATTTGTTTTTTCTTGAATCCTAATGTTGATAATGTGTTTGATAATTCATTAATCATTGCAGTTGATTCAGAATTAGTTTGAATGCTTTTATCAACCATTTTTCTTCATTTATCACCTAATTCTAAGCATATAAGTCGTGCTGTTTTTTCACTTACAAATTGACATTTTGCAATTTCTTCTCAATTATTTTGTGCAATTGCATTTGCTATTAATTCTCAACCTTTATCTAAGATGATAATCGCTACTTTTGGTCCTACTTTATCTACATTTAGTAAATCCATAAATAGGATTCTTTCTTTAAATTCCTTAAACCCATAGAAATTATGTAGATAATCTGTTGAATGTTCATAAATGTATATTTTCAATTTTTGTCCTAATTCAAAGCGATTTATACTTGGAACAGTTACAATGTAGCCATCTCCTTTGTTTTCAAATATCAAGTTATTTTTATTTTTGTGAACTATTTCACCAATTTTATAAAGTATCATTTTTTCCTCCACAATATATATAAAAAAAGAACTAATTACAAACTAAAAAAGGCGAAAAAAAATAGCAAATGCTACTATTTCTGAATTCTGTCACTTTGTGCAACATAGTGTTTAACTTTTACACCTTTGTAAAAACCACAATTTCAGCATACAACATGTTGTTCAATTGCTTCTGAACAGTTACTGCATTTTACTAAATTAGGTAATGTTAAAGCACTGTGTGTTTGTCTTTTGTGTTTACGTTGTTTAGATGTTTTACGTTTTGGTACAATAGCCATGGTTTTCCTCCTTTGTGGTTTTTTTTAATAAAAATTATCTTAATAATTGAAAGCTTTTTAATTATATTAAAAAAGATTATAAATAGAAATAAAAAATTATGTTTTTTATCTAATGAAATTTATACTTAATAGATTCTTTCAAAAACATTAACTTTTACTTTTTTAACTATATTACAGTTGTAAAAATACAACTGGAAGATAATTATAGTTAGTATTTTAATGTATCTTGATATAAATCGTAAAACATCCCTGAGACAACGGGTTGGTTTTTATAAAATAAAGTTTTATAATCTTGTGAAATAAACACATAATTTCGGGTTTGAATATCTTTGATTTTTGTTAATATTTTGGCTGGATAATGAAAATGCCTAGATAATGGTATCTTGTAAAAATAATCTGACTTTTTCTGTTGCATATCATAATCTTTTGCATAAACAAATATTCCGTTGCTTCGGAAATTAAGTTGTGTGTTCTCTCTTTTATCTAGTATTTTATGATATAAAAGATTGCTCTTTCCTAATTTATTATTATAATCACGATATTTTTTTAAGTCTTTTTGCATTCTTTTAAAGGTAAAAAATGAATTCGTGTATAAAAACAAATCAATTCCAAAAAGCATCAATAAAGTTATCATAACTGCATTAAAAGTATCGTATGAATTTGTGTTAATCTTTTGTTTTAACAGTATAAATAAGAGCAAAATAGAAATAAACGAAATTACACTGATTATTGTTATAAAAATTAGAATTTTAATATATAATTTAATTCTTTGATACAAGAAATCAAAAACTTTGTTATCAATCTTTGCTTTAGCATTCTTAAGTCGATATAAACTAAAACTAATATAATCTGATACAAATTTGTTATAAGGTATCAGAAATCAAATCATCGAATAAATTATACCTATCATATTCTTCCTTAATCTTTTTGTTTTTATAATTATATCATTTGATATAAATTCACTAAATTTTTGATATTTTTAGTCTAATTACTTTTATTTTATAAATCTTATGATATAAATATTAATAATTATTATTCTTATTTACAAAATTATAATATTTCCTTAAAAATAACTTATCAAATTAATGCAGGAGCATAAATGAACAATACTATTCCTACTAAAATTTTAGGTTTAGGTGGTTTACTTGAAATAGGTAAATCTACCCTTATAATAGAACATTTAAATCATATTTTTATCATTGATTCAGGAATTAAATTCGCTGATACTTATAATACTGGTATCAAAGGGATTGTACCTAGATATGAATATTTAAAGCAATCTAATAAAATAATTGAAGGTGTTTTTATCACTCATGGGCATGAAGATCATATTGGTGGAGTTGTATATTTAGCAAAACAAGTTAATATTAAAAAAATCTTTGCCCCAAGAATTGCAATTCAATATTTAAAATTAAAATTTGATGAACATAAAATTAATAAAAATATCGAATTTATCGAGATAAATAAATCAGATGTACATTACTTTGATAATAATTGTAAAGTTGATTTTTGAACTGCACAACACTCAATTCCAGATGCTTTTGGTATCAGAATTACAACTCCAAATGGTTCAATAATGTGTACTGGAGATTTTCGTTTTGATTATACTCCAATTGGTAATTACACAGATTTTGCCCGCCTCGATGAAATCGGAAAACAAGGACTTACAGCACTTTTATCCGATTCTACTAATGCAATGCGTCCTAATCACTCACCAAGTGAAAGTGATATTTTGACTGACATTGAACGTATTATTACTGATGCAAAACACAAAATTGTTGTTACAACTTTTGCATCAAACCTTACAAGAGTTAAAGTTATTATCGAACTAGCTCAAAAGTTAGGTAGAAAGGTCATTACATTCGGAAGATCAATGATACAAGGAGTGAAAATTGGCCGCAAGTTAGGTTATATAAATGTTAGCGATGATGTTTTAATCGATAAAAAACAACTTGCAAGCACACCTAATAAGGATTTACTAATTTTAACCACCGGATCACAAGGAGAACAATTAGCAGCTTTATCAAGGATGAGTTATGGTAAACATGCTACTATAAAAATAACCAAAGGTGATGTAATTATATTTTCCTCAAGTCCAATTCCTGGAAATCGTATGGTTGTAGAATTACTTATTAACCGACTTTATAAACTAGGAGCAATAATCAAAGAAAATGGTATTGATGGTTATTTACATACGTCTGGTCATGCATATCAATGAGAGCATGACAAAATTTTTAGACTAACTAAACCCAAATACTTTCTTCCTTATCATGGTGAATACCGAATGTGTGTTGCACATGGAAAAACAGCCATATCAAATGGTATAAATCCAAAGAATGTTTTGATTTTAGAAAAAGGTGATGTATATCATATGTTGAATCAAAATATCTATAAAACCAATGAGAAAGTTGATTTTGGACCAGTTTATATTGATGGTAATAAAGTATTAACAATTAATGCAAATATTATTAAACAAAGGGAGATGCTGAAAGAATCTGGTTTTGTAAATATAGTATTTTTAATAGATAAAGAAAAAAATATGATTATTGGTAGACCTAATATTATCACTCGTGGAAGTTTCTTTGTTAAAACATCCAAAGAATTAGTAGATGAAGCTCGACGTATTAGTCACGGAGCAATCTTACATCAAATCAAAAACTCGAATAATTGAACCACCAAGGATTTAGAAAAAGTTATTATCGATAGATTATCTAATTTGTTTTATAAAGAAAAACGTCGTAAACCAATTATTATTCCTACAATTATATTTACCGAAGAAACAGCTGATGAAAGGATAAAAGAATGTAAAATTAATTTTACTAATTCTAAATCAGATACACAACTTTGCCATATCGAAAACAAAACACAGATAATAAAAAACAACAAAAAACAAAAACAAATGCTTGATGATTTAAAGCAAGAAATTTTTGGTGATGTTTGTGCAGATGATGATCATGACGAAGATGATGAAATTTAAAATAACAAGGTTTTCTTGTTATTTTATCTTGGAGTTGGACTAAAAGATTAATAACCAATTATATTAATCTTTTTCGCAATTCTTTATGTTTATCAATATTTATTTTTATATTTTTTAGAATTTTTAAATCAAATATTTGATTAATTTATTCTAACATTAATATTTTTTTTGTAAAACTAGGAAATCATTTGCTTGTTTATAATTCATTTCTCCATCAAATAGCACTTCATTATCTTTTGGAACAAAAAATACTTCATAAACTAGACTTGCCTTTTGTTCAGAAGCATTTGGTATACTAAAAAAATCATATTTTGAAAAATTGAAATTAAAGGTTCGTTGACTTACATATGAAATATGGACTTTATTATTCTTCTCCTTATTTATCACTAGATGATTAGGAAAATTTCAGTTTAATATTTGACCAAGTGATTTACTTATATGAACTATGAGTTTATTTTTTCTCAAAACATTCTCTATTTTCTTCCCAGATAAAAATAATTCTTCAAAATTATTTTTTATATTTAATGGAGTTAAATTAGATGACTGTTCTTTTGCTGTATTTAATAGTGGTAGAAGAATTTTTTGATTAAATTCTTCTGTTGTGTTAATTATCAATGGCTGCTTTGTTTGCTCGATATTAGATAATGATCGATTTGTTAAATCTCCTAAAAATAATATTTTTTTAGAATTTATACTTTGTTTTATCTGAATATTATTTATCAGATTTGTTAAACTTTCAAACGATTCACGAACTATAAAATCTGTAAATTTATAATTAAGTTCATAATACAATCTTTTTTTTAACACTTTTTGTTGTGTTTTATCAAGTTCAGTTATTGTGTAATCTTTGTTTTTTGGTATTTTTAACACAGTAAATATAGGTAAGTAAGGTGAAAGAGCAGTTCAAACAGGTAAATCCATACCTGTAGTTGTTTTTAGTATACTTACTTTGTTGCTGCTGATATGATCAAAAATTAGATATTCTAAATATTCAGTGCCAAATAAATCACCATCTTGATATATAAGGATATTATTATCATTTAATACATTTTCTAAGCTTTGGTTATTTAAAAAATCTTTTTCAAAAATTTGCAAAATATCATTGTCCGACAATAATTTTTGCATATGAAATTTTTGGTATGTTTGATTGATAACATTTATAACAGTATCATTAAATTCGGATTTAGATTTAATTAATGTAGGCTTGCTAAAATAAATCGGAGTAGTTGAAATCTTATTTTTATCTATAAATTGATCAAAAAGCTCAGAATTATTCATAACAATTCCTTGTTGAACTTGCTTAAGTCGTAGCAAATCCATTAAATATGGTGTATCAGTAGAAACAGTTTCTGAATAATCTTTTTTATTTGAACATGAAACTGCAATAGCAGTGAATATTGGTGTAGAGATAAGTAGTGATTTTAATAATTTACTCTTGAATGACATATGTAAACGCTAAAACATCATCAACAGAATTTTCAAACAAAGCTGATTTTCATTTCTTCACTACTAATCTATATTCACCATCTTCTGTTGTATGATATTCTATTAATTCATCATTTGATGAAATAGACTTAGAAGATGCTACTGTTATTCAACCTTGAATTTTATCATATTTTTCTAAATACAAATCATAATCAGAAAACTTTTCTGATTGTCTATTCAATACCACTTTATGTTTTAATCAATCATTAGAACGATGCTCAATGCTTCATTTTTCACTTTCTTTATTTAATCTGTCAACTTCAATAGAATTAGCAACTATTCCACCAATAGGTCCTAAAAATCATCATCAATTAACATTAGGATTATATGCTGGTTGATTTTCTTTGTTTTTTAATAAACCTGCATTAAACATCCATGATAAAGATGCTTTTATTGTTTTTCCTTTTGAAGTAAAAAAAGAATTAGTAGATTTTATTACACCAGCTGAATTATTATATTTAACTGTTGCATAATTAATATGATTTGATGCTTTTATCATATTTTCATAATCAGGAATTCCGGCTCCATATTTATTTGAAAAACCGCTAGTCTTTATTTTTTGATCACTATCATTTGTTGAAACAGCAGATGCACTAAGGATGCTTTTTAATGCTGGTATTCTATATAAATCATTGTCTAATAAAGGTTTTTCTCGTAATAATGTTGATAGCATACCCGCAACAACAGGAGATGAAAAACTTGTTCCTTGTCAGGTTTGTCCGTTAGCTAATGTATATGAGCCTGGTGCAGCTATAAAAGGCTTAGCTATATCACCGTGACTCGAATCAATTAAAACATTAGAATATGATGCTATTTTATTATCTTTTATGTTATCGTTTAAATTTTTATCTAGTGCACCAACAACTATTGAATTATATGATAAACCAAATTGATTTATTCACTTCATCATTTTCTGATTATCATTTCCATTTCCAGCTGAAATTACATTCAATACACCATATTTTCTTGATAAATAATCAAGAATATAACTTTCTTCATCATAATACTTATATTTTTCTTCATTAAAACTTCCGTAACTGTGATTTATGATTTTTATTTTTTTGTCAATTACCATTTCTTCTAATCTTGTTTGTCAATCAGAATTTGTATTATAAAATGATGAAAAATATATGCTAGCTTTTTTGTCAAAACCTTCTTTTCCTGCTGCTATTATTGTCGAAATTAAACCATGATCATTGTTCACATTATATTCGTTAAGTATTTCAACTTTGTTTTTGTCGAAATTATTAGTTTTTCATTTTTGTAGTGCTCTATTTGCTTCCAAAATACCTATTTTATTTAAATTATATCCACCATGACTATTAAGATCTTTTTCGTTTTGTTTTAGAAAATTAACGGTTTTATAAACATCATTTATATTCTTAATATCATAATTATGGTGATTATAATAAGATCCACCACCTAATATTCTAGTATCAATTTCACTAAATTTTGTCATCAGCATCATATTTGATTCTGGATTATTTTTATACAATATAAATCTATTTACTTGTTTGTTATCCTTTATTTTTGAAATAAATTCTTTGCGATCTGTTTCGCTTTTGAAATAAAATCATACAATAGGTGATATTCTGCTAATAACAGAATTTAAAAAATCTATTTTCAACATTTTCATATGCTCAAGAAATTTTTGATTTTCTGTTTTTATAAAATCTTCATCATTGATTTGATTTTGATTTTTGTAATTATGATTTAATAGAACCTTTAATTCAAAATGATTATCAGGTTGTGGTGTTGAAGAATTAATACTATAATTTCTAGCAAAAGATTCTCTTATTTGTAGTTTTGGATTTGTTGAATTTTCATATCATTGAACATTAGTTACATTCCTTGGTGTTGATACAATGGTTATAGGAAAAACAACAGTAGATGCTATACCTAGTACACATAAGAACTTTCTTTTATGTTTCATTATGCTCCTTTTTTAATTTTAAATTGATAAGGCATTTTTTCTTATAACAAAACAATTAAATACCATATAAGATTTTCATCCTTTTTTAACCTTATCTATAATTATATTAGCATAAAAAGTAAAATTACAAAATTTTTTATATTCGTTAAAAAAACCAAGAAAATTTCGCTTCCTGTTTTTATTCTTTTTAACTATAAATTATCAGATGTTAATTCATCATACCTAGATCATTTGCTGACAAAAAATGTTTTGTTTTAGAAAATCAGGATTAGTTTCACAAACACTAAAAATGAAAATAGACAATGCAAAGGAGATAATAAAGCAGGAATCATTAAAAATAACAAAAAAACACAAAAAATGCTTAATTATTTGAGATAAGAAATTTTTGTTGATGTTTGCTCCGCTGATGACTATGACGAAGATGATGAAATTTAAAATAACAAGGTTTTCTTGTTATTTTATCTTTGCTTTACCAAAAAGTCATTAGTTTCTTTAAAATTTAACACACCTTTAAATTTAATACTATAATCTTTTGGTGCTTGAAAAACTTCTAAAATAAGATTTACTTTAACATCACTTGCTTCCTTATTTTGATCATCACTTCTTCTTGAATTAAATTCAAACACTCTTTCTGATATTTTAGCTAATGTCATTTCCTTATTTCTGCTATTAATATCATATTTAATTGTTTGATACGGATAAGTAAAATGATATATATTACCTTTTTCTTTTATAATACGAATATATAAATTATTATTAGTAAGTATATCTGAAAGGTCTTTTGCTTTTAAATATTGAGATTGAAAAATATTTTTAATTTCTTGTTTAGACAGATTAAGATGTAAGTTTTGTGAAATATTATATATATTGTCTAAAAACTGATTGTTAAATTCTAATTCATTGGTTATTTTCAGATACTCAGTAGTTGATGGTATTAGAGCAAGTATATCATTTGTTAAATCACCTAAAAATGCTACAGGTTTATATATTATATCTTGTCTAATTTGTGCCTTATTTATAAGTGACTTTATGTCAATTTGTTTGTCCCCTAGAATAAAATCGTCTTTTTTGTAATGCAATTCATTAGATAAATTGTTAATATACTGATCTATTTGGTCATTAGGAAATTCTTTAATTTCATAATCCTTGTTTTTAGGTAACTTAAAGATTGTAAATATCTTTCTTGTATAATAAATATAAAGGTGTTTAACATCTAAATAATAACCAGGTAGAATTTTAAAAATTTTTATTTTCCCCATATCATTTTCCGCATCATAAACAAGATAATCTAGATAAGATGGGATTTGATACGGGGTTTGCTCATAAATTAAAATATTTTGTGTTTTTAATATATCATCTATGTTTTTAGCATCTAAAAAATCATCTTCAAATGTTTTTGTTATTTCTTCATCACTCATAGATTTATTTAAGTTATATTTTTGGTAAAGTTCATTAACCTTACCTACAACATTCTTAATAAACTCATCTTTTGTTTTAATTAAAAGTGGTTGATTAAAATAATTAACAGCACTTCATTGATCTTTTTTGTAAGGAATAAATTGGTCAAAAATTTGTGAATTATTTAGTTTAATATCTTGTGATTGTTGTTTTAATCTTAGTAAATTTATTGAATATCCAAGGTTACGTTCGGTTTGTTGAGTTTCTGAATTTTTATTATCGTGTTTTGAAGTTGAACATGCAGATGCAATAATAGTAATAATAGGTGTAGTACCGAAAATAAATTTAAATAGTTTATTTTTGAACAACATATGTATATGCTAAAATATCATCCACTGAGTTATCAAATAAAGCTGATTTATATTTCCTTACTACTAATCTATATTCTCCTGAACCATCTGATTTATATTCAATTAATTCATCATTAGATGTTGAAGATTCAGATCTTGCAACTTCAACTCAACCTTTATTATACTCATACTTTTCTAAGATAAAATCATAATCTGAAAATTTCATTTTTTGTTTTTTTAATACTTCATCTGTTTTTAATCAATCTGATTTGTGGTGGGTTTTTTCTCATTCTGATGTCTCTCTTTTTACACGATCTGACTCTACTTTGTTAGCTATTAAACCACCGATTGGACCTAAAAATCACCATCAATTTACATTTGAATTGTATTTTGGTTTATTTTCAAGATTCTTTAATAAACCTGCATTAAACATTCATGATAACGATGCTTTTAATATTTGGCCTGAATTTAAATAAATCGAATTTGATCTTTTAAGAATATCATTAGTATCGGATGAATTGATCTTTAATATACTTAAATTATCTGCGGCTATTTTCATATTTTCAAAGTCAGGTATACCTGATCCATATAAATTGCTAAAACCATTAGATTTATTGAGTTGTTTCGGATCGTTTGTTGATATAGCAGAAGCACTAAGGATACTTTTTAAAGCAGGTATTCTAGTTTCATCTTTATCTAATATTAATTTTTTCTCTCTTAATAATGTAGATAATAATCCAGTTATAACTGGTGCAGAAAAACTTGTTCCATTTTTTTCTTCATATAATTCAAACGTTCCAGGTGCAGTTATAAATGGTTTTGCAACATCACCATTACTTGGGTCAATTAATATATTCGAGTATGATGCAATTCGGTTGTCTTTTATATTTGCTTCTAAATTCTTATTTAATGCACCTACAACAATTGAATTGTAAGATAATGAATATTTATTTATTCAATTCATTCCTCTGCCATCATTACCATTTCCAGCAGAAAATACATTTACAACACCATATTTTCGAGAAAGATAATCAACTATATAACTTTCTTCACCGTAAAGTTTTTCTCTTAAATTAAGACCACTTCCGTAACTATGGTTAATAACTCTAATACCTTTATCTATAATTAAATCTTCAAGTCTTTTTTGTCAGTCGCTATTTTTGCCATCAAAAGATGTAAAATAAATACTTGCTTTCTTATCAAAACCTTCCTTGCCACCTACAATAGATGAAACAATAATACCGTGATCATCTACATCTTCTTTTGTCTCTGTATATTGATTCAAAACGTACATATTATTTTTGAAAAAATTATATGTAGTCGAATAATTAAGTTGTCCTCTATATTCCATAACACCTACATTATTTTGATTGTAACTGGTATGACTATTTAGATCTTTTTGATTTTGTTTTTCAAAATTTACTGTTTTATAAATTTGATATTTATTTTTGATTTCATATCTGAAAAGATCATCTCTGTATGAATAATAATTATCAGGAGATTCATAAATTTCTTTTACAGGTATTTTGATATTTGTTATATCATTTTTATAAAGAATAAATCTATTAACCTGATTATCTTTATTTAATTTATGTATAAATTCTTTACGATTATCTTCATTTTGAAAATAAAATCATACTATCGGTGAGATTCTGCTTGAAGTAGAACTCAGAAATTTTAATCCTATTTTTTTAACATAATTAATAAAATTTTGGTTTTGTTCTTTTATATATTTTTCATCATTAATTTGTAAGTTGGTTAAATATTTATGATTTAATAAAACTTTTAACTCATAATCATTATTTATTTGTTCAACACTTGAATTAAGATTATAATTTTTACCAAACGAATCTCTAACTTCTATCTTTAGATCATTTGCTTTTTCATATCATTGGATGTTTTTATTTGTATTTGGTGTTGATACGATTGCAATAGGTAAGACAACAGTCGATGTTATACCTAATGCTCATAAAAATTTTCTTCTATTTTTCATTTTACTCCTTTTATTTTGATTGATAACATTATTTAGCTATTTTATTTAGTATATTTTATAAAGGCAAGATTCCACTCCACCAATATATTATTTTCTTTTAATATTATTTTTGTTTTACTAAAAAATCATTGGTTTCTTTAAAGTTTAAAATACCTTCAAATTCCACACTATAATCCTTTGGTATTTGAATAACTTCATAAATTAAATTTGATTTAATATCATCAAGTTTAGGTAGATCATATAAATATAACCTGCTTGAATTAAAACTGAATATTCTATCTGAAATTTCTGCTAATACAACTTCTTTGTTATTTGTTTGATATTTAATGGTTTGATACGGATAGGTTCAATGATATATATCACCCTTTTCTTTTATAATTCGAATATATAAATTCATATCACTTAAGACATCAGCTATAGTCTTAGCATTTAAGAATTCATTTTCAAAAATGATTTTAATTTCTTGTTGTGTCTTGTTTTGATGTGATTTTTCTGAAATGTTGAATAATGGAATTAAAATTTTTTCATTAAATTCTGTTTCATTTGATATTTTAAAATATTCTACAGATGTATTAATATCTTTAAGTGCTTCATTTGTAAGATTATTAATAAAGGTGATGGGTTTGTAAATTATACTTTGGTTTGTTTGGATTCTGTTTATTAAGGATTTAACATCTAAATAAACATCAAAATTATCATCTTTTATGATAAAATTATCACGTTTATACTTTGACTTTTTTGATAAATTAGCAATATATTTATCAATTTGTTCATCATTTAAACCTACAATTTTATAATTTTTATTTTTCGGTAATTTAAGGACTGTAAAAATCTTTTTAGCAAATGAATAAAGATTATGATTAACACTTAAATAATATCCTGGTTTTACTTTTAAAATTTTTATATTATCTAAATCATTTGATTCGTCATAAACTAAATATTCTAAATCAGAAGGGATCGAATATGGTGATTGTTCATAAATCAAGATGTTTTGTGTTGATAATATTTCGTCTAAATTTAATTTTTTTAAGTAATCTGTTTCGAACATCTTTATTATCTGTTCATCATTAATTGATTTATTTAAGTTATATTTATGGTAAAAATCGTTTATTTTTCCGACAACTTTTTGAATAAATTCTTCTTTTGACTTTATTAAAACAGGTTCTTTAAAAAAATAAGTTATCTTTTTTGTTTGATTAAGATCATAAATAAATTGGTCAAAAATTTGAGAATTATTAATGCTTATATCTTGGTTTTGTTGCTCTAATCTTAGTAAATTCATTGAATAATTGAGTTGAGAATGATTTTTAAGGTTTTTTTCGACTTCATTATTTAAATAAGCACATGATGAAGTAATTAATGTAATAATTGCAGAATTAGTTAATAAAAATTTAAATAGTTTATTTTTGAACAACATATGTAAATGCTAAAACATCATCAACTGAATTATCAAATAAAGCAGATTTATATTTTTTAACTACCAGTCTATATTCACCCCAACCATCTGATTTATATTCTATTAATTCATCATTTGATGAAGAAGATTGTGATGTTGCTACTTGAACTCAACCTAAATTAGAATCATATTTTTCTAATATTAAATCATAATCAGAAAATTTCATATTTTGTCTTTTTATGACTTCATCTTTTTTTAATCAATCCTCTTTTATATGAATTTTATTTCATTCATCAGTCTCACTTTTTAATCTATCAAATTCGACAGAATTTGCTATTATACCACCAATCGGACCTAAGAACCATCATCAATTTACATTAGGATTATATTGCGGCTTATTGTTTTTATTTTTTAATAATCCTGCATTAAACATCCACGATAAAGATGTTTTCAGTATTTGTCCATCATTTAGATAAATTGAATTTGATCTCATAAGGATATCTCTAGTATCTGCATTAGTAACTTTTATGATTTTCACATTTTCTGCGGCTTTCTTCATATTTTCAAAATCTGGAATGCCTGCTCCATAAACATTGCTAAAACCACTTGATTTTCTATATTGATTTGAATCGTTTGTTGATATAGCAGATGCACTTAAGATACTTTTTAATACGGGAATCCGATATTCATCATTATCTATCATAAATTTTCTTTCTCTTGACAAAGTAGATAATAAACCTGTTACAACTGGAGCAGCAAAACTTGTTCCTTTATCTTTTCTATAAAAATCAAATGTACCAGGTGCAACTATAAAAGGTTTTGCAATATCGCCATTGCTTGAATCAATTAATATATTAGAATAATAAGCAATTCTATCATCCTTTATATCTGACATTAAATTATTACTTAATGCACCAACAACAATTGAATTATAAGATAGTGAATATTTATTTATTCATTCCATATCTCCTATTCCGTTATTACCATTACCTGCAGAAAATACATTAACTACACCATATTTTCTTGATAAATAATCTACTATATAACTTTCTTCCCCATAAAATCTTTGAGATAAATCACGTCCACTTCCATAACTATGGTTTATTATTCTTACACCTTTATTGATTATTAAATTCTCTAAGTTTCTTTGTCAATCACCATTTTTATCTTCAAATGTTGCAAAATATATTGATGCTTTTTTATCAAATCCTTCGTCACCTGCTACTATCGATGTAACAAATGTTCCATGATCCTTATAACCATCAGGTTTTGTGTATTCGTTTAAAATGTATTCTTCATTTTTATAAAAATTATTAGTTTCGTGATTTCTTAATTGTCCTTTGTATTCATATACAGCGACCTTATTTTCATTAAATTGTGTGTGGCTGTTTGAATCCTTTTCGTTTTGTTTTTCAAAATTTATAGTTTTATAAATTTGATATTTATTCTTTATATCATATTTATAAAAATCAGGATGGTTATTAAATAAATAATCATCTTTAAATTTTGAATATGAAATCGATGAAGTAGGATTTAAAGAATCGTTTTTATAAAGAATAAATCGATTAACCTGATTATCTTTATTTAATTTATGTATAAATTCTTTACGATCTTCTTCCTTTTGAAAATAAAATCATACTATCGGGGATATCATACTTACATTGGAATTTAAAAACTTTAAACCTTGAGTTCTAACTGATTTAATAAATTCATCATTTTGTTCTTTTATATATTTTTCATCATTAATTTGTAAGTTGGTTAAATATTTATGATTTAATAAAACTTTTAACTCATAATCATTATTTATTTGTTCAACACTTGAATTAAGATTATAATTTTTACCAAACGAATCTCTAACTTCTAACTTTAGATCATTTGCTTTTTCATATCATTGGATGTTTTTATTTGTATTTGGTGTTGATACGATTGCAATAGGTAAGACAATAGTCGATGTCATACCTAATGCTCATAAAAATTTTCTTCTATTTTTCATTTTACTCCTTTTATTTTGATTGATAACATTATTTAACTATTTTATTTAGTATATTTTATAAAGGCAAGATTCCACTCCACCAATATATTATTTTCTTTTAATATTATTTTTGTTTTACTAAAAAATCATTGGTTTCTTTAAAGTTTAATATACCTTCAAATTCCACACTATAATCCTTTGGTATTTGAATAACTTCATAAATTAAATTTGATTTAATATCATCAAGTTTAGGTAGATCATATAAATATAACCTGCTTGAATTAAAACTGAATATTCTATCTGAAATTTCTGCTAATACAACTTCTTTGTTATTAGTTTGATATTTAATGGTTTGATACGGATAGGTTCAATGATATATATCGCTTTTTTTCATTTATAATACATATTTTAATACTAAAACATCAACTAAATTTTTAAATTGAGTTGATTTGTTTATATCTATTAAGTCTTTTTTTAATATTATTTACTATATCATTGATTAATTTATTAAATATTGATAAATATAATTTATTATTAACATCATATAAATTTAGATACTTTAATATCCTCGGTTTATAATCTCAATTGTTTATAAATTTTGATGTCAGTTTATTTTCAATAACCATTTTACTCCATTTTTTAATTTTAAATTGATAAGGTAGGTTTTATTATATTTAATTATTTACCTTAATAAGATTTCATCCTTTTTTAACCTTATCTATAATTATAATAACATAAAAAAGTGAAATTACAAAATTTTTTATATTTGTTATTAAAAAAAACCAAGAAATTTTACTTCTCGGTTTTTTTGCTAATGAACTATAAATTATCAGATGTTAATTCATCATACCTTGATCAGTTGGTAACAAAAAATGTTTTATTTCTAACCATTTCATTATCTTTATCAAACAATTGATAATTTTCGCTTTTAGGAACACTGATAAACAAAGCAATTGGACGATGTGAATTACGAACATTTTCGCTGTTAGGCATAAATCAATTAATAAGATATACTTTCTTTAAAATACTATCTAAATTAAAACTATAAGCATCGATATTCCTTGCATAATTATCTGTAAAATAATAATATACATTGTTATTATGCAGTAAATTTTCTAAGCTTGTATTTGCTACTAATTGAGCATATTCTTTAATTCGACCTACTTGATAAGAATTTAAATTATTAAAAACTATATCATCAATATTTGAAAGAGTACCAATTTTTTGAAAATTTTCTTTTATAGCTTCATATTTTTTGTATTCATTAACACTTGCTTCATCTTTTGATGTAGATAAACGATAAAAATCGTGTTTTTTATTAAGTTCATTTTTGTTTAAAAGTGATATATATTCATTTTCCTTTTGAAAATAAATTGCAGGATGATATTCATTAAAGAATGATAAATTATCAAAATTCTTTTTGCTTTGTGATCTAACTGCTTGCGAAAAATTACGAACTAAACTTTCGAATCTTTTCACTTCAGATGCAGAAAGAATTTTATCTAAATCAGACTGATCTCTTCCTTCGTTTTTTGCTTTATCATATGCTTTATATTTTGTAAGATTATTATTAAAGAATTCGTTATTTTCAGTTCTGATTTTCTTTTGTAAATTTAATACAGATTGAACAGGTGAAATTTTATCATTTTTACTTGGGGTTTGTTTATCAGTTCCACCAACCTTAATTTTTTCATCGTTAATTTTCCGATAACTACATGAAATAGCAGCCGATGTTGTTATTAAAGGCAATAAAGAACCACCTGAAACCAAAATTTTTCTAACACTTTTTTTCATAATTATTTAATGTTTTTTAAACATTGCTCCATAATTGATATATATCTATATTATAGTCTTTTTTAGCAATTCAAACATTCTTATAATTTTTCTGGTATATAAATATTTCTAGATAAAAAATAAATATGTTAATTTTTCACATATTTATACTTTAAATCAATTTTTAATTAATTCTTACTTCTTCATAGAATTCTAAAACATCATCTTCTTGGATATCATTAAAATCTTTTATATGTGTACCAAAGTCTTTACCTTTTACAACTTCTTTTGCATCATTTAATTCACGACGTAAAGTTTCTAGTTGTCCTTCGTGAATTATTTTTCCTTTACGATATACTTTTACCTTACATTTTTCGCGAACCACACCAGCATCCATCATACATCCTGCAATCTTTCCTACTTTTGAATAAAAGAAAACCTTGATAATATGTGCTTCACCGATCTTGCGATCTTCATAAATTGGTGCTTTTAATTCATCTAAAATACTTTGACAATCTTGAATTATCTTATAAATTACATTATGCTCAATAATACTAATATTTTGTGCCTGAGCATTTTGTTTCATATTTGATGGTGTTTTTAGGTTAAACACGAAGATTATAGCATTTGATGCTTGTGCTAGTAATAAATCATTTCCGCTTACAAACCCTGCTGATGCAGCAATAACCTTTATAATTGCTTCATCATTTTCAAGTCCATTTATTTGTCCTTTGATAGCTTCAGAAGTCCCGTGAACATCTGATTTAATTATAATATTTATTATTTTTTTACCATCTGAATTTGCATTTACTAATGATTTATCATGCAATAAATTCATTTTATCAGAAAAAGCCTTTTCGTTAGCTAATTTCTTTGCAAATTTTTCATCACTAAATCCAATAAATTTATCACCAGCATCAGGGGCATAATTTAATCCTGTTATAATAGCCGGCATACCTGGATAAACTTTTTTAATAGGATGCCCGTTTGTATCAGTTAAAGAACGAATCCTTCCATATTTAGAGCCAGCAACAATAAAGTCACCTTTATATAATGTTCCATTTTCAATTACTATTGTAGAAACTGCACCAGCACCTTTATCAACACGTGATTCGATAACTGTTCCAATTGGATATCGTTTTGGATTAGCTTTTAAATCTAAAAGTTCAGCAAGTAAGGTTATTTCATCAAATAATTGAGTTAAACCATCACCATTTATTGCTGATCCATAAACTATTTGAGTGTCTCCACCGTATTCATTGATTACAACTTCATTATCTGCTAACTCTCCCTTCAAACGATCTAAATCCTTGTTAGGCTTATCCATTTTATTGACAAAAACAATAATAGGAACATTAGCTGCCTTTGCATGTTGAATCGCTTCTTTGGTTTGAGGCATTACACCATCGTCTGCTGCAACAACTAAAATAATAATATCAGTAATTTTCGCTCCACGAGCACGCATTTTAGTAAATGCTTCATGCCCTGGAGTATCTAAGAAAGTTATTTTTGCATTCTTATGTTCAATTTGATATGCTCCGGTATGTTGGGTAATCCCACTTGATTCGGTTGCGACAATATTCGATCGTCTTATTTTATCTATTAGGGTGGTTTTTCCATGATCAACATGACCCATCACTGTAATAATTGGACTACGATGAATTAAATCTTCTGGTTTATCTTCAAAATTTACTTCATCTAAAAAGTTTGATCCATCAACATTTGTTTCTTTTTGAAAGTCTAAATTATTTTCTAAACAAATTTCACCAATTTCTTCTTCGGATAAAATGTGATTAAGATTATACATTTTACCTTGTAAAAAGAATTTTTTGATTATGTCGTTTGCATTAATACGAGTAATTTTAGCAAAATCTCCGATAGTCATTTTACCTGTAAAAATAAACACTCCATCTTTTACTTCAGTTTTTGCTGTTTGTAGTTGTTGCTTTATTTCAGCAACATTACTAATCCGATGTGTTTTCTTTGACATTGATCACCTCCTGAATTTGTGATTCCAAGTCATCGTAAGTTTCATTAGTGACATTGGTACGAAAGGTACGATTTAATGCTTTAGTTCTTCTTATTTTATTCCAATTTTCAAAAGATGGAATAAAATAAGCACCTCTTCCTTTCATATTTTGATTTTTATCTAAAATAACTGTATTTGCTTTGCGATTAAAATCAAAACGCAACATTTCCTTAACATTTACTATTTGGTTAGTCGCGATACATTTACGATTAAAGTTTTTAAGATTCTCATTCATCATCTAAATCATCAAAATTAATATCTGTATCTAAGCCATAGTTCATTAAATCATTATCAACTTTAAAGTCTTTAATCTTCTTGTATTCAGTAATAACTTTTTTCTCTTTTTTAATTTGGTTTTTATTATTAAATTCTTTTGGTTTATCACTACTTTGCATACTATTTTGAAATTCTTCTATTTCTTCTTCTGCTGCAAAGTTAATATCAAATGATGAATTAATATCATCTACAAAATCATAATTATTTAACTCGCTATCAGATTGAATTTGGTTATCAACTTTTTCAAATAAATCATCAAACACACTTTCACTAGATTGTTTAATTTTATCATTTGTTTTTTGTAATTTATTTTTTTGTTGTGAATCAATAGTTTCCGATGTATTTTGTTTAGCAATTAATGAATCGCTAGACTGCATACGCATTGAACTATAAAAGTCTGCTACATCTTTATCAAAATCATCCATTGAAATATTGATATCTTTAAGATATTGATTTGGTTTTGATTTTCTTGGTTTTTTATTTGTGTTAAATAACGATTTTTCTCTTGGAACAAATGTCTTTTTAACTTCTTTTAATTTAAATGGTATTTTTAGTTGCATCGCTTTTTCAACATCAACAACTTCTATTTTGGTTTCAGTTAATTTTGATGCTAAGTCAATATTTAATGCACTGCGCCCAATTACTGTTTTAAATTCTTCTTTTTCAACTACAGCATAGGCTTTTTGAGTTTTCTTGTGCAAAACAACATCAATTACTTTAGCAGGCGATAATGCATTTTTAACATATTCTAATTTATTTGCAGATCACCTTATAATATCTATTTTTTCTTTAATAATATCAGATACAGCAATGATGCGTTTGGCTCCCTCACCAAAAATTGAACCAACAATATCGTAGTTAAAGTTACGATTTGGATTAACTCTTACAGCAACCTTAGAACGAATTCCTGGTATTCTTTGCACCTTAACAATTTCGATATCTCCACTACCTATTTCAGATATCTGAGTTTTTAAAGTTTCTTGGACTTGGTTTGGATCAATCATCGAAACTTCTAAAACATTGAGATTATTTTCTAAATTAATACCTTCTAATGTAACCTGTATATCTGAACCAGGATGTATCGGTTCAGAACGATTTAATTTATGTTTCGATAAGTAGGCTTTATATAAGCGATTATCTTCTAAGATTTCCACTAAAAATCCACCACGAACCATAGTTGATAAAACCTTAGCATGAAATTTTTGACCAATTTTATTAGCAAAAATATTGCTTATACGTTCTTTATCAACAAATTTTAACTCACTGCGAAACCCGTTTTCTATAGCAGCACGATGTTTTTTACTGATTCAACCAAAATCTCAAATTATATCAACTGTATCACCTGAATGAATATTCGGATTTAAAATTTTCGCTTCTTTAATATGAATAAATAATAATCTCTGTAAATCTGGTTCACTATTTTTCTCATTTATTTCTTCAAAAACAATTTCATCTGAATCATCTACTACTATAATATTATGCTTGATTAATGTGATAGTCTTATCTTCGTGATTAACTATAAAATCAATTTCTGCATCAGGATCTATATCTTTTGTTATAACTTTTAATGTTTCTTCTTTAAAGATATTTAAAATGGTATCAAAGTCAAAATTTTTAGATTCTGCATATGAGTTAATCATTTGATATAACTGATTTTTTTCATTTATTCTTTTGTCAATAACAATATTTTTATTTTCTGCCATATGTTCCTTAAAATTTAATATATAACTCTACTGAAGAAATATTATTTTTTTCAAATGATACTTTTCGCATCTGCCCTTTTTTATTTCATCTAACAAGTATTTTATCATCAAAAACTTCCAATAATGTGACTACAAAGATATTATGTGATTCATAACTTTTAATTGTTTTTATTTTTATTTCTTTATTTATATAACTTGTTAAATCATTGATATCTAAATCCGTTTTTAAACCCTTTGATAAAACTTCTAAATTATATTCATCTTTAAACCAATTTTGAGTGTTTAAAAACATTGAAACTTGTTTGGATAATTCTTCAACTTGCTTTAAGTCAGTAAACTTACTTGTAATTTCTAAAGTTTGTCCAAAATCATTTGAAACCATTTTTGCATCCAAAATATTATCACCAAATTGTTCAATTAAAATTTGTTTATAGTTCATTTGACTCCTTAAAATAAGAAAAGTTGCACTGACGTACAACTCCTTATAATTCATAAAAAAGAGAAGTTGTTATATTATAGCAGTTTATGATAAAAATTTATTATTAATTTAGATTTTTTATTTTATATTAATAAGATTAAAAAATTATTTATGATAAGTTATATTATTTTTAATTGTAAAACTTCGATATATTTGTTCAATAAGCATTATGCGAAATAATTCGTGTGGAAAAGTCATTTTGGAAAAATTTATCTTATTTTCAAAATATGATTCATCAACTCCATTTGAACCTCCAATTACAAATGTAGCATTATCAATATCTAAAAATAAATTGCCAAATTCTATTGAATCATATTGTTTTGCATTGGTAGATAAATAAAATACTTTTGAGTTTTTAGGTATCTTCTCGAGGATTAATTGGGTTTCTTTTTTTATTTTCAAGTCAATATTATCATTTTTTTGTTCTTTGATTTCTATTAAATTAATTTTTGCAAAAAAATTAATTTTCTTGATATATTGTTTATAGATATCTTGGTATTCTTTTGATAAACTTCCAACAGCGATAATATTCAATTTCATTACTTTTTGCTACCTAAATAAAACATCAACATTTGTATATCAGTAGGATTTATCCCGGAAATCCGAGATGCCTGACCTATGGTTTGTGGTCGAATTGCTTCAAGTTTTTGTCGAGCTTCTGTTGCTAAATTCATCACCTTTTGATAGTCTATATCTTTTGGTATTTTTAGTGAATCTAAGCGCGACATTTTTTGTGCTTGGATTTGTTGTTTTTTAATATAACCATCTAAACGGATAATGGTAGTAAGTTCATTTTTGAATTCGAAATCACCTAGTACTTCTTCTGCTTTAACATCTGGACGGGCTAAAACTTTTAACATTGAAACTCCATTTTCTATTCCATATTTTTGTGCTAATTGTGACTTTGAAGATAAAAATTCTTCACTCAGTTGCTTTATTTTTGCATCGATGGTTTGATATTTTTTTAGTACATAATCATATGTTTGTTTAGAAACCAATCCGATTTGATAACCATATTTAGATAAACGTAAGTCAGGGTTATCATTACGCAATAACAATCGATATTCAGCTCTAGATGTTAACATTCGATATGGTTCTTTTGTTCCTTTTGTTACCAAATCATCTATTAATACTCCGATATATGCATCATCACGCTTTAAAATTAATGGCTCTTTATTTTCTAGATTTAATGCAGCATTTATTCCTGCAATTAATCCTTGTGCGGCTGCCTCTTCATATCCACTTGTTCCATTGATTTGTCCTGCTGTATAGAGATTTTTAATCACTTTTGATTCTAAGGATGGTTGGATTTGTAAGGGATTTAAAGCATCATATTCAATTGCATACCCTCATTTTTGGATGCGACAATTTTGTAATCCTGGTATAGTTCTTAACATCCTATCTTGCACATCTATTGGCATTGATGTTGACATCCCGTTTACATATATAATACTTCCATCAGCTGTTTCAGGTTCAAAAAAGATTTGATGACGATGTTTATCTCGAAAACGCATTACTTTATCTTCTATGCTAGGACAATATCTAGGTCCCACCCCTTCGATTAAACCTGAATACATTGCAGATTTACCAATATTTTCTTCAATTATTTTGTGTGTTGCATCATTTGTATAGGTAAGATAACATGAAATTTGTTTATCAAGTTTGATGTTAGAATGATTTGAAAAAGTCAATACATTATCTTCTAAGTCTTCTTTTTCTACTTGTGAAAAATCTATTGAATCGGCATAAACTCGAGCAGGTGTACCAGTTTTAAGGCGTTGAAGTTGCAAACCTAATTTTTTTAGTGATAAACTAAGTTTTGGTGTAGTTTTTTGATTATCAGGTCCGGATATAGTAATTTCATCTCCACGTAAAATTCTTGAATTCATATATGTTCCAGTTGTGATCACTAACACAGTTGTTTTTATAACACTTCCATCTGATAAAACAACACCAACTACTTTTTTTTCTGAATCTGTTAAAACTTCTTCAACAACCGCTTCAATTAAATCAATATTTAGATGCTCATTTAGTGCTTTTGCAATAATATTAGAATATTTATCTTTGTCTATTTGAGCCCTTAATGCCCTAACAGCAGGACCCTTTGATTCATTTAACATCTTAATTTGAATCATCGCTAAATCTGAAAAATATCCCTGAACTCCACCTAATGCATCAATTTCACGAGTTATAATCCCTTTTGCAGGACCCCCAATCGACGGATTACAAGGCATCATCGCTAAACGCTTTAAATCAAATGAAATTAATGCAGTTTGATAACCTTTATTTCCTAGAGCAAAAGCAGCCTCCACACCTGCATGACCACCACCAATAACGATTGCTTGATAACTTTTTTTCATATTTACCTCTTTAATTTTTATTATATTAAAAATGTTATATTTTTTTAGCAAAATTTTTAATTTGTTTTGCTTGTGAATTAAATCTTAATATCTTTGTGTATAAATCCCTTTATTTTCTTTTTTTACTATATATAACATAAAAAAGAAAATAAATTTATTTTATATAGCATCCAAAACAAAAATCGTTAAATTATTTCTTTCCTTAAAAATTCTGCTATAATTGCATAACCCATATATTTTTATATGGTCAGCATAAAGAGTATGGTAGTTGACAACGAAAACCATTGCCAACCGGTTTAATACACGGTGGAGAGTCAGGGGATGTATCCCAACATGCAAATGACCATCTTTATGCTCCTATTTAACTAATAAGGAGTTTTTTTATATGAGAAAATTATTTACCAGCGAATCAGTTGGAAGAGGACATCCAGATAAAGTCTGTGATCAAATTTCAGATGCGATTTTGGATGCTTATTTAACCTTAGATCCATATGCTAAAGTTGCAGTCGAAACAATGGCGAGTGGACACAACATCTTTATAGCAGGGGAAGTTAAAGCAACTGCTGATATTGATGTTATTGAAATTGCTAAAAATATCTTAAAATCCTTAGGATATTACACTAACGAAACAAGTTTTATCACAGACATCCGACACCAAAGTCCCGACATCGCTCAGGGAGTTGAATTAGGTGATGAAATCGGAGCAGGCGATCAAGGGATAATGTTTGGTTATGCAACTAACGAAACCGATGTTTATATGCCACTTGCGATTACAGTTGCACATGAACTTGTCAGGGTGGCTGAAAAACTTAGAGTTAGTGGAGATTTTGTATGAGCAAAAGCCGATATGAAATCGCAAGTTACCTTAGATTACAGCGATCCTGAACATACAAGTGTTGATACAGTTTTATTAAGCATTCAACATTCAAGTAAGTATGTTGAATCCGAATTTAAAGATTATATAGTGCAAAAAATCATTTTGCCAACATTACAAAAATTTAATTTAGATGCTCCAAAACACATCCTAATTAACCCAACCGGACAATTTATTATCGGTGGACCTATCGGGGATACTGGCTTAACAGGACGTAAAATCATTGTTGATACCTACGGTGGAGCATCGCGACATGGCGGCGGAGCTTTTAGTGGTAAGGATGCTACCAAAGTTGACAGATCTGCTGCATATGCTGCTCGATGAGTGGCAAAAAATGTTGTTGCAGCCGGTTTAGCAGATAAAGTTGAAATTCAAATTGCTTATTCTATTGGAATAGCAAAACCTATTTCGGTTATGGTTGAGACATTCGGGAGCGAAAAAATCGCTAAAGAAAAAATTGAAAATGCAATTATTAATACCTTTAATCTCACACCAAAAGCAATTATCGAAGCACTTGGATTAAGAAAACCAATTTATGCAAAAACAGCATATTTTGGACACTTTGGTAGAAATGATATCGATCTACCATGAGAGCGACTTAATAAAGTTGAAGAATTAAAACAATATTTAAAATAATTACCTAAGTTGACACTTTAAAATACTATAATATTAAGAAAGGATTTTATGGCAAAGTTTATCGATGAAGTTAGCATATTATTGCAAGCTGGTAAAGGTGGAGATGGGATGATCTCTTTTCGTCGCGAGGCGCATGTTGATAAAG
The DNA here is from genome assembly GCF_054353935.1 of Mycoplasma sp. 246B. NCBI lineage: Bacteria > Bacillati > Mycoplasmatota > Mollicutes > Mycoplasmatales > Mycoplasmataceae > Mycoplasma > Mycoplasma sp. 246B. The sequence continues at coordinate 131,489 of NZ_JBTHHM010000002.1, forward strand.
GTGGCCCAGATGGAGGCGATGGAGGTCGTGGAGGAAACATCTATTTTGTTGGTGATTTAGGTAAAAACACCTTGCTTAGTTTTTACAAAAACAAGCATATTACAGCAGAAGATGGTGTCAAGGGTGGCCCAAAAAATCTTTACGGTGCTAATGCTAAAGACACTTATGTCAAAGTTCCAATAGGAACCTTGGTATATAATGGGACGAAATTAATTGCTGATGTTATCAAAGCTGATCAAGCATATTTGGTAGCAAAAGGTGGAAAAGGTGGTCGTGGTAATAACAAGTTTAAAACCGCTAAAAACACAGCACCTAGAATTGCTGAAAACGGTATGCCTGGAGAAAAATACCAAGCACATATAGTCTTAAAAATTCTTTCTGATGTCGGTGTGGTAGGTAAGCCTTCAGCAGGAAAATCGACATTTTTAAATTCTATTTCAAATGCACATGCAAAAGTTGCAGAATATGAATTTACAACCTTAGTACCACAATTAGGAATGGTGCAATTTCATCAAAACTCTTTTACCGTTGCTGATTTACCTGGTTTAATTCAAGGTGCCGCATTAGGTAAAGGACTTGGAATTCAATTTTTAAAACACATCGAAAGATGTAAAGTCATCGCACATATTATTGATTTTGGTTCAGAAGATAAAAACCCGATTTTAGACTATGAAACTATTAATAATGAACTAAAATCATATAATTTAAAACTTGAATCAAAACCACAATTAGTTATAGCCAATAAATCTGATTTAGATGCTTTTAATTCACATTTAAAAGCATTTAAGAATAAATATCCTGATGTTAAAGTTATTTCGATATCTGCAATTTTTCATCATAACTTAGAAGCTGTTAAAGCTGCTTTATGAGAACTTATTTCAACTACTCAATTTCAAACAATTACTGAAGAAAATGATTCAGTAAAGGTTATAACTTATGAACCAGATTTTATTGTAAAAAATCCTTATAAAGGATACTTTGATGTTAATGGAAAGAAAGTTGAAGAACTTTATTATAAAATTCCTATTAACACTTATGATAACTTAGTTCGCTTTAATAACATCCTTAAAAAAATCGGTGTATGAGACGAACTAATTCGTCGCAACATCCAAAAAGGTGATATCGTTGCAATTTATGGTTTTGAGTTCGAATGAGATGACCAAGAATAGGGGGTAATATGATATCTATGTTTAAGATTCTCCCGAAAAATCTGAAGAATCGGATTTGATTTGGAGTATCTTTAATCTTATTAAATGTAATTATAACAATGTTTATTCCAATTTTTATTGCTCAATTTTTACCTCTGTTGATTAATAAAAGTGGAACATATCACATAGTACTTTTCAATCATATAATTTATCAATCTACAAATTTTTCTAATACATTAGGTCTACTTTTAGGTGTTACCTTAGGATTAATCGCTTTTTCTTCTTTTGTATCAATGATGGGTCTTTTAATCATTGTCTGATCAGGAGAAAGAGCATCAAATTTTTATCGCGATAAACTGTTTGCTAAATACCAAAAGTTATCATTAAAAGAAATTGCACAAATTACACCAGAAAGTCTTATCACTCGGATCAACGACGATGTTGCAGTCTTTTGAGAGTTTTTAGTTGGAGCAAGCACTACCTTAGTTAAAGCTCCTTTTTATATCATTGCTGGTTTAGTTTTTGCATTTTTAACTGATGTTCCTTTAACATGAGCGATTATTGCCGTAATTCCTTTGCTAGTTTTTGTAATGTATTTTATCTTTAAATTTGTTCGACCATTAATTGCGCAAAACCGTAAAAACTTGGATGCAATTACCAAAGAATCTGATGAAAACATCCTAGGAATCAGATTTATTAAAGCATATAACCTGCAAGAGCAACAATATAGCAAATATCAAAGCGCAACCAATAAATGAAAAGTTAATGAACGTGGAATTTTTTCACTCTTTTCATTAGCAATGCCTGCATTTTTCTTTATTACTAACTTAATAATTATTATTATTTATGCTGTCGCATTTGTGACAATTCAAAAAAATCCAAATACTAATATCCCACAATTAATTGCTAAGATTAATACATTTATTGAATATGAATTTATTATCGCACTTGGTATCAGTAGTTTTAGTCAATTTTTAGGAACTTTTTTCCGCGCTCGTGTTTCTGCTAAAAGAATTTCATATGTCTATAACTTCAAAAGTTCAGATAAATTATTTCCAACACATCTTAATACAAATAACGATAAAAACAGCTACAGCATTGAATTTAAAAACTTGAATTTTAAATATTTTCAAACATCTGAAGATTATGTATTAAAAGATATTAATTTTAAAATTGATGCAGGTCAAACCTTAGGAATCATCGGACCAACTGGTGCTGGAAAATCTACCTTAGCAAACTTATTGATTAAAAATATGCAATATACTGACGGAAATATTTTAATCGATAACCAAGAAGTTAATAACCTTGATACCAACCAAATCCGTAAAGATGTCGGGATTGTATACCAAGATGCTTTACTTTATTCAGGTAGCATTAAATCTAATCTACTTTTTGCTAAAGAAGATGCTACTGAACTACAAATTCAAAAAGCACTCGATTCTTCATGTGCAAACGAATTTGTTAATTCGTTTGCAGATAAACTTGATCATATTGTAGGACAACGTGGCAAAAACTTATCAGGTGGACAAAAACAACGTCTTTCGATTGCTCGAACCTTATTAATTGAACCAAAAATATTAATTTTAGATGATTCTACCAGTGCTTTAGATAACATAACTACTAAAAACCTTATTCATAATTTGTCAACAAATTATCAAACCACCAATATTATCATTTCACAAAAAATTAATTCTATCAAGCATGCTGATAAAATTATCGTTTTAGACAAAGGTAGAATCATTGGACAAGGCAGTCACGATGAACTCCTACAAACATGCCAATGATATGCTGATGTTAACTTTAACCAATTACAACAATAAGGAGCATAATGACTAAACATTCAAATTGACGTGCTTTTAAGGTTTGAATTTCTTTTATTAAAGAAGATAGAACTATTATTTATTGAGCATTATTGTTTTCTGTTTTAAATGCATTGGCTTATATTGGTGGCAGTTTTTTAATAGGATTTGTTATTAACCACTTTTTTGAACCTCTAGCAAAAGGTAATATCGCTTTTGAAAATATTTCTATCACACAGTTTGCTTTGACTCTTGCTGGATTAGGTGGATGTTATTTAATATATGCCATTTTTCGTTATTTAGAAAATAGCATTTATGCTAAAGTTGCCTTTTATGCAGCGGCAAGGGTGAGAAACAAATTAATGCATTCGCTGTTAGAAATGCCAATTAGTTATTATGATAATAATAAAACCGGGAACCTTATTTCAAGCTTAATTGTTGATTGCAATAACATCGCTTTATCGCTTTATCAAGGGCTAACCCAAGTTATTAATGCGATATTTAACATCTCGATTGCTATTATTGTTATGTCAATGGTATCTGTTTATTTAACATTAATTGTTGTTCCGTTTTCACTTTTGATGTTTGCATCAGTTGCAATTGTAATTAGACGTTCACAACCATACTTTATCAAAGTTCAAGAAGCATTTGGAGAACTTAACTCTTTTGTCGAAGAAATGTTAGCAAATACTAAGGTTACAAATGCATTTAACCGTCAAGAATTAATTAATAGTGAGTTAAAAAAGATAACCAAAAAAATTCGTCAAATTGCTTTTCGAGGTGATTTAATTACCAAGAGTCTTGAAACTATTTATTATGTGATTTCAAACTTAATTATCTTAATTATTACAGCCATTTCAGCAGTATTTTATTTATTTTCAGTCCCTGTTTTAGGTGTACCTGGGTTAGGTGCAGGGGTGGATGGAAAAGCAACTGCTGCATTAATTTTTACTTATACATCATTGAATTGAAACTTTATGGGACCTTTTCAAGCGGTATTAGGAACTGTATTTCAAGCACAAGTTGGAATTGCAGCAACTACCAGAGTTATTCGCATTTTAGATGCACCAATTGAATCGCATCAAAATGAAAAAATCCGCATTGTTAAAATCAGATTTGATCAAAATGAGCAAAAATTCATTGAAACTAACACAAATGATCCATACGCGTTTGCAGCATATAAATATAATCAAAACAATACCGTTAGTTATGCATCAGTGAAAGGGGAAGTTGTTTTTGATAATGTTTTCTTTAAATATAATCCAAATTCTTCTAATTACCAACTTAAAGGAGCTTCCTTTAAAGCTGAGCAAGGAAAAGTGATTGCGATTGTAGGACCAACTGGTTCTGGTAAAACCACAATTATTAACTTAATTTCAAAATACTATGATTACCAACAAGGAAGCATTAAAATCGATGGAAATGAGCTAAAAGAAATCAATTCAAAAGACTTGAAAGACATCTTAACTATTGTGCTACAAGATTCATTTTTATTCAATGAAACTATTTTAGCAAATCTTAAAATGACCAATCCAAATGCAAGTATGGAACAAATTGAACAAGCAACCCAAATGACACAAGCACACCACTTTATCCAAAATATGGAAAAAGGATATCAAACACAAATTGAACATAATGGAATGAATATTTCACAAGGTCAAAGACAACTGCTTTCTTTGTCGCGAGCAATTTTATCAAATCGTAATATTTTAATTTTGGATGAAGCTACATCTAATATTGATTCAAGTACTGAGCAGATTGTTCAAAAAGCAATGCTGCATCTGATGCAATATAAAACTTCATTTATTATTGCTCATCGACTTAGCACCATTAAACATGCTGATTTGATATTAGTAGTAAATGACGGAGAGATTATTGAAAGTGGAACACATGAAGAACTTCTAAATGCAAAAGGCTTTTATAATAATCTATATCGGTCACAATTTAGTAACTAATACAACCTATGGTTGTGTTTTTAATAATGTTTGTTTATACTAAAATTTGATATCATTTATCTGAGTTAATTTATGTTTATTAACAACTTTATTAACAAGTAAAATCAATATCTTTGCTTGTTTTTAAAATACACAACATAAGCATTTTTGGATTTTAACATTCTTGAAAAATTAACTTTTTACTTGAATTTATAGCACTAAAAATTTTTTTACCATATATATATATATATAAGAGAGTATAATTTTATTCTATGAATTTATTGTGTGTTTTTTTTGTTATACAATTTTTATACAGTCAATATATATAAAAATAACAAAAACTACAAAATTAAATAAGTAAAATATAAAGGAAGAAATTATGACTAACAAAAGAAAAGGAATAATTTTTGTTTCATCTGCTGCAGTTGCTGCTACAACTGTCACAGGACTAACAATAGGAATTTTATATGATCGCAAACAAGCAAGTGATCAATATAAAACCTTATATAATAAAACTTTAAATGATATAAAAAGGGTAAACATCTCTGATGAAACTAAGAGGCTGCTTTTTGCAGATTTATCTAAATTACCAACTACATATAAGACCCCAAGACAATTTGAATATCTTGCAGAAATAAATAAGAAAATCACCGATGCAGCAGTTAATTCAGTAAATAACAAGTTAAATGAACTTGTGAATTTTGATTCTAAGGTTACTACTTTTACCAATCTTGATGATTTGATTACATTCAACGATGCTCTTGATAAATTACTTGAATTCGATAAATTACTTCCAAAACTTAATGATTCAAAGGATAAGGATGAACTTATTGCTCAGGCTGCACAAGCGACTAAACCAGAGCAAGTACAACCTTTAATTGATCGTCTTAAAGAATTAATTGATAAACAAGCAAAAGAGTTAGCAAAACTAAAAGAAAGCGTTGATGCTAAGATTGCTAAACTTCCATCAGTAATTCAAGATAACTTTTTAGATTTACGTGCTAGAGCAGGAGATGATAAAGAAAAATTACGTGAGTTATCTACTTTATTAGATAAAACTCAGTTAGTTGCTGATAAAGCAAAAGAAATTCAAAATATCTATCAAAGAGATGACGTATATCAAGATATGACTACATTAGCTCCAGGTGATGAACTACCTGGTGGACAACTTGATACCATTAACAAAAAAGTAGATGAAATCTTAAATTCAGAAGAAAATCGTGATTTAGAAGACTTAAGAAAACAAGTACATGAGTTAAATAATGTTCTTGATGATGAAGCTGCTAAAAAAGATTTTTCAGATAAAATTGATAAAGCTGGAAACATCCCTGAACTTGTTGAGATCCAAAAACAAATAGAAAATAAACTTAGAGCAATTTCTGGGGTTGAAGGATTGTTAAATTCTAAAAAGAAAATTTTAAAAGACAGAGTTAACAAATCAAATTTACCTGAAATTATTAAACAAAGATATCTCGATGATATCGATAATGCTAACCTTTTATCAGATTTAGATAACATCGAAACTGAATTAAAAGGTGTTTTAGCAATTGAAGATGCTAGAAATGCTGCACGTGCTCAAATTGAAGCACTGAATAATCCACCTAGAAATGAACTTTTAAACGAACTTAATAATGCTAATACCTTAGAAGATATTAATAAGGTAGGACAAAAAGCACTTGATTTGTTAAATGTTGCTAAAAAAGAAGCCAGAACCAAAATTCGTTTACTAGATGGTGATTATGATAATAAAAACCGTTTAGATGTTGCACTTGTTGATGCTAAAACACAAAAAGATGTAGTTGATTTAGAATTAGAAGCAGAACGTATTTTCCAAAAAATTAAAGATAATACCCAAGATGATATTAATAAAATCGATCCTAATGGTGAATTTAGTCAATTTAAAAAAGAACTACAAAGCAAACTTACTGATTTAAATAATAATCCAAACGCTATAGCAAAAGACTATTTAGACTTATCTAAAAAAGCAAACACCGTTGATAACTATGAAGAAGCTAAAAAGCGTGCTAATGAATACTACAATAAATTAGATGATGAAAACAAAGCCAAAATTACTAAAGAATATAACACTATAAATTCAGCAAAATTCGATCCTGAAAAACTTTTTGATCCTAATGATAAAACCACTAATCAAGCCTTTAAAGCAGTTTTAGATGCTAAGGAAAAAATCGAAGATATTTATAACTTCCAAGAAAACAAAAAAATAGCACAAGCCGGAATCGATCAAATTGAAAATACTACTAAAAAAGCAGAATTTAAAGATCGTTTATTAAAAGTAACTAACAATGCTGAATTAGCAGGATTAATTTCAGATATTAAAAACTACCACAAACTTGAATCAGATAATAAACTTACCAACGGACAACTTGAATATATTATTAATAAATACATCAAAGATCCTAAGAAGAAAGCAGAATTATTAAATAACCTTAAAAATGCTACAAGTGATTCAAACGGAAAGACAATTGATAATCAAAATACCATTTTTGATAATCTTTCTAAAATCCGTAATGAAATTACTAATAGTATTGATGCACAAAACCAACTTGATTCACAAAAAGAACAAATTGGTGCTTTAATCGACCGAATTAGCGATCCTGCTAAAAAACTTGCTTTTCGTGATAAATTAGTTGATGTCAACGATCCAAATGCTGCAAACGATTTATTAGGTTCGATTGATAATCAAATTAAATTACAAAACGAACAATCACATTTAAGCAACCTAGCTGATAATATCATTGATCCAAAAACAAAACAAGAGTTTTTAAACAAAATAAATTCACTACCTGATGCTGCTGCTGGTGCTGCTTTAGCAGAGCAAATTAATAAATCCTTAGCAGACCAAGATGCAGCACTAGCGACTGCCAAAACTGCTGCTAAAGATAAATTAGGTTTATTATCGAATGCTAATCCAAAAAAACTAGATTTATATAACCAACTTTCTAATGCTAAAACACCACAAGAAATTAAAACTATTTCTGATCAAGTTGATTCATATATTAACGAACTTAAAGATCAAGCTAAAAAGGCTATTGCTCGCACCGAAGGTGGATTAACTGAATATAACGGAGATTTAAAGCAAAATTTAGAATCTTCTTTTGGTGCATCACAAGTTGAAGCCGCTATCCAAAATGTTATCGATCAAGCTAACAAAGCATTCTCAGATGTTCATGATAAAGTTATTGATACATTAGATGGAGATGGAAGCACAGCAAATCCTGGTCTTAAAGATACTGACAAAAAAGCTAAATATGCACAAGATATCATTAATTCAAATACCATTAAAGACTTAAATAATGTTTTAGATAAAATTAATAAATCTATTGCATATGAGCACGCTCATGATGCTGCTGATGCACAACTACAAAATGTACAAGATCCACAAAAAGCTGCTGAATTAGCTAAGGAACTAGAAGCAACTAAAGCAAATGAAGATACTCCGGGTGCGAATGCAATTTTAGATAAAATTAACCAACAAATAGAATCTGAACACAATGAAATTGCTAATTTAGTAGCACAAACTAAAGAACAAATCAAGAAATTATATAAACCAGAAAATATCGACTTATTCAATAAACGTGCAAATAAACCTGACTTAGGTTTATTAGATGCTCGTGATATGCTTAAAACCATCAAAAATACCATTGCTCTAGAACAAGATGAATTAGCTAATAAAAAAACACAAGCTCGCAAAGATACACAAGCTCGTTTATTAGCAGGCCCAAAACTTGATGAATTTAAAGAAAAAATCCAGAATGCACAATCTCAAGTAGCTGTTGATGGTGTTATTAAAGAAGTTGATGCATATTTACAATCTTTAAAAGATGATGCTAAAGCACAAGCATTAAAACTTAACGACAACGAAGGTCTTATTCATGATATTGATGCTGCAACAACACAAGCAGCTATTGCTGCAGCAAAGCAAACAGCAATTACTCGTTTAAACGATGCTAAGGCACAAGTATCGAATCGAATCGATGAAGTAATTAATGTTGTTGCTGCTGATAATAAAGCATTAAAAGATGCTTTAACTGCTGCTGATAATCAAACACAAATTAATCAAGTAAATAATGACATTGATGCTAAGTTAGCTGCTTATAATGCTGATACTAAAGTCGATGTAGCCCGTTTGAATAACCCTGATGCTGATCACATCATAACTTCCGAACACTGAACTACCCAATCCATTTCAAAACAACAACGTGATCGTGTTTCAGATAAAATAAATTCTAGACTTTCAGAATATGATGCTACCCTCGCTAAATTAGTCGGTGATAATACAATGCATAAAAAATATGCTGATATTAAAACTGCTATGGATACATCAAAAGTTAAAGAACAACAAATTCTTGACTATATTTCTGAAATGAATGCTGCTTTTGAAGGACAAAAACAAAATGATTTAGGATTACTTTCATCCGTTACAAACAACGAACAAAAAAGTGTCTTGAATCAAATGGTTAATACTGCAGCAACCATTCAAGATTTAAACGATGCTAAAACTGCAATCCAATTACAAATTCATAAAGAAGCAGTTTTAGCAACCTTAGATTCTAAAAAACTTTTCCCTGAACAAAAGACTTCATTTAATGTATCTATCAATGGAGCACAAAGCGAAGATGCATTGAATCAAGTAATCAAGGACTTGGAAGTCAAGGATGTATATAACCGTGCTTTACAACCACAAATTAATGCTGCAACTGCTGCTAATAATAATATCGACTTGGATGAATCAAAAGCAACCAAAGATGAATATGCACAATTAATCAATGATGCTCGAAGCAACGAGGATGTTGCTGCTGTTATGGCTAAAATCAAAGCATTCCTAGATGCTAAAAAGGCTGAAGCAAAAACTCAAGTTGATAAACTTACTGGTAGACAATCTAGAGAGACTGAACAAGGTAATCTTGATAGTACCCAAAGTGAAAGTGGATATAAACAAATTAAAGATGCAGCTGCTAAAATCTTCTCAGATGAACAAGCTGATTTAAAAAAACTATTAAATGGATATACATATACTGATAATAATCAAAAAGTTCAAAGTGTAACAGGGGTAAGTGATCAAAGTTTTAAAGATGCTGCATTAAAAGCAATTGATAATGCTGCTAATATGGGAGAGTTAGATGCAGAACGCATTAAAATCAATAATCAAAAGACTCGTGAAGGTATTCAAAAATTAATTGATACAATTCAAGAAAGTACTGATAAAGCAAAACTGCAAAATGATTTAAATCAAGCTCAAAATGCAGAAAGTTTACAAAAAGTCGAAACTGAAGTTAATAGTAAACTTACAAATCAAAGTAATCAAGTTACTGCTTTAAAAGCGCAAGTTAAAGAAAAATTAAATGTTTTAAATAGTTCTAATAGTGTAAGAACCAAAATTGAAGAAACTATTGATAACCAAACTCAAATCTCTAAACTAAAAGAGGATTCACAAAAAATTGATACTGAACTAAAACGCATTCGCGATGAAGTACAAAAAGAAATTACCCAAAAGATTCAACCTACTAATCGAAATAATGAAAACCCAGGTCATCTTAATAAGTATAACGAACTTCAAGAACAAGTTAAAAATGCTCGAACTGATGAAGATTTATTAAGAATTAAAAATACTATTATCCCAGATTACCTTAAATCAGTTGTTGCACAATATAAAAGTAAAATCGATAGCAGTTTAGATGCAACCGATGCAAAAGAATTTGATACAAAACTGCAAACAGCTGAAAAATTTGTTCCTACTGCAGCAACTCAAGGTTCTGGGGGTTCACAAGGTGGTTCAACAATACCTGGAAGTGGGTCTACCAGTTCAACTACCCCTGCTACCAAAGATTTATCTACTGTCAACCAAATTGATGATGTTCTAAAACAAGCTCAAGATAAATTAAAACAAAATGCAGAAACCCTTAACAATAAAGTTGAAGATGCTAGCAAAAAAGCAGAATTTACCAAAGAATTAAATGATGCATATAATCAAACTAATACCGGTTCAGTATTTGTTAATAAACTTGAAAAGATTAAAGAAGTTTATGACAAGATTCAAACACAAAGACAACTTGAAGAAACTAACTTAAAAAATCTGAAAGCACAAATTACTAACCAAATTAATGCATCACTTAATGATTCTGCTAAATCTGCTAAAAAGACTGAATTAGAAAATGAATTAAAATCAGCAGATACATCTACTAAAGCAAATGATGTAAAAACAAAAGTAGAAAAAGAAATTACCGATGCTAAAACTACAGCAACTGCTGTAATTGAAAAATTAAAAGGTAATAACAGATACGATAATTTAAAACAAAGACTTGACCAAAGTAATGATTTAAATAACATCAATACCATCCAAGCTGAAGCAAACAAAGTTTTAAATGACTATAAAAATGAAGTTACTGCTGCGATTAATCAAGTTGAAGATAATTCTACTAAAACCACATTAACAAGTGAAGTAAATGATACCAGCAAACAAACATATACTGAATTATCTAACATCAAAAACAAAGCACAAATCAAATACAAACAAGAACAAATTACTAAAGAAATTAATCAATTATGAAACAAAGATAATTACCAAAATCAAGTTAACGCCACCGATGTTACCTTAGATAAATTAAACAACATCGAATCGCAAGTTCAAGCCGCTAAACGCAATCAAGATACTCAATTAGCTCAAGCTAAAACCGAGGCTAAACAATATATTGATAAAGCAAGCAAAGCAAATCAATATAATAACGAGCTACAAAATGCTACTACCTTAGATGCTGTTAAAACTGTTAAAGATAAAGCGATTAAAGATGTTGAAACTGCTAAGAATGCTGCATTAGCTGAACTAAATAAACTACAAGGTTCTCCAGATTATAATACCTATAATCAACTTATCAACGATACATCTAAAACAGAAAGTGCTTTAAATCAACTTAAAACTAATGTTGAACAAAAAATATCACAAGCTCGCACTGATGCTGAAAATGCTATTAATGCTACATCTGCATCTAATAAAGCAGAATTAATTAAAGAATTAAAGGATGCATCTAAAACAGATACATATGCAAAAATTAAATCACTTGAATATGCTGCTAAGGTTCAAGAAAAAGCCGACCCAATTAAAACAAGTATTTCAAGCATTTTATCAAGAGACCAAAGTCCATATACTACTCGATTAACTAGCATCACTTCTACTCATCCGACATCTGAAGCAGATATGAATCAGAAACTTAATGAACTTAATCAATTATCTGCTGATGTAACTACAAAAAATCGCGAACAAACCGTTGCAATCCAGTCTGCTTTACAAGCATTTAACCAACAAGTAGATAAAATTGATGTATCGACTGATAAAAAGAATGAATTTAAAAACCAAGCAGGAAGCAGTGATCCACAAACTATTAAAGATGCTGAAAATAAAGTTACTGAATATTTAAATTCTAAGCAACAAGAAATTAATAATTTACTGAATAAATTTATTCCAGTGAATGAAAACGGAAACAACCGTAAACAATTTGAAAATGATTTAAAAGGTGCTCACAAAGAATCTGAATATAATGCTTTAAAAGCAAAAATTGAAGCTAAATTCAACGATATTAAAGCAAAAGCTGAAGCTGCAAACAAAATCTTTGGTAATGAAAAAGATTCAGAATTTAATACTGCTAAAACAACCGATACCGAAAAAGCATATACAGATTTTACTAACAAAATAAACCAAGAATTTAGCAACCTTAAGAACCAAACTAAAGCTTCTTTGGATGGTATCACTAATACTTCTGAAAAAGCAAAATTACAAAAACAAATTGATTCAGCACCTACTAAAGCAAAAATCGAAGAAATCAAAACTCAGATACAACTGCAAAAAGACAAAGAATCTGCACTAAACGAAGCAAATAAACTTTCAGATTCTAATGTTCAAAAACAAACTATTATTAATGCTATAAATAATGCTACTACATCTGCTGATGTAAATAATCAAAAAACTGCTGCAACAAATGCTTTAAAAACTATTAAAGATAAAGCAACTAATGATTTAAATAAAATTACTGGTGACGTAGCACATGTGCAAGCGCAACAAAACTTACAAAATGCTACCACCGAAGATCAAATTAAAGCAGTTGAAAACACTATTGCAACAACTCTTGCAAATAAGAAAAACGAAGTTCAAAACGAAATCAATCAACTTACTTCAAATCCTTCAAGTCTTTCTACAACTGGTAAAGACACCATTAGTGATTTAAATAATTTAAAGAAGCAAGTTATTGAAGAAGCTAAAAAACAAGCAAAAACTGAAGTAGATAAAATTGCTGCAAATAATTCAGAAAAAACTAAGTTAGAATCACAACTTAATAAAGTTGCATCAGTTGAACAAGCTAATGAAATCAAAAAGCAAGCTGTTGCTCAACAAAATCATGACCAAGCACTTGCTAGTGCCAAAAATAATGCATTACAAATTGTTAATAAATTAGCAGATACAAATAACAAAAAGAATGAATTAAAAAATGCGATAAATGCAGCAACTGATCCTACCGTTGCACAAGCAAAAGGTCAAGAAGCACAAAATATTTTAAATAATCTAAATAATGAATTCACCAAAACTAAAAACCGTTTTGATGCTAATTCAACAGATTCAGTGTTTGTAGCAAACCAACATCCTGCTGACAATGAAAAAGCAATTACTGATGCAACTACTGCTTTAAAAAACGAATTAGCAAAAATTAAGGATAACGCATCTGCTGCTGTTGAGAAGTTAAAAGTTAATACAAGCGCAACAAATGATTCTTCTGAAAATAACGATTATAATCAATTAAAAGAAGCACTTAATAAATATATTACCAATAATCAAATTAATGATCAAGCAACCGAAAGTGCTTTAAATAACATCATTAATCAAGTAAATCAAAAACTTAATAATAAAAAATCAGCTGTAAAAACCCAAGTTGATGCACTAACACAATCGCAAGAAAAAACCAATTTAGAAAATCAACTTAAACAAAGTGATTTAACTAAAAGTGCATTAGTAGATATTGAAAATAAAGCCAAAAGACAAAAACAAGTTGATGATACTATTGCATATATTAATAATAAAAAATTAAATTCTGATGGGGTTAATAACCAAAGTATTATCCCTGATACTGATAAAAATAACTTTATTAATCGAGCAAAGCAACCAAACGCAAATCTTGAGCAAATAAAGCAAGAAGTTGATAATAAATTTAATGAAATTAAAAATTCTTTAAAAGCTGCTAAGGATGCTGCAAAAGTAGAAATAAATAAACTTCCTGTCTCACAAAGAACTAATTATCAAGTTGATTCGCTTACAAAAATAGATGATGTTAATGCTAAAAAAACACAAGCAGAGTCTGCTTTAAATACTATTCGTAATGATGTACGAACTGAAATTTATAAACTTGGTAGTTCACAAAAATCTTATTTAGAAAGCAAAAAGAATCAAGAAAACAACGACGGACAAAAATTATTATATCTAAAAGAAGAAGCAAAACGAATTAAAACCAAATCAGATGAAGTTAGCTCTTATATCGATTCACAATTTGCAAATAATAATGCTCAAAAAACTTACTTTAAAGATCAAGTAAATTCAACAAACGGAGATAACGAAACAAAACTAGATTCATTAAAAGCAAAAATTACTAAGGTTGCTGCTAAGGTTACTGATGTACAAAATACATTAAATTCAGCTGGATTGCCACATAATGAAGTATCACAATTTACTACTGAACTAGGTAATGCACATGATGAAAGTACATTAGATACTTTAAAGAATAAAATCTTAGTTGCTAAAGCTAAAAATGATGCATTAAATGAAATTAATAAATTAGATAATAACCAAAAATCAACCTTACAGAGTGAATTGACAAATAATAGAACCCAAAGCATTGATTCATATAATACAATCAAAAATAAAGCAGTACAACTTAAAAAAGATATCGATGCAGCTCAAAGTGAAATTAATAAATTACAATCTGGTAACCAAACTATTTTAAAAACTAAATTATCAAATGCTAAGGATTCATCAACTGCAACAAAAATTAAAAATGATGCAATTACTTTAAAACAACAAGTTGATGCTGCTAAATCACAAATTGATACTATTTTAAACGACAGCAAATATGCATCTAAGAAAAATGAGTTAATCAATAATTCACTATATAATGCAACTGATAAAAATAGTATTGATTCTGCTGTTAATGAAGCTAAAAAGTATAAACGTGATGAAGAAATAAAAAAACTTAAAGATCAAATATCTGGATTGATAAATCGCCTAAGTGATCAAAGCAAGAAAAATGATTTTACCAATAAAAACAATGCAGTAAATAATCACGATTATGCTAATGAATCAACTTATAATAGTGATACATCTACTTTAAATAATTTAAAAGCAGAAGTTTCAAATTATTTAAATCAAAAGAAAACTGAAGCACAAAATCAACTTAACCGTCTTAGTTCAACTGGTGCTACCAAAGTATCTAACTATGATTCATTGAAGAATTTAG
This sequence comes from Mycoplasma sp. 246B, assembly GCF_054353935.1. NCBI lineage: Bacteria > Bacillati > Mycoplasmatota > Mollicutes > Mycoplasmatales > Mycoplasmataceae > Mycoplasma > Mycoplasma sp. 246B. The sequence continues at coordinate 146,881 of NZ_JBTHHM010000002.1, forward strand.
TTAATTCAGATAATACCACCGAAAGCCAATACCAAAAAGTAGTTGCTGATGTAAATTCAGAAATTAATAAACTTAAAGATGATGCTTTAAAAGAAATTAATAAACTACCAAAAGAAATTATTCAATCAAATAATTTAATGGATGGATTAGATGCTACTAATGTAACACAACAAACAATCGAAAATAAAAAGGCTTTAGCAATAGCTCAACAAAAAAATAAGGAAAATATTGCTAATACGATTATTAAACGTCTCGATGGAATCGATGAGCAAAGTAAAAGCAAATTAGCAGATGAATTATTAAAAGCTAAAACTGATACAGAAAAGCAAGATATCATTGATAAAGCACAAGCATCATATACTAATACCATTAATGATATTAAAGATGCTTTGGGAATATCTGAGATTAATCAACAAGGTAGTGGTGAAACTAAAGATCAAACATATAAAAATATCCTACAAATTGATGATGCTAAGAAAAAAGAAATTGAAAAAGCAATATCTGATGGAGATAGTGCTAAGTTAGCAGAGATAAAAAAAGAAATTGATGCTAAGAAAAAAGAAATCGCTGATAAAGCCAAAGCAGAAGAACAAAAAAGATATAATGATGCTGTAAGCAAATCACAAAAAGCATTTAATGATTATGGATTATTAGGTTCTAATAGTGGATTTTCTAATATATATACAGATGAACTAAAAAATCTTGCTAAAAGTTTAAATGAAAAGCGAGAATCAATAATAAAAGATAATACTTTATCGCAAGATGAAAAAATCACTAAATTAACAGACATTGAAAAACAAGCTAATGCTATATTCATGGGTATAAAAGATCGTTTATCTCACGACTTAGAGGTAATTAAAACAAAAGATCCATCATTTTATAGTTATTACAAAAAATATATTGATTCTTTTAAAAGTATTAGAGATATCGATTATTCAACATTTAGATATCAAGCGATCATCAATAAATACAATGAATCACAATTTAATGATCAAAAACAACAAATTCAAAATCTAAGAAATCAACTTAAAAACATCATTGCTCCTTTAGATGGTGATGCAATGTATTCACAACTACTTACACAAGCAGATTCTACTACAGATAATTCATTAGTAAATAAATTCCAAAACATAGTTAAAGACAGACTTGAAAAATTACGACAAGAAGCTCTTGCTGTAGTTATTGCAAAACTCGGTGATGCTACAGCAGCTAATAATAATAATAATAATAATAAACGTGCTGATTGAAACAACCGTATCAATAACAGTTCTACTAATACTTATAAAGCATTTAAAGCAATTATGGATGAAATTGATAAATATTCACCAAATTCACAAACTGATGCATATGTTGGTGAACAAGGTGATCACGACGCTAATGTTGCTAATGGTAATTTCTTTGATACCAAATCAAATCCATTATTCGGATGACAACAATTTAGATTACCTGATAATGTACAAAAACAACTTTCGAATGCAATTGCAAATTCGACTGGTGATGCAAAAAAAGCTGCACAAAAGAAATTCTTATATTCTTTATTTGACTACCGTTCATTCCAAGTCTTTAAAGAATATCTATTAAACAACTTCTTTAAGGTAAATCCACAACCACTTACTGCTGATATCACTTTTGATGTAAGTAAGAAAATTAAAGATTGAGCCCCTACCCAAATATCTGGTTTAGAAACAGGTGATTCACATATCGGAAGTTACTACAAAGAACTTGCTTTAAAATGATATCGCTATGTAACTAGCCCGCAACCTTATAAGGAAACTACAAATCAACCACAAGTTACTTTATTTACCAAAGAACAAGCAAACTTCATGATTGGAGAAGTTATGAACCCACGTGCTAAGAAGTTTGCTCGTAATGTTATTGTAGAATCAAAACGACTTACCTTTAATCAAAAAGTTAAATATTTAGACTTATTGGCTAAATCCGTTTCTAGAAATGACATCTTAACAGTATTGAAAAAAGTAAATGCCGATGATCCAACCTTACCAACATCAATTTCACCAAACTACTCTGCTTCACATTATTGAAAATATGATGATACATACTGAATTAGAAACAATATCCCTGGTTCAAAACTTGATCCAGCTTGACCACAACTTTATAGTATTGACACAAGTTATGGTGGAGTATATATGAACTTTGATAAAATTAAATAGGATTATAAAACTAATGCAATTTGCGTTAGTTTTATTTAAATCTGATTTAGAAAAATTTTTGTTTTGTTTGTTTTGGTATGATATAATAAAAATAATGGATAAAAAGCAAGAGATAAAATTTATTGATTTATTTGCTGGTATAGGTGGATTTCGACTTGGTTTACAAAGTAAAATAACCAAGTGTGTTTTTGCTTGCGAAATTGATGCACATGCAGCATCAATGTATCAAGCAAATTTTGGTGATGATCCTAGTTGCGATATTAGCAATCTGGATGCTAAGAATATTCCAGATTTTGATATCCTATGTGCTGGGTTTCCTTGTCAAGCATTTTCGATATCAGGAAAGCAAAAAGGATTCAACGATGCAATTCGTGGAACCTTATTTTTTGATATCATTAGAATCTTAAGGGAAAAGAAACCAAAAGCATTCATCTTAGAAAATGTTGCTAATTTATTAAAACACGATAAGGGAAATACCTTCTTTATTATGCAAAAAACATTAACTGAATTAGGATATACTGTTTCATACAAAGTTCTAAATGCAAAAGATTTTGGTGTCGCTCAAAATCGAGCAAGAATCGTAATTGTAGGAAACAACCAAGGGAAAGTGTTTGATTTTGATAAAATCAAAATCAATCCAGTTAGTTCAATGAAAGAATTTTTAGATAAGGATGCTAATGAATATCTAAATCAAAATGAATACACATTATTAGATCAATCACAAATAAAAATACAAAAATCTGGATTGATTTTTATCGGATATCGAAATAAAAAGATTCGTAATAAAGGTATCGATAAAAAAACCTTACATCTATCAAGAGTGCATAAGCAAGTGAATCGGATTTATTCTTCAAGAGGACTAGTTCCAACAATAACATCGCAAGAAAAAAGTGGAAGATACTTTATTTATGACAACAATAAAGTCAGAAAATTAACCTTAAATGAGTGTTATAAGCTGATGGGTTTTCCTGATGACTTTAAGAAAATTGGGTCAACTTCAAAATTATATGAAAGAATCGGCAATAGTGTTTGTGTACCGATGATAAGGCAAATTGCTAATGAAATGATACATCAGTTTTGAGATAATAGGGAGAATATGGATATAACAACATTTTTAGAAAATATTTATAAAGAGTCTTTGACTTTCACATCAGTTGACAAAACAAATTTAAATAATAAACAAAAACATAATATTCAAATAATAGTTGATCACGAAGAAGGTTATAAAGGTGTTTTTACAGTTTTAGTTACTTCCTTAGTCTATAAAATTCTACATCCACATCAAGACATTAGATTACATCAAGCAAATATGAAAAATGGATATAGTGGAAGAAGTTTTGATGCAAAATATATTACACCTTTTTTAAAACAAAAACAGTTTTTAGGTGCAATGAAGGAATCAGGATGAACAACTAGAACCTTAGAACAAAATTTCGCTTATAATTTAGATTATCCAGGTAAAATAAGTAACATAGATATCAAGAATGCATTTTTAAGTATTTTATATGATGTGCAAGAATTAAATATTGATCCACGGTTATATTTAAAATCTCTGTTTGCATTAAGTATTAAACAAAAAGAGATAAAATCTGTGAATATTTTAAATCCCTTTGCTAATAAGACACAAATAACAATTGATGATATTATTAATCTTTTAAATCGACATTTTTATTACAATTATAAATCACGCGGTGCATCAATTCTACCTGTTATTGCTTTATATAGCATCTATCAATGTATCCTAAAAGAAAATCATAGATATAAAGACAAAATTTTAAATCCACTTAGTTCGCACTACAGTAGTGATAAAAGTTCCAAGAATGTTGCTGATATAATCATCAAAAATAAGGATGGTTCACTATTTGAAGCAATTGAAGTTAAATTTAATATAAAAGCTAATGATATATTACTTGCCGATTCATACATAAAGTTTAAAAACACTAGTATCCAAAGATTTTATTTGCTTTCTACGGTAAAGCAAGATGAAACAGAAAGAATTAATCAACTTATCAATAAAATCAAACTTGAACACGGCTGTCAAGTAGTTGTAAATGGTGTATTAGAATCGATAAAGTATTATCTAAGACTTTTGCATAATACTGAAAATTTCATCGAAAATTATATTAACAATATGAAAGAAAACAACGAGATAAATTCTGAGCATAAAATTGCTTGAAATCATATAATTAATGATTTTAAAAATACATAAATATGTTTAACAACAAAAGGAGTATAATATTATAATACTTCGAGAAAGGATGATATGAAATATTTTAAGTCAAACTTATTAAAATATATATTAGCTATCTCTCTTTCTTCTATCGGTTCTGAAGCATTTAAACTTAGTAGTTCATTATATATCTTTAAATTTACTGGTGATTTTTGAATCGTTTCTCTGCTTTATATTCTAATGCAACTTCCTACCTTAATTACTTATTTATTTGCTAATAAAATTATAAAATTTTTAAAAGATAAAAATGCTTTATTTTTGGCAGATATATTAAGTGTTATAACACTTATCATTCCCTTTGTTGCTTTCTTTTTTATATTCAAAAATGCACATACACCTTGATTTTCTTACTTATTACTTTCTATTAATATATTAATTTCCTTAATTCACTCATATCGATTTATTCATCTAAAAAATATTGTATATCATTATGCTAGTTCACAAAAAGAGTTAAGAAACATTAATACTGGATTTTCGATAGCTATTTCACTTGGAATATTCATATCACCAATACTTTCTTTATTTTTTGTGTATCTGGAATTTTATTTATTAATCCTATTCAACTAAAGTAGGACAAAAAGATTAACAATTAATTCTGTTAATCTTTTTGTCCTACTTTATAATTAGTTGTTAATCTTTTATTCCTACTTTAAAACGGTATTAATGTTATTTCATTATTCTACTGAAACTTCTGCACCAGCAGCAACTAATGTTGCTTTAATTGATTCAGCTTCATCTGAGTTAACATTTTCTTTAACTACAGCAGGAAGTGCATCAACAACTTTTTTAGCATCCATAAGTCCAACACCTAAAACTGATTGAACAGCTTTAATAACTTGAACTTTCTTTCCACCATCTGATTTTAATACAACTTTGAAACTTGTTTTTTCTTCAACTGCAGCTTCTGCTGGGGCAGCAGCTACTGCCATAGCGGCCATCGGATCAATTCCAAATGCTTCTTTCATTGCTTCTACAAGTTCCATTACTTCTTTAATAGACATTTCTTTTAATGATTCTACAAATGTTTCTTTAGTTAATTTTGCCATAATATATTCCTTTCGTTTATTTGATATTTTATTTATTATTCTGTAGCAGGTAAATTTTCTGCATATATTTTAAGTGCCATACCTAGTTGTTGTAATGGTGACATCAATGATCTTGCAAGAATAGCAAGTGCTTCATCGTATGTAGGTAATGTCGCTACATCTTTAACACCTTTAGCATCAACAACTTTACCATCGAAGGTTCCGGCTTTAATTACCATTAATTTATGTTTTTTAGCAAATGCTGTAAGTAATTTCGCTGCTGACATTTCATCGTTTTTTGAAAAAACAAAGATGTTTGGACCTACTAGAAATTGTTCTAAATCACCTAAACCGGCTGCTTTTGCTGCAAGTTTAAATAAGCGATTTTTATATACTTTAACTTCAACATCTAATTTAGTAGCTTCATTTCTTAAATTTTCTAATTCAGAAACTGATAAACCACGGTATTCAGCAAAAGCTAGTGCTTGTGATTCTTGAATCTTTTGTGAGATTTCTAAAACAACTTCTCTTTTAGCTAACTTAAATTTTGATTCTGACATAATGCCCCCTTTCGCATAATTAAGCAATACAAGAGCAATCTTAAGGATACACTTGGTAACATAATTAAGCAATTTTGCCGTTACTGTCTTGATGTATTGCAAAATAATTATATTAAAATAGTAAAATTATGTAAATTTTTTTATTTTCTTTTTTTGCTTATATATAGTATAAAAAAATTAATATTTTAAAAATCACCCAATTGATGATTTTTAAAATTGACTTATTTTGCTTTATTTTGAGTTGTTTCATTTGCTTTCTTATTAGGTTCTCAAGTAAATGGTTTTAAAGCTTCATAAATAGCTTTTTGAGCATCATTTGGTTTTGTTGCAACAGTTTTATAGTAATCTTTCATTATACCACTTTCAAAACCTCCATATGATGAATTACCACCGATTAAAACATATGACTCTGATCATGCTTCATTTGATGCAACCGGATTTCCATTGTCGTCTTTGGTAAACATAACACCTTTAACATTTACATCAAAGTTACCAAATAATTTATCTGTTTGTTCTAAAACACCTTTACGATCTTGTTTTTTATCTTTTTCTTTATTTTGATTGATGTTTAAAAGTCCATGACTAGCAATATCGTTAAAATCATCAAAGTTATCCCCGATACGCATTACAGTTTTTAAAGCAACATTATTTCCGAAACTACCATTATCAGAGTTTTCACCTGATAAATCTCATCCTTTACTATTTACAAGGTTCATTCTTGCTTCTTTATTAGAGTTAACAACTTTTTCTTTATCAACTTCTTTTTCAACTGTTTTTTCACTTCCGTCTGCTTGTTTTTCAGTAACAGTTACTTTTTCTTTTACAACATTACCTTTTGAATCTTTAACTTTAGTTTTGTCAATTGCTGTTCAAGGTTTAGCATTAGATAAGTCTACCCCTTGCATTCAGAATGCTCATTTAGGTAGGTATTTAGCATCTAATCCTGCTTTTTCAAGATTTGAAATAGTTGCATCTAATTCAGTTGCTTGGTCACGATTAGAATTATACATTACAACTCCACCGTGATTTCATACATATTTAATAAAATCAATTGCGCCAGCAATTGCTGTTGATACTTCATCGGTAACAAATTGATGTCATGTTTTAGGACTAAATGAAAGTCCATTAGCAGTTAAATAATTTTGATATCCAAAATTATTTAAAATGGTTTCATCGATATCCATAAATACAACCGGAATTGCTTTGCCTGTTTCTGGATTAGTAACAGTTACTGATTTATCTGTTACCTTTACTTTATCAGTATCAAATAATGTTTTTTGTCCTTGCACCATAGCATCAAATTGTTTTTGTGCCGAACGGTATTGTCCTAATGTCATTGCATCTTTTTCAGTCGAAATGCTATTTCAAATGTTTGAATTTACTCTGATGCTTTTAAAATCAATTTTAGCATTTTCGTGAGTTTCTGGATGACAAGCAACAGCAACAGATACTGATGCAACCGATGCTGAAACTGCTCCTAAACTTAAGAATATTTTTTTAAATTTCATTAAATCTCCTTTTAATGTTAATATTCTTAATTATATTATTTTTTTATAAAAAACACAGCTGTTTGCTGTATTTTATTGGGATATTATATTATTTTGATAAATTACGTGTGCGAACGATTGTATAAGGCATTAAGGCCATAAATCTGGCTCTTTTAATTGCATTAGCAACCTTTCTTTGGTGTTTTGCACAAGTTCCGGTCATTGATTTTGATTTAATTGATCCAGTTCCAGAAATATATTTGAATAATAATTCAACATTTTTAAAATCTACATAATTAACTTTTTCTTCACAGAAAGCACATACTTTTTTTCTATTTGAGAAGTTCTTTTTACGTTTAATGTAAGCCATAAATCTCCTTGGTTTAACTAAAATATATCAATATCATCATTAACATCTGATTCTAAATCACCTAAATCGTGTAATTTTTCTTCAATTGGTTTTTTATTTGGGTACTCTTCAACTACAGGATTTGGTGAAAATGACTGTGATGATATTGGTTCAACTTTTTCCGTTGAATAAGTATTTTTTGGATATGAACTGGTACCAGTAAATGGACTAGTGCCGATAAAATCATCAGAAGAACGATTTTTAGCACGTTCATCAGTAACACGTTTTGATTCTAAGAAGTAAAAAGTATCTAAATGCACATCCAAACTTCTGATTGTGTGATTCGATGTACGTGACTGATAAGAACTTGATTGTAAATTACCTTCTACAGCAATTAAGGTTCCTTTTGGAACTGAATTTTTTAACAAAATTGCTGAATGTGAAAATGCAACAATAGGAATAAAATCAGTTATTTCATTGCGACTTTGGCTTCTGCGTGTTACTGCAAGTGTAAATCTTACTCAAGCAACACCTGATGATGTAGTATTTAATTCAATATTTGTAGTTGTTCTTCCGATTAAAATTACTCTGTTCATAATTACCTTTTACTTATTTATAGATGTTTCAGCTGGTTTACTAACTCTTGGACGTCTTCTAGGTTTTTCACTTTCCTCGTTAACTTTAACTTCTCTTTTTACATATGTTCTTTTTGGTTTAGATTGTTTTACTTCTTTTTTTGGATGCATCCCTCTTTCAGTATCTAAGTTAATTAACAATGTTCTTCAAATATCTTTAATAATATTTGCCCGACGGGTAAATTCTGCAGGTGCTTTGGCATCTGCCTCTACATGTGCTAAAACATATTGTGCATGTTTTGATTTATTGATTTCATATGCTAATTCGTGTCTTTCTAGTTTTTCAGCTTTTTTTATACCCTTGCCGAAAACTTCTGAAAGCAAGTCAAAAGCAACTTTTACATCCGCTTTTGGATTCACGATCATCATAATTTCGTATTTAAACATTTTTCTCCTTATGGTCTTTACTGGGCTAAATTTGCCAAGGAGTATCTAATATAATACTCATAATTAATTTTATCATTTTCTTGTGTTTTGTTACTATAATATAAATTAAATTTATAGACAGGTTGCTTTATACTTTATATTCTTATAATCCTGTATCAAAGGGATAAAAGTTCTGTAATTTAGTGTTATTTGTAAATTTAAATTTTACTCAAATAAAAAATTTACAAATAATTGTCATTAAAATATTAAATTGTAATATTTATTATTGCATAAATCAACAAAAATTTATAGAAAGTGATTATATAAATTTCTATAAATTTTTAAATTTTTCTTGCAAAATATTGTATTATTATTGAATATGAAAAATTTAGTAATAGTCGAGTCCCCTAATAAAGTTCAAACCATCCAAAAATATTTGGGTGATGAATATAAAGTAGTTGCTTCAGTTGGACATTTTTTGAAAATGAAAACCGAAGGTATTTATGGACTTGGAATTGATTTTGAAAATTGAGAACCAAAATATTCATTAGATTCAACTAAGAAAAAGGTAGTAAAAGATATTAACGAGTTAGTTAAGCAAGCAGAACATATTTATATTGCAACTGACCCAGACCGCGAAGGAGAAGCAATCGGAAGTCATTTGATTTCCTATTTTAAACTTGAAAACAAATATTCAAGAATAAAATATAATGAAATTACCAAGGATGCTATAAAACATGCGATTCAAAAACCAAACTCACTTGATAATGATTTAGTTGCTGCACAAAAATCACGTCGTATGCTTGATCGCATTATCGGTTTTAGAGTAACTAATTTAATTAAAAATAAGTTTAAAAATTCTCCCGGCACACCTACTGCAGGACGTGTGCAGTCAATTGCTCTAAAATTAGTTGTAGACCGTGAACGAGAAATACAAGCTTTTATCCCTGAAAAATACTATAAATTAAATGCAAAACTTGTTAATAATGAAGTTTTAGCAAATTATTTCAATCCAAAAAATGATTCAGAACATCGTGATTGAATTTATCCGAGTCAAATTGATCAATATAAAGCTGATATTAAAAAAACTAAGAAAATTTTAACGGTTACTGATATTAATGTTTCCAAACGTAAAATCGGTGCTATTACCCCACTAAAACAATCTGTTTTATATAAAAAGAGTCCGTTTAGTGCTGCAACAACCCAGGCTATTGTGCAAAGATTATATGAAGGTTTTGGTGACGGTGGATTAATTTCTTATCCAAGAACCGATTCAACCCGTATGTCTGCTTCATTTGTATCAAATGCACAAAGTTATATAACTACAAAATGAAGCAAAGACTATGTAGCTAGTGAAATAAAAGGATTTAGTGGTGACCAAGATGCTCATGAAGCGATTCGACCAACTGATGTATCTATGACACCGCAACTACTAAAACAAACATATCCTAATATCAGTGAATCGGAGTTAAGAATTTATAAGTTGATTTACGAAACCACCTTGCAGGCACTAATAAAACAACCAATTCGTGAATCAAAAGCATATACATTTGATAACAACGGATATCAATTTCGACAAACTTATTCAAAAGTTATTTTCGATGGATATTATGTAGTTTCTGGTTATGAAAATGATAACAAAGATCCAAATTATAAACTTCATCAGCAAGTAGATGTTGAAAGTTTTAATTTTGAAGATCATGAAACTAAGCCTGCTCCGAGATATAATGATGGTAGTTTAATTGAAATGCTTGATATTATCAAAGTTGGGAGACCTTCAACATTTGCTTCAACTGTTAATATTATTAAAGATCGTGGATTTGTTGAAACAAATTCAACACAACTTATCCCGACTGTTTTTGGAATGAAAGTTAATGATACATTAATTAAAGCTTTCCCAGATATTTTTAACGAAAAATATACCGCTGCAGTTGAAGAAGATCTTGATAAGGTAGCTGAATCACAACTAAACAAGAATCAATTAATGCAATCTTTTTGAGATAATTTTCAAAAAGAAATTGTTAAAGCAGAGGGTAAAATTGATGTTGTGCAATTTAAATTAGAAGAACTAAAACGTCCTTGTCCACTTTGCAGCGGAACCTTGCTGATTCGTAATAATAAAAAAGGTCAAAAATTCATCGGTTGCAAAAACTTCCCTAAATGCAAACATGCAGAAAGTTGCACCGATGAATGTAATCCTATCGAACAATCACAGTAATGTGATTTTTTTATCCCGGGACCAAAGGGATAAAAAAAACTAACTTTCGTTAGTTTATGCTTTATTGTTTGAACCAAATTCATAAATTTTATCACGAACTGTTTGACACATTGCATCATAACCTGGTTTGTATAATTTACGTGGATCAAAGTTTTTACCTTTTAAATCTTCTCCAGATATGATGAATTCACGAATTGCTTTATGATTTGCTTGTTGTAGTTCGGTATTAACATTAATTTTAGTTACACCTAAAGAAATAGCTTTTTTAATTTGTTCACTTGGAATTCCACTGCCTCCATGTAATACAATCCCTATTCCTGCTGCTGATGAAATTTTAGTTAAAGTTTCAAAACTAAGTGATTTTCAACTTGCTGGATATGGTCCGTGAATATTTCCGATTCCGGCTGCTAAGACATCGATTCCGAGTGTTGCCATCTTACGAGCTTGTTCAGGATCAGCGAATTCTCCGTTTCCTACAATCCCATCTTCTTCACCCCCGATGGTTCCTACTTCAGCTTCAAATGACATATTTTTTTCTTTTGCTAATTCAACTAATTCCTTGGTTTTTGAGTAGTTTTCTTCAAAATCAAGATGCGATCCATCAAACATTAATGAAGTGTATGCTTCGGTAGCAATTGCTTTTTTTGCTCCTTCAAATGTTCCATGATCTAAATGTAATGCGACTGGAACACTAATATTTAAATCCTGAACCAATCCTAACATCATCCCTGAAACAACATTAAATCCACCCATATATTTAATTGCTCCTTCAGAAGTTGCAATAATCACTGGTGATTTTTCAGCCTCAGCTGTTAAAAGCACAGCTTTTGCTCATTCAAGGTTGTTAATATTTATATGTGGAATCGCATATTTTCCTTCTTTTGCTTTATGTAGCATTTCCTTTGCATTTACTAATGGCATAATTCTCCTTAATTTGCAGCTCTTCAGCTACCATCTATGTTTCTGTGAAATCTTTTATCTACTGTTAACAAACGATAAAGCTCACCCATTTTGGTTTCACGAACTTTTTCATAAGGTAAATTAGGTTCACCTTTGACAAATCTAAAGTATCAGTTATCCTTTAATTCTTTTTCAACTGCATCAAAAAGTTCTGCGAATGTGAATGAATAAAGTGGATTAGAGTTAACTTTTTCAATCGCTACTTCTAACATTGTAGTATTTTTCATAATTTCTCCTTTTTTATTTTATATATTTATTTGTTTTTTTTAAATATTTAATCACTTTGATTATAACAAAATATGGAATCAATTACATTTGCTCAGGTGCATTTACACCCATTAAATCTAAAGCAATTTTCATTACAATTCTTATTGATTCAATCATTGCTGCATATGATTCTTCTTGCTCATTTGTTTGAATATATGTTTGTTCATAAAAACTGTTAAATAATTTTACCAAATTAAGCAAATATTGACTTAATAAATTTACTTTTGATGTCACAGAAATCGTTTTAATTAAATCTGAAAATAAATCAAGTGTTATAATGGTTTTTTTAGCCTTATCAGTAAATTTGGCAGTGTTATTTAAATGTGGTTTTTTAATCTTCTTAAGTAACGAAACAATGCGTGAATAAGTGTATTGGACTAAAAATACAGGGTTATTTGTATCATTTGAATTAGCATAATCTATATCAAAATCAAATTTATTTGATATTTCTCTAGTTAGCATCATAAAACGAATCGCATCAGATGAACTTACATCTAAAAGGTCTGCTAAAGTAACTGATGTCCCTGCTCTTTTAGACATTTTAAATTCACTACCATCTTTTATCAATCTAACTAGTTGAATAATTAGTACTTCTAGATTTTTTGGATTATATCCTAAACACTGAAAAGCGATTTTCATCCGAGCAACATAACCAGAATGATCTGCACCTCAGATGTTTATTAAACGACTTGCTTTTTTTATTTTAGTCAAATGATATGCAATATCAGGTAATAAATAAGTATTACTTGCATCCGATTTAATTAATACACGATCTTTATCATCACCAAAATCACTGGTTTTTAAAAATAATGCACCATCTTTTAAATATGTATATGGAGCTAATTTTTCCAATACTGGTTTAATCATATCTTGCTCATATAGAGAATTTTCAGATGTAAAAGTATCAATATGAATGTTAAGTTTTGCTAAATCATCTTTTATTTTATTCAACAATATCTCAACAGCAAGGTTTTCAAGTTCACTACGTTTATTTGTATTAAGATCCAAAAAGTAATCATTATAACTTTCTTTAACCTGCTGTGCTACTCATATGATATCATTACCTTGATAGCATTCATCTGACATTTTAAGATTTTTACCAAACAATGCTGCATAACGCACATATAATGAATTAACTAAGATGTTAATTTGATTTCCGGCATCATTTATATAATATTCAGATTCAACATTATATCCAATATGCCTTAAAACATTAATTAAAGTACTTCCGAAAACCGCACCACGCACATGACCAACATGCAAAAAACCTGTCGGATTAGCAGAGATATATTCTACATTTATCTTTTGTCCTTCTACTTGATTTTTTGCATACAAAGATTTTTGCTCTAAGATATTCGATATTATATAAATAAAAGCAGAATCATTTAAAACAATATTTAAAAAACCTGGTGGAGCTATATCAACTTGATAAATAAATTTAAATGAATTTGCTAACTTTTCAACGAGACATTCTGCTATTTTCATTGGATTTATTTTTTTATATGCTTTTAAAACAAATGCTAAATTAGTTGATAAATCATATCTTTTTGCAACCGAACTTGTTTTTACAGGTAAATTAGGTTCACCTAAGATAAAATTTAAATCATCTGCATTAAAATCTACATCAAAATAATGTGATTCTTGTAGTTTTTTAACAATATTAATTAATTCTGCTTTTATAAGTTGTGTTAATGTCATTTATTTTCCTTTATATATTTAAATTTTAACAAATAAAATTATTTTTATATGGATTTGGTAAAATATTTAGATATTAGAAATTATTGATGTTATGAATTCTGCATGAATAATGTTGCTTATATAATTAAAAAAGATTTTTATATTATCTAAAGACTCTAATGACTGTGTACACCTTAATAAAAATGGTTCTGCAAAATTTCCATATTATTTATATTTTCTTTTTGTGCTATATACTAGGTAAATATGTTATTTTAAGAATATTAACTTAATTTATTATTATATATTATTAAAACTTATTTATCTATATCATAGGTATAAAAATTTTTATACATTTTTATAAACAAGTTATCTAATTAACCAAAAATCAAAAAATATAATAAATAAATAACAGAATTTATTTTATATATATAATATTAAAACACTATTTTATTAAAAGGAGAATGATGAGAAAACATACCATAGTTTTAATTAACGGAAAAAGAAGAAGTGGAAAAGGATTGCTAACACAAGCATTATCTAAAAAGTTAGCTAAAAAATTTGATAACAATGTACATATTTTATCCTTTGCAGAACCTATAAAAAGTATTACTAAACCGATTTTAGATGAAATAAAATGAGATGGAATAAATAAAGAAATTGTACGTCCGTTATGAATTGCAATGGGTGAAGTAGGTCGAAACATCGATAGCAACATCTGATGCGCACGTGTCTTCGATAAAATAAAAGCAACTGTGAAACAATCAATTAAGGGCAGCAAAAGCACCTTATTTATAATAGATGATTTGCGCTTTCCAAACGAATTAGACTTCTTTAAAAAGAATGTTAAGGATTTAGAAGCAACTTTGAAAAAAAGTGATGACGAATGTCGTGTGATATCAATTCGAATTGAAAAGTTTATGGATGCTAATAAGTTTGTGGTGGGTGTTGATGATAATTCAACAGAAACAAGTTTTGATAAATTGGTAAATATATGTTTTGACCATATTGTCCCACAAAACACTATGATTAATGAAGAATGGGAAGCAGATTTTAAAGGAGTAGAAATTTCAGCAAATACTATTGTGAAAAATTTCTTTAAATAAATGGCAAGAAAATATTTTAACAAACAACATTATATTATCGATAAGGAAAATAGGGTAATTAAGTTGCTACCCGAATTTTATTCAGAATTAAAAACTTTTGATAAATTCAGAGGGTATAAAAAGATTGGAGGAAGCAGTGTTGGTGATATTTTAATTGAAAATAAATATAAATCACAATTTAATGCTTTCTGTCATATCACAAGACTTAAATTACCTGTATTAAGTAAAAAATACATTAATGCCGGAACTATTTTAGAACCTAAAATCTTTGATCTTTTAAGAGCAAAATCACCAAATTTGTATATAGAAAACTATGAAGCAAAAAACTTCAATTATGATTATTTTGCAGGTGTTGATGATGTTTTAAGTGGTGTTCCAGATGGATATATTCCATCACTAAATAGAATTTTAGAAATTAAAACAGCTGGTGAAAGTAAAAAAGATAAATGAGAAATTGAGGGTGTTGATGCATCATATCGCAAGCAAGCACAATTATATGCATATTTAATGTCTAAAAAGTTAAATAAACCGATAACAACTTATTCAATTATTGCTGCTTTTTTAATCGATGCTCAAGGTGATTATTTAAACCCACAAGCAGTAGATTTAAATAAACGTAAAATCAAATCATATACTTTTAATGTTAATAATGCTGAAGTTGAAGAAGATATTCGATTGGTTAAAGAATGATATTATAAATATACCAGTACCGATACATCTCCACAATTTGATTTTAGTAATGATGCTGATCAACTTGAATATTTAGAATGTGAAAATTATGAACAATATAACCAATTAATTGTAAGATGAAAAGCCAACGGGAAAGCAGATAAGGATTTTTATGATTAAATTAATTGTCGCAGTTGATGAGAAAAACTGCATTGGATATAAAAACCATCTTCCTTGAAAGACAAAAAGCGAATTAAAAGTTTTTAATAAGATAACTCAAAATAGTGTTTTGGTTTTTGGTGCAAGAACTTTTTTTTCTTTGCCAGATGATTTTGATACATCAAATCGGGAAATTTGAGTTTTAACCTATTATCAACCTTTTGAGATACCAGAAAACAAAAAATTACGACCACATCGTGTTTTCTTTGATTCAGGCCCAGCAACTGCTGCGATGCTTAAATGTGATAAGGATATTTTTATTTGTGGTGGAAGATTTTTATATTTAGATTATTGACAAATAACTAAGGAAGTATATGTTTCAGTGATTAATGGTACTTATAAATGTGATACATATTTTGAATACATTGATAAAAGCCAATTGATACCAGAAAATATTATCCATCAAGAAGCAGAATTCACTACATATAAATATGAACATATTAACCATGAGAGATAAAAAAAAGATACGGTTAGTATCTTTTTTTACTTTCTGACAATTCCGACTATTTCAGTTGTGGTGTCAGCTTTAGAATTATTATAAACTTCGAAGTTTGACATACTTCCTTCATGCAGCACAACGACAATAACATCGCTGCGAAGGTTTTGTGATTTAATAAATTCTAAGTCTACACTTGCAAGCTTATCACCAATTTTTACTTTATCACCAACTTTAACTAAGTCTTTAAATCCTTGTCCATTCAATTTAACGGTATCAAGACCAATATGAACTAGCAATTTAACACCCTCATCAGTAGTTATTCCATATGCATGCTTAGTGTCTGCTACTAAATCAATAGTTCCAGCAGCAGGTGTATAAACATTTCCTTCAGTAGTTGAATCAAATTTAACTACAAAACCATTACCAAGCATCTTTTCAGAGAAGATACCGTCTTTTAAATCTTCTAGTGGTAAGATTTTTCCACGAGCAGCAGTATGTAATTCAAGCGATTTAGCCGAAGTGATTATTTTTGGTTGTGACTGTGATGTTGTAGGTGTAACAAATTCTTGTCCTTTATGTTCTGATTCATATTTAGCAATTAATTCTCTTTGCGATTTTATTTTAGCATTAAGTTGCTCAGAAACAGGACCCATAATTGCTTGTGCATGGTTATTTCCTTCAATTTTTACACCAAATGCACCAGCAGCCTTTAGTTTATCAACATCAACCTTACTTGCATCTTTAACATCATATCTAAGTCTAGAAGCACAGTTATTAAAAGCTGTAATATTTTCTAAACCACCATATGCTTCAACCACTGCTAAGGCAGTAGGATCTATTTCGCTTGCTGCTTCATCATTTACTTGAGCATTTTTATTTTGAAAATCTGCTTTTGTAAATAGTTTAGTATTCCCTCCACGTCCTGGAGTAGCAAGATCGAATTTCTTAATTACAAAGTAGAAGACAAAGTAGTATACTGGTGCATAAGCAGCACCTATAACAAGTGTTCATCAGAAATGAGTTCCTTTTGCTACATTTATTACTCCATAAATAAAGAAGTCTAACAATCCACCTGAGAATGCTTGTGGAATATGCACACCAGCTAAGTTAGCAAACATAAATGACAATCCAGCCATAAATGCATGGAAACCTCAGAATAGATATGGTGCTAAAAATAAGAAGGTAAATTCGATTGGTTCAGTTACACCTGTAAGCATTGCTGTAAATCCGGCTGGTAGCACTGTTCCTAAGGCAACTTTACGATTTTCTTTTGGAGCAGCCATAATCATAGCGGCTGCAGCTGCAGGAAGGGCTATAATCATAAATCCAAACTTACCATCAGTAAAGCGTCCAATCTTTGTTCCTAATTCATCTGCAACAAAAACAAATAATTGTTTAGATATATGCAAATCAGGTTTACCTGCTTGCTGCAAGGTATAATCAATATTGTTTGGCATCCCAACAAGCGATAATGCAGCAGTTGAATCACCTTGGTATTTATCAGGGTCCTTAGTAATAGCTTTTATTAATGTAGTTAATGTATCACCTGGAATTAATGTAATATTTTCTTTTTGTAATCCTTGTTGTCAGTTAACAAGTGATGTATTTAAATCTCCACCAACACTTGAATATCATAATGGAGCATAGAATACATGGTGTAATCCAAATGGAATTAACGATCTTTCGATGATACCAAAAACAAGTGATTCTATACCATATGGAGCTTTTCCAAGTGCTGTTCCAAAAACATTTAATCCAACTCCAATCCATGGTCAAAAAATTAAGAAGATGATTGCAACAATAAATGCAGCAGGGATTGCAACTATTGAAACAAATCTTTTACCACCAAAGAAAGAGATAACTTGTGGTAGTTGTATGGTGTGAAAACGATTATATAATCATTGCACTAATAATCCGATTGTTATCCCACCAAATACTGAAGTTTGCATTGACTTAATCCCTAAGGTAGTTCCAACTAATTTAACTAAGTTTTGTGGATTACGTCCTGCTCCTTGAAAGAATATTGTATAACCAGTTATTTTTGTTTTTACAGAATCTCGTAATGCACCATTAAATCACTCCTTACCCATATACTTTACTGTATGATCAAAAATAAAGACACTCTGAACAGCAGTGAAGATTAAAAAGGCAATTATCGTAGCAAACACTCCGACTCCTGCTTCATCCGTGAATGCAATCACAAAGGCAGTTGCAAATAACAATGGTAATGCACCAAAAACTGGGTCTCCTAGTTGTTTAACTAAATTACCTATTATATTTGCAGTGCTTCCTTCAGGAGCACCAGTTGCAATTGCTGCACCGATTCCTAAAAATAAACCAGCAATAGACATAACAGAGATTGGTAACATAAAAGCACCAGAAATTTTTGATAACACTTTACGAACCTTACCAGATCCAGAGTTATTTAATTTCTTCTTTTGTGTCGATCTCTGAAACATTAATTTAATTGATTTCATTTTTTTCCTTATGTAGTTTTGTTTTCTTATAAATTATAACACACAGCAAATTTATTTAATTTTTTTTATAAAAATAAGGAAACGAATCCTTATTAATATGTAATACCATATTCTTTTTTTTCATATTGCTTCTTCATTATAGATAACGGAAGCAAGATAATATATAAAATAAAAACATAAATCGGAATTGATATCAGTGATCTAATTACAATTGGTGTCATAAATATTAAATAGTGTTGTGATAATGTGTATTTACGACCTAAGAAGTAGTTAGCAAAACGAATGAATGCAAATGGTCCTCAAATTCAACGGGCTACAACAATTAATGCAACTGTTAAAAAGAATGATAGAACTAAAAAACCAATTCTATTTTTGCTTTGTGAATCATTTTTAGTTTTTAAATAATAAATAGTTAAGGCTATCATAATAAATATAAATGCAGCAGCAAAAACTAATAAAATTATCCCAGCTGCAAGTGATATTTTTGAAACTCCAAAGGTTTTAGAAATTCTTATTCCTTTAGGATTATTAACTTGTGATAAAAATACAACTAGCAAAATAACAAAAATAACAACCAATGCAATATTCATCACAATCATCGATGTTTGTTTATGTTTTTTAAATAAATCAATAAATCATCCAATCAATATCGTTGCAATAATCGGAACGATGGCATAAACTCAATGATAAAAACCGATTCTTCCTGAAAACAGCAATCCAAAAAAATCAGCCATAAAGGATAATAAAGCACCTTTGAATTTACCTAAAAAATAAGCAAAGAGAATATAAAAAGCAAATTCAAAATCTAAATTGATTATTCTTGCTGCTGTAAAGTTTTTAATTAAAGTTAATGTTAAAAATAAGGCAAATAAAATTCCTGAAAATGAAATATCTTGAATTGAAAAACCATATTTTTTGCGTCTGGCATATTTAAACATAAAATGATATTTACCATCTTCAAAAAATAATGAAATTAATAAATATGCTCGATACAATGGTCCTGATAAATATGTATAAAAAGAGATGTTTAATAGTTTTAAAAACCTATTTGTTTGATATTTATCATCCAAATGCTTATAAAGTAGTTTTTTTCAGTAAAATTGCTCATAATACCCAAAAAAGATGCTTAAAATAAACAAAATTACATCAAATAAAAATAAAAAAGCAAGATCTGAGTCTTGCTTGATTTTGATATCAACTAAATTAAGACTCGGAATGATAACGATGCTAAATACTAGCAAACCTATAAATAAGAGTTTAATGAATGTATTGGTAAATCAATACCTTCATAACTTTTTTTCAATCGTTAAAATATTCATGTCAAAATTTTAGCAGAAACTCTTAATTAGCAATACTTTTATTTTCAGTTTTTTTCGGATAAATATATGTTAATTTAGTATCAGCATCTAAACTTGTAAAGCAGTATTTTAATTTATCTAAAATATTTAACTCATTAACTTCGCTAACATGCCCTAATGAAATGGTTTGTTCATCTTCATAAATATATTCTTTTAAGATTTTTGAGTTCATCCGATAGAAATTTTTATAATATAAAGCAACATCCCACATTTTCTCATGGTTATATAAATCGGTTGTCTCAAGATTTTCAGTTTTATCCTGTGCTCGAACTTCACCAAAAATAATATCATCACCTATATATAAAATCGGAAGCAAATGCTCAGTTTGCTGCTCAGTAAATTTACTTATAGATTTACTGAGTTTCTCGCTCATTTTGTATAACCTAAAAAGTTTGATATTGCTGGTTAGTTTAAATTTTTCATCTAGTTTCATTCTTACCTCGTTATATATATAAGAAAATGTATATTTAAGAACTAAAAAAGAACAAAAATAATTAGATAGGATAAAAATATTTTTATATTTTTGTTAAAAAGGTTTATAATAATCCTGCATCGTTAGCTCAGTCGGTAGAGCAGCTGGCTCTTAACCAGCGGGTCGCAGGTTCGAACCCTGTACGATGTACCATTTCATTTTTATGATCAAACCTACTAATACACTTAGTAGGTTTTTGTTACCCAAAGGATAAAAAAATAACACCAAAGGTGTTATTTATTGAATAAATTATATGTATCAACTCGAAACAAAGCTTTTTTAAGTTTCGTTTCTAATAAGGCTAAATCAACTGTATCTTTATTACTTTTAATTGCCTCAGTTAATGATGCAGCATCCTTTTTAGCTCGTTCTATATCGATTTTTTTAACATCAATAATATCATCGGTGATAATATTGATTTTATGTTGGTCTGCATAAACTATTCCACCACCAATATAATATGTTAAAGTATCAGATTTAGATGTTTCAATCTTCAAGGTTCCAATTTCGATACTTGAAAACAATGGAGATCGGTTTGGTTGCAATCCAATGTAACCTTTAGGTGTTTTTAAGGTAACAATATATACTTTACCTTCATAAACAATTCCATTTGGTGCAGTAATTTTAAGATATGATGTATTAGCCATTATTCTTTTGGTATCTTTCGATTACATCTTCAATGCTTCCTGCATATCTAAAGATATCTTCAGGATATGAATCATAATCACCATTTAAAATTGCTTTAAAACTGCGTATGGTGTTTGAAAGAGGTACATATTGTCCTTTGATTCCTGAGAACTTTTCAGCGACAGTAAAAGGTTGTGATAAAAAGTTACGGATTCTACGGGCACGGGCAACGATTTTTTTATCTTCTTCAGAAAGTTCACCCATTCCTAAAATTGCAATGATATCTTGTAGTTCTTTGAAGCGTTGTAAAATCGAAATTACACTTTGTGCAACATTATAATGCTCCGCTCCAACTACCAGAGGATCAAGTAATCTTGATGCGGAGTTAAGTGGATCGATAGCAGGATAAATTCCTAAGGATGCAATTCCACGGTCTAAAACAGTTTTAGCATCCAAGTGGGTAAATGTTGTTGCAGGAGCTGGATCAGTTAAATCATCAGCAGGAACATAAACAGCTTGCACTGATGTAATTGATCCACGACGTGTTGAAGTAATCCGTTCTTGTAAAGCACCCATTTCAGTTGCTAAGGTAGGTTGATAACCAACTGCAGAAGGCATACGTCCTAAAAGTGCTGATACTTCTGAACCTGCTTGGGTGAATCTGAAGATGTTATCAATAAACAATAACACATCTTGATTTTGTTTATCACGAAAGTATTCAGCCATTGTTAAACCACTTAGTGCAACACGCATACGAGCTCCAGGGGATTCATTCATTTGCCCAAAGACTAAGGCAGTTTTATCGAGCACACCAGCTGCTTTCATTTCGTGGTATAAATCATTACCTTCACGGGTACGTTCACCGACACCAGCAAACACGGAAAGACCATTATGTTGGGTAGCGATGTTATTGATTAACTCTTGTACTAAAACTGTTTTTCCAACTCCTGCACCACCAAATAAACCTATTTTTCCACCTTTTGCATATGGGATTAATAAGTCAATAACTTTAATCCCGGTTTCTAAAATTTCAGAAGATGTTTTTTGTTCTTCATATGATGGAGAAGGAGCATGAATTGGAGCACGGATTATTTCACCTTCAAGCGGTAACTCATCAATCGGGTTACCTAAAACATCAAAAATACGACCTAAAACAATATTTCCAACCGGAACCGAAATAGGTGCTTTGGTATCAACAACTGTCATTCCACGTTGCAACCCATTTGTGCTACCCATCGCAATGGTTCGAGCAGTATCGTCACCAATATGTTGCGCTACTTCTAATGTATAAACTTGTCCATTATCAGTTGTTATAGTTAAAGCATTAAGAAGTTTTGGAAGTTTTCCTTCACTAAAACGCACATCAACAACAGGTCCTAAAATTTGAACAATTGTTCCATTATGTTGTTTCATATTCTCTCCTTATTAAGTTGCATCAGCACCAGCAACAATCTCGGTAATTTCTTGAGTAATTTTTCCTTGACGTTGTCTGTTGAACTCTAATCTAAGTTCTTTAATTAAATCTTCAGCATTATTGGTTGCATTTTCCATTGCATTTCGACGTGATGCCATTTCTGAAATTTTTGATTCACCTGATAAAGCATATATCATACTTGCAATATACATCGGAACTGAATCGGAAAGCACTTCTTCAGCAGAGGGTTCAAATTCAATAATTTGTGCATTATGTTGTTTTTGAATACTAAAATCTAGTGGAAAAAGTGTTTTTAATCGTGGTTCTTGATTAATATTATTGATAAATTTAGTATAAATTAATTTCACTTGCGAAACTAGTTTTTTACTATATAACTCGAATGCGATTTTAGTGATATCATTGCAAATTTTATATGTAATTTTATCTCCGTTATTAATGTAATATTTAATCATTTGTGCTTTAATTGTCGCAGAATTTATCATACTAAATCCTTTGGTACCAATTACAACAATTTTATCTTGTGGTTTAAGATTTTCATTTAACATTTTATATATATTAGAATTATATGAACCACATAAACCTAAATCACTTGTGATTACAATATATACGCTACCATCAATTCCTTCGTTTTTAGGAAAAATTTCATAAAATTGACGAGAACTAACATGTGAAATTAATTCATTGAAAGTATCTTCTAATGTTTCTTTATATGCTTGTATTCGGGTGTATTCATTGCGCAAACGTCTTAATTTGGAAGTTGAAACCAATTCCATCGCATTGGTAATTTTTTGAGTATTAGAAACTACTGAAATGCGATTTTTTAAGCTATTTAAACTCGGCATTATGCAACCTTATATTTTGATGGCATTTCTTTATACATACGACTATCATAGTTCGGAATAGTCGCAATGATACCTTCAATGATGCTTGCTAATTTTTTAGCAATTACTTGATAATCTGTTTCTGAAATTTTTCCACTTGCAGTGATGTTTTTAAATACTTGCATTCCTTCACTATCATTAGTAACTCAATTAATTACTTGATCACGGTATTCATGCATATAATCAAGAGGAAGCGGGTTGATAAGACGTTCTTTAACACCTAACAAAATAATCGCTTGTGTTTGTTGTTGAATAGGAAAGTATTGTTCTTGCTTCAAAAGTTGATATACCTTTGCTCCATGATCCAAAATAGTTTTAGTTGAATCATCTAAATCTGAACCAAATTGTGCAAAAGCTTGCATTTCATTGTATTGTGCAAGTTCTAATTTTAATGAACCTACAACTTGCTTTGTTGCCTTAGTTTGCGCTGCAGAACCTACCCGTGAAACACTAAAACCGATGTCAACTGCTGGACGCTGTCCGGCATTAAATAAACTTTCTTTGGTAAAAATTTGTCCGTCTGTAATTGAAATTACATTAGTAGGTATATAAGCACTAATATCACCTTGTTGTGTTTCAATAATTGGCAATGCAGTAATTGAACCACCACCATATTCAGAATTTAAACGAGCAGCACGTTCAAGTAGTTGTGAGTGTAGATAGAAAACATCACCAGGATAAGCTTCACGACCAGGTGGACGTCTTAAAAGTAATGATAAGGTACGATATGCAATGGCATGTTTTGATAAATCATCGTAAATAATTAAAACATCTTGTCCTTTACTCATTCATTCTTCAGCAATTGTAACTCCTGTATATGGAGCAATATATTGTTGTGGCGCAAGTTCTGAAGCACCTGCAACCACAATTGTGGTATATTCAAGTGCCTGTGAATCAGAAAGTTTTTGAACTATTTGAGCAACGGTAGAATTTTTTTGTCCAATTGCAACATAAACACATTTAACATTTTTACCTTTTTGATTAATAATAGTATCAATTGCAATGGCTGTTTTTCCGGTTTGACGATCTCCAATAATTAACTCACGTTGTCCTTTACCAATTGGTATCATTGTATCGATTGCTAAAATACCTGTTTCAAGTGGTTGATTAACTTCTTGACGTGACATTACACCTGATGCTCTTTTAAAAATTTCTGAACGGTGAGTTCCATCGATCTTACCTTTTCCATCAATTGGATTTCCTAAAGCATCGACTACACGACCCAAAAGAGCATCTCCTACTTCAACAGAGATAACTTTTCCGGTACGTTCAACATAATCACCTTCAGAAACTGAGTTAGCATTACCAAATAGTGCTACCCCGACGGTTTCTTCTTCTAAGTTTAATGCTAAACCATAGACACTTTTGTTAAAAATAACTATCTCGCTATTTTTAACCTTATCTAATCCGGTGACAACAGCAATTCCATCACCTACTGAAATTACACGTCCTATTTCAGAATAATCTACTTTAGATCCCATATTTTGAATGCGATCTTTAATAATTGCTGAAATATCATCTAATTTAATTGCCATTTACACCTCCTTTTCGTATTTTATAAGTTCATGTTTTAGTTTTTCTAAGTTGTTTTTGATATTCATTTCAACTGTTTCACTACGTGACACAATTTTTATCCCTGCAATTAAAGATGGATCAACATGATTGGTCATCTCAATGGTACGACGAGTTTTATTTTGAATTTTAGTTTTTATTTTTTCAAGTTGCTCATTTGTTAGTGGAAAAGCTGAAATAACATCAATAAAACGAATTCTTAATTCACGGTTTGAAAGTTTTAAATATTCGATAATGATTTTACGAATATATTTGGCAACCTTTCGCATTATTATAACTTTTAAAGCATTAATAATAATTCAATCAAAGTCCTTGAATGCTAAATCAACAGTTTTCAAACGTTCTTCTTCAGGAACAAACTCATCTTTAAAGAAATCAACAAACTCAGGATGTTTGCTAAAAATTTCTTTGACTGCTTCAAATTGGGTATGTAATTGTTGAAATTTATCTGCTTCATGAACTAAATCAAATATAGCTACAGAATAAGCTTGAATGTTCTTTTTAATTTGCATTATAAGTCTTCAACATCTTTATCTGTATTTAAAAATTGATTTACAATTTCATCTTGTGTTTGTTGACTAATTTCACGTCTAAGAATCTTTTGCGAAAGGTCTGTAGCTACTTCAACAATGTATTTTTTAGCATTTTGTTGAAATTCTTTTTGTTGTGCATTGATATCCAAAGCAGTTTCAGATAAAAGCCTTTTTGCTTCGGTTTGTGCTTTTATGGTATAAAATTCAGCAACTTTTTCAGCTTTTATTTTAGCATTTGTAATGATGTTATCTGCTTGTGTGTGGGCATTTTTAAGATTTTCATTTGCTTTATTAAGAGCTAAAATACTTGCTTCTTTTTGTCTTACAGATTCATCGATATTGTTTTGAACAAAATCTCTGCGTGCTTTCATCATTTTTTTAATGGGTTTATAAAAGAAAATTCAGAGAATAATAGCAACAATTATAAATGCAATAATAGTTGCAATCATAATTGGGATGCTAGGAAATAATCCTTCAAATTTTCCTGCTACAGCTTGTCCTACATCTGAACTTGACTCAAACTTTACTGCTGCAGCAACTGATGTAGTAATCATTTTCTAGACTACTTTACTTGCGAAAACGAATAAGATAATAATCGCAGTAACGAAAGCATAAATCGCAGCTGTTTCAGCAATACCAACACCGATAATTAACATAGTTCTTATTTTGCTTTCAGCCTCCGGATTACGTCCAACTGCTTCAGCTGCTTTACCAGCAGCATATCCTTGTCCAACTCCAGTACCAAGAACCCCGATTGCTGCTAATCCAGCACCAACTGCTACTAAACCTAAACCAATGTGTGTTCCTGCCTTAGATCCCATATCACTGGCAGAATTTGATATGGCTGTTTTTGCTGCAGCTGCAGCATTTGAAGCAGGTGCTGTAGTAGAGGTTGTTCCATCGGCTAATTTTGTAAGTAAATCTAAAATCATTTTATCTCCTTATTAATAAATCGATTGTATCTTTCTTTTGGTAAATTTCTTAAAGAATCTACTTTCAGAATTCTTTGTTTTTTTAGCTGGTTCTGTAGATTGCGATTCTATTGTTCAATATACAGCAGTCAGCATTGTGAAAATTAATGCCTGCAATATTCCATCAAATAAATCAAAGTACATATGTAGCAATGGTGTGAAATATATGGCAAAAATATTTTGAAATGCACTATTATCTGTGCCTAAAGCAACCTTAAATAAATATCCAAACATTGCATAAATTAAAACAATAATGGTTGATCCTCCAACTAAATTCCCATACATACGAGCACTTAAGGAAATAAGTGGGGAAAACTTACCAAAAATATCTCAAGGTGCTTTAATAATGGATCAATAATATCTTCAGCGACGGTATATAGTCCCTGAAAGAATAATTCCTAATCAAGTAGCAACTGCTAAGGTAATTGGAACACTAAATGCAGTTCCAATTGGTTCTAAACCGATAATTGAAACTCAGTTACCAACAAGTAAAAAAGTTGCTAAGGTAAAAATATAAAAACGCGAACCTGGTAGTTGATCACCAACTGTTTCTTGATACGAATTATCTATATATCCTAAATATCCTTCAGCAAGCTGAGTGATACCTTTAGGAGCTTGATCAGCACGTTGTTTGCGAACTTTGAAAAAGATAATTAATGAGAATATCGCGATAATTATCACTGTTACAATCAGTGAAAATAACTGAGGTAAATCAAACTTTCAAAGTCTTTGTTTAATTTCGTCCAATTTTGCCTCCTTTGTATTTTGAATAAATAAATGTTGCTATAATCACAAAAAAATTAAATCCTACGCTCCCAAAAAACACAAACATATTAATTGGTAGAGTAAATTCAGATAATCCAGTATATTTTTTTAATGCATATATTTTTAAATTAATATGATATATGCTTAAAATTACTGCAGTTAAATAAATAAAAAAGACAAACATCTTTAAAATATTTAAAAATATTAGTGATTTTCGTTTTTTTAATGGTATCATCCCGAAAATTCTTGTGATCATAAAAAGCAAATATGAGCTTAGCGCTCCAATCGCAAAACCAAAAAAACTACCTTTAAATCATATTGATAAGATACTAAAAATAACTGATAAAAACCCAAAAAGACTTCAAAATACTATTTCATAATCTCTTTGGAATTTATGCATTTTTCTCCTTGTTTTGCTGTTAGTTATTTTATACCTTTTTTAAAATAAAAACAAAAAAATTTTTATTTTTAATTTTAAATAGATAAAATAATTATATGAAACATCGTATTGAAAAAATGGTTGCTAATAATACTAATTATTCTCGTTTGATGATAAATAAAATGCTTAAAAAAGGTAAAATAAAGGTGAATGATATAGTTGTCTATAAAAGTTGTTATGTAAATGTTGATGATATCATCACAGTTGATAATCAGAACATTAATACAAAGTTGTTTTATTTAGCACTGAATAAGCCTAAAGGATATATTTGTGCAAATGCGGATGCTAAGTATCCAAGTGTTTTGCATCTTATTTCAGATTTATATAGGTTTGCCAAAAATATCCATACCGTAGGTAGACTTGATGTAGATACACACGGTTTGCTAATTATTACAAATGATGGTGCTTTTACTCATCGGGTGTTATCACCAAAAAACCATATTCAAAAAGTTTATTTAGTGCAAGTTGATAAAGAACTTGATGTATATATGATAGAAGTTTTTAAGCAAGGTATCGATATTGGTGAAGCAAAGGTATGTCAAAGTGCTAAACTAGAGATTATTGATCGATATAACTGCTATTTAACTATAAATGAGGGTAAATACCATCAAGTCAAAAGGATGTTTAATAAACTTGGTTACAATGTAATTGATTTAAAGAGAGTTGCTTTTGGTAAGTTTATATTGCCAGATGATTTATCACCAAGAGAATACATAAGCATTAATAAAGATCAAATAATTTAAAAATAACCCATTCTTGGGTTATTTTTAGTAAATTAAGCTGCTTGTTTAGCAGGTGTACTTGAAGCTTCGGATGATTGTCCTTGTGATTGTGCAGATGCTTGTGGTGTTACTGCCTGTGTATCAGTTGAAGTTGCTCCTTGTGGACTTGATCCTGATGCTTGTGAAGCTTGAGTTGTTGTGGAAGTTCCTTGCTCTGTATGTTGTTCAGAACCACTATTTTCTGTATGAGTGGCTGAAGCAGTTTGTCCTGATGATGTTTGTGAACTACCCGAACTAGATGCATCTGTTTGTCCTTGAGAAGTTGTAGTTCCAGTAGTCGATGAACTAGCTGTTGATGATGGATTTGTTGCAGTTTGTGCTGATTCGCTTGATTCACTTTGTCCAGGTTGTGCAGCAGGAGTATTACTTGTTTGGTTGTTTGAAGCAGTTGAACCACCTGAGTTTGGAACTTGTGCAGTGGTATTATGACTGTTGTCCTCCCCTGTTGAAGCAGATGCGTCAACTTCATTAGATTTTGGTGCAGTTTGGGTTTGTTGTTGACCTCCTGATTCACCATTACCAGAAAGTGTGTTTTTTGATTCAGTTGGAGTTTTAGGGTTATTTTCGGTGTTTTCGGTTTGTGGTGACTTTGTTTGCTCACCTTGTCCACTAGCATTATCTGGTGTTTTTGCACTTTGGTTATTTTCTGCTGGTAAACTAGGTTGATCACTTGGTGCTGTGTTTGCAGGAGGTGTTTGTTCTTTTGGTTTCTGTGATTCTATTTGAGCATCTACTTTTGTTTTTAATTCTGTCAATTTAGTTAAATTAGTAGCAGAATTTAGTTCATTGGTAAATTCTGTTTTTTTACTTTCATCTTTAACTTGTGCAATTAGTGTTTGCAATAATGTAGTAAATTTGATTTCTTGAACTACATCAAAAAGATTTTGTGCAGTTTGAGTATTAAGTTGACTAAGGAATTTTTCTTTATTAGGATTTTGATCGTTTCAAGTTAATAATTCATCTAAAGCAGAATTTTTTTGCTCATTTAAAGCGCTTTGCACATCTGAATTAATTTGCATCAACTTACTTTGATCAAAATTTCTTGATTTTTTCATTTGATCAAGTTCTTTTTTGTTTGTTTCATAATTTGCATAACCAGTTGGTTGTAATGATTTACCTAATTCCAGTAATTTTGCTGTTTGTTTTGCTAAGTCAAAGTTTGAAAGCAACATTTCAAAAACTTGGTTATATCCTAAGTTAGAATGCACTAAATTATCTTTATCTGCATCAAAGTATTTTGAAATACTTTGGTAGTAATCTAATTTAAATTGACTATCATCTTTTAAAGTATCTGAAACAACTGATAATGCTGCGATTAAGAATACTTTTGATAAATTATTTCGATTAACTAATGAAGCATAAGAATCAATAAGAGATTTGATACTATCAAGTGTTAATAAATTATCTACATTTTTATCACGAATTAATGCCATAATCTTGCTTCGATCAGAAGCAAATTGCAATTGGGCTATTTGTGGTTTTAAATATGCTCATACACTACTACGATACATATTATCATATGCAAGTTTATCAACTTGGAATTTTAATGTCATTACATTATCTAAATATGAATTAACAAAGACTTTGTCTTCTGTTTTATCTGATGCTAAGGCAGTCTTATATTTATTTGTACTATTTGTATCACTAAGAGTAGTATATGTGTTTTTAAGAATTGCTGCTTGATTCTTAGTGGTTACATCTTGAATAGATGCTAAAGCAGAAAGTATATCATTAATTTCTCTTAATATAATTTCTACATATTTAACTTTGTTTGCTATAACATCTGTATTTGCTGATGCATTAGTTTGATCTTCATCTGCTGACTGTGTTGCTTGAGTTGGTTGCTGATTTTGCTGATTTTGTGTGTTTTCAGAAGTAGTATTTGTTGCAGGTGATGTAGAGGTTTGAGAGTTTTTTTGTTCATTATTACCTTGTCCTGCCCCAGCATTATTTGTAGCAGGCGTACTTGTAGCACCTTGTTTATCTTTAGTTTCGGTACTTGCTGCACCAGATTCAGTCATGTCTGATGGTTGTTTTGCATTTTCTGGTTGAGTTTTGTCTGCATTTATCTGTTTTTGTGAATTATCACTAGTTGTTTCTTTTACTGCATCTTTTTTATCTGTTGAACCAGATGCTGCATTTGACCCTGCTGCTTGATCTTTTGTATTTTTAGTTGCATCAGTTTTGTTTTCAGTTGTTTTATTATTAGTTTTATCTTCTGATGAATTATGTTCATCTTTTGTAATAAATCCAGGTGTGCCTAATTTATTATAAAATAGCATATATTGAACTTTATCAATATTATGACGAATTGTGTATAAATCGGGTTCGTCTTCTAATTTTCCATCGACTGTTTTCTTATCAACTTTATTAACTTCATCAATTGCTGCTTGACCAAAAAGTTGTGCTAATTTTAAAAGGTATTCTTTTTGTGAATTTAAGAGTGCTTTTAAGGCTGCTGTTTGTGAAGTCGATTCGGTTGCTTGTGCAATTTGATATTGTAATTTAGCATAAGAACCAAAATTTACTATGGTTAAATCGTTTGCACTTGCTTTTGGAGCATTATTTTGTGATAATGATGCTTCATAAATTGTTGCAAGTTGAGTCAATCTACTTACAGCTGCTTGGATGCTAGATAAATTATCAGTGCTAATTTGTTTGATTCTATCAAACTCAACTTGCATCTTTGTTTTATCCGCATCGGATAGTTTATTAATTGATTCTTGTAATTGTGTCCTAATTTTGCTTTCAGTTTCTTTTAGTCTTAAAACTGATTGATATTTTGTTAGATTAACATAAGTAAAATTCTCTGGTAATTTTATCGCATTAGCAAAATTGGTTTTAAAATCATTTGATAAACCTGAATCATTTGCTTCTTTAATAATTTGGCCTTGATAAGTTTGCAATGATAAATGATATATTACTTTTTGATGTAAGTTTTTAAAGTCATTTATAGTTGTCTTTGAATCAGTTGATGTAAGTTTGTTTAATTCAGATGTATATAGGTTTTTAACTTTTTCATCTGTAATTTTATTAATATCATCGGTTAAGGATTGCTTTTGTGCATCAAAACTGTTTTGTAAAGTAGTAAATAATGCTTGTTGTTTTGCTAAGGTATTTGCATAAAGAGCATTAAATTGGGTTCTTACAAAACTTGGTTCATATGCATCTCCATCATACATTTTATATGTTGCATCAACTAAATCTATGCGACGGTATGCAACTAAATCTGCTTCATCAAAGTTTGCTAAACGTGA
The DNA here is from genome assembly GCF_054353935.1 of Mycoplasma sp. 246B. NCBI lineage: Bacteria > Bacillati > Mycoplasmatota > Mollicutes > Mycoplasmatales > Mycoplasmataceae > Mycoplasma > Mycoplasma sp. 246B. Next base: position 178,825 of record NZ_JBTHHM010000002.1, read on the forward strand.
AGCGATCAATCCTGTATGAGTCGCTACAAATAAATCAATGTATTTAGACATTACATTATTGTATAAAGTATTGTAATCATCATCGTTGCTGATTGTTGGAATATTCAATGAATCTAATGAAAGTGAAGGTAAGTATTTTTTAATGAAGTTGGTTAAACCTGCTTTTTTAGCAGCTAATCTTTTTGCTTCAAAGTCAGCAAGTGATAATGATCTTAAATCATTTTCCATATGTGCTACGATAGAATTGAGTTCTTGTAAGTATGAAGCACCTGTTTTTTCATCAAAATCTGATCCTAATTTACTTTCAAAATCTGTAATTTGTGATTGATATGAACTCTTTTGATCGCTGGTAAAAGTAGTTGCTTCAGTTAATAATGCATGTGCATATGATAATAATGGATTAATCATTGATTCACTCAATGGTTGCACAAGTGCATTATATTTATTTTGATATTCTTTGTTTTTTGCACTATCTTTAATTTGTTTAACTACACTTAAAATTAAGTCAAGTTTTTGTTGATTCATAGACGCTTCTGATTTGCGTTTTTCTTCGATGTATTTTAATACATTAAGAAAATCATTGATTGATTCAGAATTTAAAATCATCGCACGAGCAGTATTCTTACTTGCTTGATCAAAAAGACTTTCAGTCATCTCAGTTGCTTCAAGTAAATATCTAGATTTTCAATATAAAACTTCTGCATCAGTTACATTAGATTTGGTTAAGGTATCTTTTTGTTGCATTTTAAGTTGTAATTTTTGTAAATCTAGTTTAAATTCAATAACTTTTTGATTAAAGTATGCTTGATTAGCATATTTTTGATTATTTAAATATTCACTTGATTTATTAAGGTTGAATTTAAAGTTAGCAAACTGTGTATCAATTGCAGTATTAATACGCGATAATACATCATCTAATGCTGATGAAGATGTAGTTAAAGCAGCAATTGTCACATCTTTTACTTTGGTTAAATTGTTTTCATTTGTTGATTTAAACTTAAGTACATCCAAATTGATAGTCTGTAACAATGCATCTAATAAAGTTGTTTTTCCTTCGATATTCAGCTTCTTATCATCAGCTTGTTTGGTAAAGTTTTCACTGTAAAACAATTTATCTAATAAATTAAGTGGTTGGTTGAATTTAGGAATAAAATTAGAAGTGTAAAGTCCTAATAATTTACCTTCGCTATAAATTCCATCTTTATGTAACAAACTTTCACTTAGGGTTTTAGAACTTTCAACTAACTGGTGTAATTTATCAACAACTGCTTTAGTTTCTTGTGCATCCTGATTTTTAACAGCACCAATTTGTGAGTTAATATTATCTAATTGAACCTTAATTTTAGCATCAAATTCAGCCTGAATAAAACCGTTAGCTTGCTTAAATAAATCTAATACTTTACGATATGAAGCATCAGAATATTGTAATGGGATTTTATGAAATTCTTCAACTAATAAATTACGATTAGCAACAGTTTGGATCTTTGGTACTACTGCTAAAAAATCATTAACTGCTTTTTCATACTTCGCTTGTGCTTCCTTGTTAGTTTTAACACCTGATGTAGCAACAGCAATTGTTAATGCTGCAGTAGCAGTTGCAGCAGCAAAAGCAACTATAAATGCTTGTTTTCCTACACGATGCTTTCTTTCTTTTTCACTGTGAGTATTTTTTTCACTCATATAAACTCCTATATAACTACCAATAAGGTATATTTAATATTTTAATATCTTAAATTATATTATTATATGTAAAAAAATACAATAAATAATCTGTGTTTTTAAATGTTGTGTTTTATCTGTTTTTGTATTTATATTTTTTGCGAAAATATGATTTTTATAAATTTGCAATTAGTAAATTTATAAAAATACCAAAAAATACAACTACTACTCTTTGATTACAGCATTATCGCCGTTTGAAACTAAAATACCTTTATCATTAAATGTGTCTGGCATTGCACCAAAAAGATTTGCGGGAAGGTTTGGATAATCTATAAATGGATTTCTAAATTGGTATTTTTTGAAAATTTCATTATTTCGGTTAATATCTACAGCATCAACTGGATCTTGCATATCTCACTTTAAAAGTGTATGTAAAAAATCATCTTTGATATAAGGAAAATTACTTATAAATAAATTATTAGATGCATCTGAATAAATATTTTTTTCATAATACATTAAAATAAAATATAACACACTACGAGCCACATCACCTTTAAATTTATCAATCACTTCAAACACCATTTGTCCTTTGTTATTTGTTCCAAGTTTTGACCCGTTCTTAAAGGTAAAAGTTACATTTTTTACTTCTCCAAAAGGAAAATTACCCCTTTTAGAGTTTACAAATGTATCTAATGGTCAAGTTACAAATGGATCGGGTTGCATCGGATCATCGCTTGAGTATCATTTTTCTGGTATTAAATGTCCACGCATTTGTGCAGTATTTTCAGATGATGAGTTAGCATTTTCTACAAAAGTTTGTTTTGAAGCAAAATTAGTTTTATCTGGTTGGGCTGTAAAAATATCTAAAATACTTTTATCTTTTTTATAATATAAATCTTTATATGCATTAGATTCATTATAAAAAGTTTTTAATGCTTCATATATAACTGAACCGTGTAAAATACCAGCCCGAATTCCGTGATGATGCATTTCTAATGCTCTTCATAAATCCATACCTTTTTTACCATCTGCAGATGCATAATAATTAGATGGTTTATAAACTAAATTACTTGTATCCGTCAAATTAATTGGACTTCTATCTTCTTCTGTTGTCACTGGGTTTGTTTTAGAACCTGGATTTGTTGTTTTATCAGCAGATTGTCCTGATGTAGTAGTTTGATTATCGTCTTTATCACCAGACTTTTTATCCACCTTACTCGGATGTGATGCACAACTGGTTGCTATTGCAGCTGCAGCAGGGATAAAAAATGATAATGATAATAATTTCTTATTAAATTTCATATACTTCCTTTATGAATTTAGTATCTCGGATGAACCATTTGATACTAAAATTCCTTTGTTTATAAATGGTTTAGGATTTTTTGAAAATAAATTTTCAAAAAGGTTGGGATAATCGATAAATGGATTTCTTAATCCATAAACTCGATATGTTTCGTTATTTCGATTGATATCAAAAGCATCAACAGGGTCTTTAGTATCTCAATTTAAATAAGTTTGTAAAAAGTGCGCTTTAATATTAGGAAATGTTTGAGTGAATATATTAGTTTCTTTATGATAAATACCGTTATCATGGTAAATTGTAATAAAATATAAATAACTTCGCGCTACATCACCTTTAAAAGTATCAATTACTTCAAAAACTTTTTGACCTAGAATGTTTGTCCCTAATTTTGAACCATTTTCAGTTGTTAATTCTACATTTTTTACATTATCATGTGGAAAATCAGCACGCTCTGAATTTACTTTGATATCAGTTGGTCATACAAAATTCGGATCAGAACGCATTGGTAGGTTTTTATTAAACCAACTTTGTGGAATTAAATGCTCACGATTTGTACCTTTTCCTTCGGTATTAGCAGAGTCTCCACCTTGATAACTTTTATATTCATAAGGATCTTTACCGTTTGGATTTTCTGAATAAATATCCAATAAAGAATTATCTTTTTCATAATATAAATCTATGAATGCTTTTGAATCCTTATAAAATTCAGGTAGTTTTTTATATGAATCTTTATTTTGTAATTCATTTAAATGTGTTTTTTGCAGCTTGCTTAGGGCTTCTCAAAGTGCTTTTCCACTTTTTCCATTTGCTGCTTGATAATAATTATCTGATTTATATTTTAAATTTGATATATCAACTGGATTTGGGATTTGGATATTAATTTCTTGTTTTGGTTGTATCTGAACTGGTGTTGAATCTGCTTGTGTAGTTTGTTTTTGCACTTCAAAAACTATAGAAAAAGTATTATCTGAAAGTAATGTAACTTTTCCTTTGGAAATTTTAGCAACTTTAAAAAATAATTTAAATTGATTATTTTCAGCTGTATATCTTAAATAATCATTTGGTTTTTCGTTATTTTCTTGCTTTGGTTGTTGATCATTTACCATATTATATGTTTTATCTATATTGACATCAAAAATATTCCTTAAACTACGATCCCCAAGGTTTTTTCAGTTTAATGACTCATCTTTATTAAGTTTGATAATTTTCTTATTTTTCCAATCATAAACAATTTTTAAATCACTCGTAGCAACTTCATTTAATAAATCTTGCTTAAGCAATGAAACCATATCTAAATGACTTGAAACAAAGTTATCTAATTCATTACCACTAAAATTTCCTGATTCAGATTGGATCTTAGGAATCTTATTTTCTGTCTTTGGTTGCTGTTTATTCATGGGATTTTGAGGGGTTTGTTGTTTTTGGCCTCCTGATTCCTTAGGGATGCTTATTTCAGATGGTTTTTGTGAATTTTTGTCTGTTTTTTCTTGTGTAGAATTACTTTGACTATTGCAACTTGTTGCTATTAGGGTAGTAACTGACACAATAGTTAAAAAAGGTAATAAAAATTTCTTCATAATTCTCCTTATTACATCTTAATTATAAACTTTTATAAGCAGATGTGATTGTTTTGATTAATTATCCATATTATTTCGCATTTTAGTTAAATAATATAGACCGATTAATGCAGAATCATCACCGTGTTGATCAAAGATAAGTTTGACATCTTTAAAATGATTAGGATCACTAATTAATTTTGCTTTTTCAAATGCATCTGTTACAAAATCTTTTTGAGCAAGTGCTAAACTTCCACCAACATAAAAATCATGTGGAGCCAACAAAGCAGCACAAGTAGCAAAAATATTAGTTAATACATCAGACGCTTCTTTAATTAAATTCATGGCTTTAGCATCGTTATTTTTAGCTAATTCAAACACCTCTTTTGCTGAATTTGCTATTAATAATGCTTTTGCCTTGGTTTCAATACCACTACCTGAACAATGTAACTCTAATGCATAAGGATTTTTAAGACGATGTTCTTGATAAAAACCGATTTTGCTTGCAGGTAGTTGGGCAATTTCTTGTGCATAATAATCACGTCCATGATAAATTTTATTATCTATAATCAGTCCTGCACCAAAACCTGTACTGATAGTAAAAAATTGACTTATTTTATCTGAATTAAATCCGTTTGCTTTTACATGATTTGCTAAGGCCATAACATTTGCATCATTTTCAAAAACAATATCAGAAAGTGTGCGTGTTTGCATAAGATAACTTCTTACATCAAAATTTACTCAACTACCTGCTAAGTTAGGACTCTTTAAAACAATACCATTTTGATAATCAGATGGTCCCGGAATGCATAAAGCAAGATATTTAATTTCATATTTTTTGATTTGTTCGATTATTCAATCACAAGTTTTTTCTGCTGATAGATAATCAGTTTGTGTTTTGCTCTTTTTGATAATGTTTCCATATTTATCAAATACAGCAAAGCGAGTATTGGTTCCGCCAATATCAACAGCAGCATATTCAGAATTTTGTAAATGTTCTTTCATATTTTAATTTTACTTCATTTATTTTAGATATTTAAAAGTTTCTTTTAAATATCATAAAATTCTTTATTTGCTTAAAAATATGTGAAAAACTGCATTGTAAATTAATAGTGTTCATAAGAAAAATAAATAAAATAAAAATTATGTTATTATTCTTTTGTGCTATAATTTATAAGCAATTAACGAATTGCCCAGGTGGCGGAATGGTAGACGCAAGGGACTTAAAATCCCTCGGTCGCAAGACCGTGCTGGTTCAAGTCCAGTCTTGGGCACCAGGATTGTGCGTCCTTAGCTCAGCAGGTAGAGCAAATGGCTTTTAACCATTGGGTCAGAGGTTCGAATCCTCTAGGACGTACCATTTCAAGTAATTGACCAAAGGCCTTTGGTCTTTTTTTATACAAAAATATGTCTAAACCTATATTCTAGACTTAAACATATTTATTTAGATGCGATAATATTATTTTTTTAATTTTAGGTATACTTTCAAATCATTGTTCATCAATGAATATATATGAATATTTAATATGTTTTAAAAGACGTTTTAAAAGTCTACCAACCTTTTGCTGATCTAAATAATTTTTATTTATTAAGTTCATAAATTCAGTATTTATTAGTTCGTTTTGTCTTTTTTGACTTTGCTGTATATCTTTACTATTAATAACATTCAAACGGTTATTTTTAATAAATTCTGGATTTTTAAGAATAATAAAAGCTAAAGTTGTTTTGGGTTGTGAATTTAGAATAAAATTCATCAGTGGTTTATACCATATGTATCATAAAAATTTTTGTTTTTGGTTAAAAAACTGCATTTTTTCAAGCACATTATGAGCAATAAGTTCTTCAATTAAATGTCGATCAATTACAGAACAATCATATTTTTGCATCATCTGCTGTTGTCTAAGTCGATCAGTAAAAAAAGTTCATTGATATTTAAAAGCATTATCTTTTAAATCTTTTAAACATTCATTATATGGTTTTATTATTTTACTGCGATCATTTAGAATTTTAAAATTATTAGGAATTCAAAAATCATCTAATTTTGCTATTAAAGTTGATTTTCCTGAAGCCCCCATACCGATAAATGCTATTGAAAGTTGCTTGTTTTTACTGATAAAAAATAAATATAAATAAATAATTTGATATATTAAAATTAAAAGTATTTTTGATATATCTACTATTTTTAAAGAATAAAAAATAATTGCAAAAATACTAGATAAAAATGTTAATATATATGAAAATCTGATTCCAAAAATTAACATCAAAATAAAGACAATATAAATGCTTTCTGATATACTAAAAATTACTTTCGATGCTGTATCATAGGTAAAAAAGTAATTTTTTAAAGTATCTTTAAGTCAAAAACCTAAAAAATAAGTTAAATTAAAAATAAGAATAAATAAAATTATTAAAAATAAAATAGAAATAATATTTAACCGATAATATATAAATTTATTTCCTTTATTAGTTTTATTCCATCTTATTAATTGTTTTAACATTGATAAAGTTAGAATAATAAAAGTTATTAAAGTAGTAAATAAGTTAATATAATTTTTATAAATTAAATGGAAAATACAATTAATAACAAAATAAATAATAAAGTATATAAACGATAAAATATTCCTTTTAGCACTATTATATAGTGCTAAAAGATAAATGATACTACTTAGAGCATAAATTATTAAAATAATTAATTCATAACTGTTATTATATATTTGTATTTGTTTTAATATGATATTATATAGCATTAAAAACACTATAATTGGATAAAAAAACAAAATGATTCATAAATGTCTTTTCAACATAATAAAATTATAATAGTTTTAAAAAGTTGTATAAATAAAAGCAAGTTAATTTGCTTTTACCAGTTTATAATGCTCATTCGATATTTCTTCAAGTAGTTGGTTATCAATCATTTTATCGATTACTGATTTTATTTTATTTTTAGTGTTCACAGTTAATGCTTTATTGTTAGTTCGTGAAAGAATTTCAGTGCTAATACCTTTAAAATCAAACACATTAGCATATTTAAATAGTGTCAAAATTAAATGTTGAAGTTCACTATTATGAATTTCATTTATCGGTCTGCGTTCATCATCTTCATCTGATTGTCTAAAGATGAATTTAAAATTTTCTGAATCAGGATAAACAAATTCATCAGAATCTAAAATCAAATTATATCTATTTATTATAGACTGAGCAAAATCCTTTACTTTATTTGTTGTAGAATTTTCTTCTAATAAAATTTTTACGAAGGCAAGGAATTTATTGAATGTTAATGCTCCTGATTTTTCAAAAATTTTTAGCAATATTTCCTTACATTTTAATTTATTTCTCAAGCTAGAATGTAAATTAAATTCTACTTTATAGTGTCTTGCACTTTTTTGTATTGGTCAATATTTTTCAAAAATTTCAACATTAGGAATTTTATTTTCTTTTAAATATGTATTTACTAATGATTCTTGATGGACATTATTTGCTATTTTAGGTATACCTGTTTCTTGTTGCGATTGATTTGTTTTTGACATTTCTAATTCTTTTAATTTATTTAATATTTTTTGAACTTCACGATCCGGATTATTAAATCAATCAGTAGACCAGATGCGATGGATTATCCAACCACGTGTTTCTAAGACTTGTTGCCTTAAGCGATCTCTATCACGAGTTGATTTAGAAGAATGATATAAAGCCCCATCACATTCTATACCTAAAATAAACTTGTTTGTTTTAGGATTTACAATTCCTAAATCAATTCGATACCCTGAAACTCCGACTTGGGTGCGAACCATCAAGCCTTGCATTATTAGTTTATCATATACTTGTTTTTCAAAACCAGAATCAAAATGTATACTTACATCACCATTATTACTATCGTTATCACTTAGATTAGAAATACCAAATTCTGCATTTTTAATAAATTGCTCTAAGATTTTTATCCCACGACTTTCACTACGGAATCAGTCTATTTGCGAACTTGTGAAATTAGAAATTATATGCATTCCAATTTTAGAACGAGTTATTGCAACATTTAAACGTTTATAACCTGAATTACTTCGATTTATTGCACCAAAACTTGTTCCAAAACGATCCTTTGAAATTCTTTTTGCTTCAATTATGAAGATAACAATATCTCTTTCATCTCCTTGAACTCCATCAATGCTTTTAACAAAAAATGGTTCATCTTTATTTTTTTCAAAGAAATAAGCTAATTCAGGATTGCTTTCTCTAAATTTTTCAATTTCTCTTTCAACTTTATCTAAGATATTAACATTAAATACAACAATACCTACAGAATACTTATCTCTATGAGTTTCAATAATATCTTTAAGAAGTTTTTTAGTTTCTTCAATTAATACAAAAATATCTTCTTTTTTATTAAAAGTATCATTTTCTGCATAAATAAAGTTTAATCCCTCAAATTTTTTAGGGTTTCTTGAGTTAGGAAAGGTTATTAAATCTCTATAAATCATTTGATTTGATGTATGAATTAGTTCTTCGAATTTTGAACGGTAATGTCATTTTAGTCTTATCGAATCATATCTAGAAGCAACAAAATCAAGTAACGAGTCGTAACCAGATGAAATATCTTCACTTTCTTCATCAATATAAGTTTCGGATATGAGTTGTTTTTCAAAGAAGTCGGAAGCAGGCATTTGTTCTTGATCACCAACTATTATAGCTTGTTTAGCACGAAAAAGTGAACAAATTGCTTTTTCAGGTTTTATTTGAGAAGCTTCATCAAAAATCACTGTATCAAATTCAAAATCAATATCTTTAAATAAATTTGATACCATTAAGGGTGATAATAATAAACAGGGTTTTACATCTAATATAAAGTTATATGCTTTTTCAAAGATTTTCTTAAAAGGTAAAAAATTTCTCTTCTTTTGACTTTCTGCTTTAATTATTCTATATTCAGGGTTATTTCTAGATAAACTGAGTTTATAACTTAAATATTCATCATTTTTTTGTTTAACTTTTTGCTTTGAAAATGAAAGACATTCGATTTCTTTTTCACGTAATATATCAAGGTGTGTAGATAGAAATTGTGCTTGATTTGTTTTTACTTCATTTCATAATATACTTTGAATCAATATTTGATAATTTTTGCGTAAATAAATTTCTTGAAAATAATTTGTTATTTTGTTATTAATAATTGCATTTACAAATGAATCTAAGTTTATATATTTAAGTTCACTTATAGCTCAATTTAATTCAATATATGGTTCCAATGTATCATAAAAATTTTTTTGTAATGTTTGTATTTTTGATATTAATTGTTGGTAATCATAATTTGCATAATCAATTTGTTTTTTATCAAAAAATGAGATAAAGAGGTTCCAATTTGAATAAAATTTTTCAAAATCATTAATCATCTGATTAATATATGATAGGTTAGTCAAAAAAGAAATATAACCATTACTTTCTGTATCATTAAATTCAATAATTTTATCAAAGACATCAATTAATTCATTTAGTTTGTCAACATCATCTATAACAGATACACCTAACTTATTTCAAATTTCTTTTATATCTAAATTATTTTTTAAATATTGTGCAACCTTTTTGTATAAATTTGAAATCCCTTTATCTTGCTTAGATAAAACTTTAAACGATGACTTTTTAAGTAATTTTTTAGCGTATTTTCATGCTGATGAAAATATTCTAGTTCATGAGTTTTCTATGCTAGGTATTTTACTATTAATTTCTTGTATCTTAATTTGTTGTATTACATTAACATCAACAAAATGCTCAATAAATTCATCTAATAACTTGTTATTTTCACTTTTCTTATTAAATATGGTTTTTAAATTATCATTAATTTGTATAAATTCTGCATAGTTTGCAAATTTATATAATTGAATGTTATATTTTGTATATAAATTAAGTTGCATAAATATTTTTTGAAAATTGTTAATAAAAATATTTGAAGGTTTTAATAAAATATTATTAAAATATTCATTAATATTAGCAAAATTATTAATAAGGTTTCAAATACTCTCTTTTAATGACTGATATATTTGTTGGTTTTTTTGATTTATATTTAAACCATATCATACCGATGCTTGCATATCAAAATTTAATTCTTTATATGCTTTATAAAAACTATCTATTTTTTCAAGAATATTCTCATGTTCATTAAGTGACAATTCTGAGAAATTTCCTGTATAAAATTCTATATCAGGATAGTTTTCTAACTTATAATATTCAGAAATATATTCATATAAATTTAAGTTTTGTGGTTTTCTTTTTTTAATAAGTATTTCACCATATGCATCTAAAATGTCTTTGCTATTATTATGTTTTGCTAATAATGCATCAGTTTTTTCACTATCTAATTCATAAAATTTTGAATCTTCTATCGATGTTATTATATCATTAAGTATTTTCCTTTTATCAAGATCGCCATCGTGAATTGCAACTACATATTTTTCTAAACCTATTTTTTTAAGATTATTAAATACAACCTGCAATGCTGTATTCTTTTCTGCTACAAATAGTACTTTTTTATTTCTTGCAATTAACTCAGTAATAATGTTAGTAATTGTTTGTGATTTTCCCGTCCCAGGAGGTCCTTGTAAAACAAATGATTTACCTTTAATAGCATTTTGAATTGCTATTTCTTGAGATGAATCTGCATCTAGTCCACGATATTCTGTATTAACATCAATATGTGAATTAATGTTGTCAGAATTAATGGAACTAATATCATAATTACTTAAATCTCCTTTACCTTGAAATCCTTTGTAGAAATTGCTTTCAATAATTTTTTGACTATTCTTTTGGATATCTTCATATATAACAATCTTAGTGAAATCAAATGTAGAAATATAGCAATAATCAATAATTTTTCATCTTGTATCGTTAGGATATGAATTCAATATTTTAGAACTGAGTTCTTGGTATTGGGTATATAAATCTAAATTCTCATCAAGATTTCACTCCACAAAGATACCAAAATCTTCTTTCAATTTTAATAAAAGTGATTCATTTATTATTACATTACTTGTGTCTGTAAATTCAATCTTTAAGATATTTTCTTGTTTTTTTAATGTAATTGGAATAAATAAAAGCGGTGAATAATGGAATACATCAGAGTTTGAATCTTCATATCATTTTAATAACCCAATAGTAAAATAAAGAATATCAATAGAATATTCGTTTTTAAAGGTTTCGACTTTTTTATAAATGTTTTTTAATCTTGCATCAATTTCTTCGGTTTCTGAATTTGTATAAAAAATATTCGACTTAGTGTTATATTGTATTTGTGAAGATTCGTCAATTGTTTTTATTTTGAATACTTTATTTTCTGTGTTTTGAAAAATGGATAAAATTTCTTGAAAGGTCGGATTAATAATTTGAATTTGTTGTTTATTTTTAGTTTTAAAATTTGTGCTTTCACCTAGTGGATCAACTTTAAAAGTTATTGCGTTATTTCTGTTCGATAAATCCAATAATTTTTGTTTTCATTTCCTAAGATTAACATCAATATTAGTTTGATTTTTCATAAATATTATTATAGTTTTTTTTTTTTTTTGCGAAATAGAAAATAACCTATCTAAGTGATAGGTTATTTATCCTCTCTTTGGCTGGTAAATAAATCAAAATCATTTGCCTCATTTTCAACACCATCAACATAATTGAAATCATCTAGTTTTGGTAAATCACGTAAAGTAGAAATTTTAAAGTGATCATAGAATTTATTTGTTATCCCATATAATATTGGTCTACCAGGAGTAGGTGAAATACCAACCTCTTCAATCACACCTTTAACTAATAAAGTATTAATTACCTGATCAGAACCGGTTCCTCGCACTTTGTTAATTTGACTGCGGGTTATTGGTTGTTTATAAGCTACAATTCCTGCTACTTCAATAGCAGCATTTGATAAACGATGTGGACGCACAACTGATACCATCTTAGTTATATATTCTTTAACACTTTCACGGGTAGCTAATTTATATATTTCATTGAATACTACAACTTTTAAACCACGATCTTCAGAGTTGAAATCCTTATGAAAATCTGCCATTACTTTTTTTGCTTCGTGTAAGGTATTTAAGTTAAATATTTCTTTAACTTGTTCTAAAGTAAGTCCATCATCACCTTGAATATATAAAAGTGCCTCTAATATTTTATTCTTCATTGAATTTTTCTCCTCTGGTTATTGAAATTGCATCAAATTGATTATCTTGTTTGATTAGTAAATACTGTTGTCTTGCTAAATCTAAAACTGCAATTAAGGTAATAACAAAGTGATTCAAGGATGGTTGATTAAATACCATTTCAAAAGTTAAGGTTTGGTGTTGTCTTAATAAATTCTTAATAAACGGAAATTGATCGGATGGTGTTAAATTAAACTTTTCAAGTTTGGTTTGTCTCAAATGCTGTGCATAAACTCTTTCAAACATCTTACGCAGAACATTAATTAATTTTATCGGATTTGAATGTCCATCAAGTTTTGCTGAATCACTGTCTTGAATGTATTCATCAATATTACTTGCTTTTTTAATATAAATATCAGCGCGCTGACTTTGAAATGTTTTTAAAGCTTCACGAACCTGACGAAACTGCTCATATTCAACTAAATCTTGAATAAACAATTTCTTTTCTTGTTCTATTTCTTCATCCACTTCATCAGGACCTTGTAGGATCATCTTTGCTTTTAGGTTGATTAAGGTTGTAGCCATTACTAAATAATCGCCAGCAATATCAATTTCTGCTTCTTTTAAATGATTAATGATTTGAATATATTGAGTTGCTAATTCGATTAAATTAACTTCCATGATGCTTATTTTCTTCGCTTTAATTAACTCTAACAACAAATCAAGTGGTCCATCAAAATCAGCTAATTTGAAATTATGCTCATAAGAATAGTTAAGATTTTTATTTTTTAATTTCATCAGTATATCCTAACTTTGCAGCAATCATATCTTTTGCTTTAGTTGCAATTATTGCTGGTTCCTTAGTAATATTAGTTTTAGCTTTTAAAGTAGTTAAAAATGAAACTGTAACTTTGATTCTGCCATGACGTTTGAGACTAAAAGCATCTAATGTATTTGAGATAGCAACAGGAATCACATCCATATATGTATTATTAGCCATTTTATAGATACCTGATTTAAAATCACCTAATTTCTCTTCTTTAATGCGGGTTCCTTCCGGAAAGACAATTCCAAAAGTTTTTTGATTTTTGACAAAATCAGTAAATTCATCTAATGTACGAAGACTATCGCGGATATTTTTGTTATCTATAAAAAATGAATCAAGTAGTTGCATTGATTTATAAATAGTTTTACTTTTTTTCAATCCTTCTTTACCAATAAATGTAGGGACACGAGGCTTATCAATAAATTCTTGATTTGTTTGTTCTAATGCAGCAATCAAAACTAAGGCATCAATATATGATTTATGGTTAGGGGTTAAAATAATTCCACCATTATTTGGAATATTTTCAATGCCTTCAATAGCCAAATCAATATTATAAATTTTAATTAATTTCTTAGCAATTTTTAGAATAAACTTATAGCGTTGTTCACGAGAAACTAATTCAGGTGTTTTTTTATACTTACGCAGCATTGAACCAAGTTTCAATCAACGACGCAATCATGCTAAACATGTAGCAAGAAACTTAATTCTAGTATCTATTGTAAATTTCATTTATTCCCCCATATTAATTACAAAAGCAACCAATATATCTTTTTCATGCGAAATTGTAATAATAAAATCTTTAAAGATTCATCTATTGTTTATTTTTTTTATATCAATTTCTTTAAATTTATAATATTGATTATCTGCTTTAAAAATAGCTTCCTTTATTGCTCAACTTCGTGCTAAAAATAATTGCTTTTGTTTTTGTTTAAGTTTATCAAATTTAACTAATTCATCTGCAGAAAGCAACCTATCAATAAAAGAATTACTTTTGTTTACAAACCTGGAAATATGTGTTATATCAACACCTATTTTCAATTTATTCATATCTTAAATTATATTATAAAATTAGGTTTTTTAGTGTATAAAAATAAGCTAATTTTAATATTTTTTGCTTTTAAATTTATGTGTTTTGTTATTAAAACACAACAATATTAATATTGTTGTGTATATTTTATACTCGATCACCATATTTTGTTAAAAGTGTTTTGTAAATATTTTTAGTTTGAGTTTTTGTTAAATTTTCATCTATAAAAATCTTTTTTCCTTTATTAAAAGTAATTACAGTTAATTTTACATCTTTGTATAAAAAGTCTTTTTCATATTGTGGTGAACTTTGATATAACCAAAAATCTTCCACATAATATAAGTCATTTGGACTAACTACATCAAATATTAAATGAGTATCTGATTGGTGTGTAGGATCTGGTATAAGATATTTTTGATTGTATTTGTTTTTATCGTTTGGATCGAGTCAATATTGAGCTATAAGTAAATTATTTTCTTTAAAGAAAGTTTCAAGGTTTTGGTTATTTAAAAAAATATTAGAAAATTTTTGTAAATTAAGTTCAAGAATATCTTTTTCATCTAATTTTCGAATATCAAAATCTAAACTATATTTTTTACTATTATATAGTTCCACAAATAATTTACGATCAAATTTATTAAGTATTTTTTTCTTTAGGTCATCTAGTGTCTCAATAATAAGGTATGGCTGCTTAAATAAAGGTATCTTATCTTTGTTTCAAAGATAACTTCAATACTTACCAAAGCGGTCTTGGTTAGATACTATTTTATTTTGCTTTTGATATCACTCGAGTAAATTATTAAATTCATTTGTGGCATTAATCTCTGCTTTATTTTCCGTCGGTTTTTTTGTTTCAACATTTGAGCAAGCAATTAAAATAGGTGCAATCATTGATACAGAAACAAATAATATCAATCACTTATGATGCTTCATTTATTTTACCTCATATTTTTTTTCAAGAAATTCAAAGAGATCTATAACTTCTTGCTTAGTTAAGTGATCATTTACAATCGGATTAATTTTAATATTTTTATTTATTACAGCAGAATCCATAAATGATGCACCTCCACTTGCAGGTTGGTAATACCTCGCAGGTTGCAATTGTCCAGTATGTACTTTAATAAACGAGATTTCATCAGGATTACTTCTAGGATTATATATCAAGTAATCTATTTGGGAATAGTCAATACGATAGCGAGCATGTCAAGATGTAGAAAGAACCAAGTTTTTTGTCTTAAAAAATTCATCTATTTTTTGATTATATAAATATTGTTCTTCGAATTTTTGTTCATTATACTTATTTATTTGCTCTTGTGTCATATTATTAGGATTAATTTTTCAATAATTATTGATATTAAAATCCCTCTCTTTTTCATTTAACCTTAAAAACATATTGTATATTTTCTTATAAAAATCTAGTGAAAACCTACTTAAATAATCATTCCGAACTTGATTGGAACTTGTAAATATTGTGAAATTATTCTTTAATAAGGTTTCAACACCATACCCACCATTATTTTCACCAGATTCTCATTTTAACATAAAAAAATCATATGGATTTCTTTTTATATTAGTTTGGGTTTGGTAAAGATCAAGTAATTCAGCAAATCTTAAACGATAATCAATATTTTCATCGTCGTAATTTATAGAAACTTTGTTACTAGAGCATGACAAAGCTATTAAAGAAGTTGATAAAACAGAAGATGCTAATATAGTTTTAAATGTTCTTTTCATTTATCAAGATACCAAATATGTCATTGCAATATTATCATCAATAGAATTTTCAAATAATGAATCTTTATATTTTACTACCCTTGCTCGATATAAACCTGATATATTTGCATTATGGATTATAAGTTCATCTGTTGAATCTTCTGTAATTATTTTTTTAATTTGCTTTCAATTCCCATTTTTATCTTTATATTCTAAAATTAAATCATAATCAGAATATAATTTTTGTTCTTGTCTTTTTAGGGTTTCATGTAATTTAAGTTGGCTGTCGTTTTTATGTGTACCACTTCACACTAAATCTGCAATTCCTGTTCCGATTGCAAAAAATGGAATTAAATATAGATATCAACTAAAATTCGAACTTGGTTTATTTTCTTTATTTTTAAGCAATCCAGCATTGAATAATCACGAACTAGCTACTCTTATGTTTTGTCCTTTATAAGCATAAAATTCTTTTGTTGCTAACACAGTTCCGTTTGTTTTTTTATCAATATTAGCAATTGTTAGATTATCAAACGCTTTAAGCATCTTTTCAAAATTAGGAATACCAGCTCCATATTTTAGTGAGTACCCATTACTTTTATAAGCTATATCATTATTATTCGGAATTCAAGATGCCACAGCTAAAATTGCTTTAATTGCTTGAATTCTATAATTATCATTATTAATTAAACTTTTCTCTCTTAATAATGTAGATATCAACCCTGAAATAATTGGTGCTGCATAACTTGTACCAATTTTATTATATTGACTATCACCATAACCCAATATTTTTCTTTTATATAAATAACCTGGTGCAACAACATTAGGTTTTGCTAAGTTTTTATATTTATCAAATAATAGATAATTTGAATATCGGGCAATATTATCAGATGATATTCCACGATATGAATCATATTCTAATGCTCCGACTACAATATTGTTAATTGATAATGATTTTGAATTTATTCATTCATTTCCTTTGTCACGGTTATCATTATCATTCCCGGATGCAAATACATTTATAATTCCATATTTTCTTGAAATACTATCCAAAAGTAAGTTATTTTCATTATATTCGCTACCTAATAAATCATAAATCGATCCATAACTATGATTTATAACTTTTACACCATTTTTAACAAACCATTCAAGGGCGCCTTCTCATTCTTTATCAGTTTTAAAACTACTAAAATACATTTTAGCGTATCTGTCAAATCCCTGACTACCAGCTGCAATCAATGGAACCTCTTGAGAATGATGGTTTAATTCAAGATTTTTATTTGTTATTAGAACCTCATAACCTCTGTTTAAAAAGTCATTATCCATAGTTTCATCAAATTTTCCACCAACTTCTAAAATTCCAATTTTAGATGTGGGTATATAACTTCTATGATTTTCTCGCTCTTTTTGTTTAATAAAATCCATAAACAAATCATTATTATTATTTATTTTTCTATAAAGTTTATAATATGGATCATATTGATTACTATTGCTTAGTTGTACAACACTTTGATCAAAAAGAACAATTCCTAATATTGAATCAAGTTTTTGTATTTTTTCAACAAAATTTTTTCGTTGTTCTTCGTTTTCAAAATAAAATCAAACAAACGGTGCTAACGAAGAAGTTTTAACATCTTTAAAAATTAGATTTGATTTTTTGATTTTTTCAATGAAATCTTGGTTCTTGTTTTTTAACAAATCCTCCAAATCATTTTCGCTGTTTTTGTCAAATTCATGTTTTAAAATAATTTTCAACTCGAAATTTTTAAGTGAATTAATTATAGTCGGATCAGAAGAACTTGTCTTTATTCTAAAATTCCTCACTTGAAATTTATTATTATGATAATTTTCAAATCATTTAATATCAGATTTTCCTTTTTCTTTAACTGAAAAAATCACTGTAGATGCTAAAACTAATGCAGTCGTAGGTAAAGCTCATAATAACATCTTTAATTTACTAAATCTTTTCATTATCAATTCCTTTCAGTTTTTATTATTAAAACAATATACTTATAATGTTCTAAATATAATTTCTATCATTATTTTAACATAAAAGCATATTTTTGTAGAAATATTCGTAAATTGAATAAAAAAATGCCCCTTAGGCATAGTTCTTTGAAAACTGAATAGTAATTATAATTCATTAAAATGTCTTGAATACATTTACTTTTAAACCTATCAATTTATTAGTAATGGTCAGCT
>NZ_JBTHHM010000003.1:0-125578 GCF_054353935.1 Mycoplasma sp. 246B
TAATCTAAAAGGTACGTTAAGTACGTGTTACTCACCCATTCGCCGCTAAGTTATAAATAACTTCGCCCGACATGCATGTATTAGGCACACAGCCAGCGTTCATCCTGAGCCAGGATCAAACTCTCGAAAAAATTGACTGTCATGTTTTATATCTAGTTTTCAAAGAACTTTAAAAGCATCTAAATGCTTCGTTATTTATTATATCACAATATTTCATATTTCAAAATATTTTTTTTGATAATGTAATTTAGATAAAATTTGCAATACTTAATTTATCTTATCATAATATTTATTAATTACTAATAATTTTTGATATTTTAATAAAAAAATCGCTTTTATAAGCGATTTTTATGTTTATTTTTTGTTCTTGCGACGTTTAAGATGGAAGATTAATCCTAAAATTGCTGCTAATGATGCTAACACAGCGATAACAACTCCTGCAATTACTCCACCATTGCTCTTAGGTTGAGGTTTTGTTTGCTCTGGTTTTACATTTTGCTGTCTAGAAACTTCAGTTTCAACTTCTTTTTTAAGTGTTTCAAGGTTAGCAATTTTTTCTAAACTATATGAACCTGATTTTAATGTATTAAGTCTGTTTTGGTAGTCTGCTTTTTTGTTATCTGTATCAGGAAGTTTGTTAATTTCTTCTTGTGCTTGACTAACAGCATTATTCAATGCTTCTGTCATTTTTCCTTGAGCAACACTACTATTATCTAATTCATCATTTAAATCTGATTCTAATACATTGTAATCTTTACTTGATACCTTAGCGAGTTGGGCTTGATATTTACTTCTTTGCACATCTGAAATACTTGGATCAGATAATCAGGTTGCTAATGTTTGTTCTTGTTTTTTAATCTTATCAAGTTGTTGTTCTTGTGCCTTTTGCTCTGAAAGCTTAGTTTCGGCTTGAGGATCTACTTTCAATACATCTGCTTTAACATCAGTGTAAACTAATAATTTTGCATCGTTATCAAGATTATCTAATTCGGATTTGGCTGCAATTTTATCATCACCTTTTAATGCATTTACTCATGATGTAAGTTTATTCAAGGTTGCTTGATATTGGTCTTTAGCTTGTTGTTGGTCTACAGAAGCTTTTAAATCAGCGTTTTCGTTTAATAATTTGTCTTTAAGTGTTTGATAATCAGCAAGTTTTGCATCTGATTTAGCATTTAATGCTGCTAATGCATCTAAGTAACTGCTTTGTTTTGCTTTAGGTAAGTTTCTGATTTGCGCATCGAGAGCAATCTTAAATTCAGCAAAACTCTTAGCATCGGCTGCGGCTTTAGCTGCTTGATCACTATCTGCAACTTGTTTTTGTAATCCTGAAATTTCAGAATATATTTTTGCTTTAAGGCTATCAAATTGTTGTTGGGTAGCATTTGGTCCTAATGCATCCATTTGTGATATATATTCAACTTGCTTAGAAGCATCAATAAATGAAATAATATGCATTAAATCAGCACGATTTGCTTGATAACTTTGATCTTCTAATAACTTTTGCACTGCTGGAATTTCTTTTAATTTATTTTCTAAATTATCTAATGCTACAGTTTGTTTTGCTTTTAGTAATTTACTATCAGTAAGCATTGCTCTAAGATCTGTCTGTTTATCAGCAGGAAGGATGTTGATTAAATCATTGATGTTATTTAAAGCATCGGTGTATGATTGAGCTTTTTGCTCTTGAGCTATTTTTGCTTTAACAAGAGAGTTTTGGCTAAGTTCGTTATATAAATTATTTACATAATCAACTTGTGGGTTAGTATTTGAATAAATTTTATTTAATTTATCCAAGTTTTCTTTATTAGTTGGACTGTCATTTTTTTGCAGGTATTTGCTAATTGCATCATAAATTAATTTGCTGTCTTGTGCAACTGCTAAATCCACATTATCAAATAACAACTTGTCTTTAAACGCTTTTAAATCTGCTAATTGACTTGGATCTTTAAATTCATTAAGTTGTTTATAGTAATTAAATTGTAAATCAGGTGCTAAGGTAGCAATCATTTTTACAAGTTGATCCTTAAGAATATCAAAACTTGCTTTTGCATCTATATCTTTAAGTTCAGGTTTTAAAGTAAATATTTCTTTCTTAAGAGCATCAAGTTGTTCAGTTGTAGCTGCTGCATTAACCTTATTTATCAAATCTTGTTGATTGCTTTGATCAAGACTCTTAATTAAATCTAATAATCTTGGTTTTTGTGCATCTGCATCGACTGCATCCATATATTGTTGTGCATTTGAACCTAATACTGCTTTTTTAAGGTCTGTTAATTGTTTGAATTTTGGATCAAGTAACTCTTCTTGTTCTTTTGCTGCTAATTTTAATTGGTTATTTAAACCTGAAACCATATCATTAAATTTAGCTCTTGCTTTTCTTACTTGTCTATCATCGAATCCTGTTTTAATATCAGAGAATTTAGTTAAGATTTCATCTTTTAATCCAGTAAGTTTATCCACATCATTTGCATATAGTTTTGCAAGTTGTTGGTAATTTACAAACACTGGTGAATCTTTTAATGGATTTAAATCAAAGATTGTTACTAAATCATCTGTTAATTTATCTATCTTTTTCTTTGTTTGATTTTGTGCTTGTAGTTTTGTATATGTATCAGTTAGACTTGGACGAATTGTAACCATTTTTTGATAAATTTCGTCCAACTTAGCATTTGCTTGATCATCCATACCATATACATTGATGTCGTTTAATGATGAAATAATATCTGCTTGATTGCTTTGTGGTAATGATTGAGCAAGTTCTAATAAAACATCTTTTCTAGTTTTAAGTTGCTCAATTAACGCATCTAAGTTTGCTTTTTCTTCTGGAACAAATGAATTATAAAGGTTTTCATATGCTTTGACTTTATCAGTAACTGGATTTAATCTTTCTTGATAATCAGCTGCTAGTTTTGGTGGAAGCAATGAAATGTATTTATTCAATTTATCAACTGTTTGGTTATATGCATCTAGTTTGCTTTGTGCATCAAGTTTTTCTTTTAATTTTGGATTATTTGCTAATAATGAATTTTCAATTGCATCAAGGTTTAATGATACCCCTTTTATTCCATAAGAATTTAAACGAGTTAGAAAATCATTTTGCTCTTGGGTTGGTAAAAATTCAGCTAACTTCTTAAGTTCATCAATTTTTGCTTTTGTTGCAGCATCTGGAGTGGTTTCTACAGGTGCTAAATCTAATATTAATTCATTACTCAATGCATTTAATACACCTAATGAATTTGCATCATTAACTTTTTTAATAAATGCTTCTTTAGTAGTAGCATCAGTAATAACTTGTGCTTGTGAAGTTAGTTTTTCTTTTGTTTTAGCAATTTGTGCATCTAAAGCAATTTGTGCATTTTGTGCATCGGTGATTGCTTGCATTAACTTTTGAGCATCCAAGATACTTTGCACATCAGATAATTGTTTAGTTAAAACTGCTTTGACACCAGCATCAGTGATATTTGCTAATGCATCTTTTGCTTGTTGTTTAAGAGTATTTAATGATTTTTCATCCTGATCAACAATTGCGCTTCTTAAATCAGATAATAATGATCTTAATTCATCATCTGAAATATTTGCATTATTTGCTTTTGTTTTCAAATCATTTAAAAGACTTTGATCAACACCTGAAATGCTTGATAAATTATTAAGCATACTTTTTACTTCTGCTTTTGCTACATCAGAATTTGTTAATGCTAAAGCATTTGTTGCATCATCAAGTTCTTTTTGTGCATCTGCAATTTGTTTATCAGCAACATCATTTGTAAAAGCACGTTGTTTATATAAATCAGCTAATGCATTGTATTTTGATGTATATGTGCTATATGAATCGATAGTATACACACCATTTTCATTTGATACTTTAGATTTTTGTAACTGTGCAACTGCAGCATTTTGTTTATCAATATTTGCTTGAACTTGTGCTATAGCAGCATCTATTGCAGCTTTAGAAGCATCAATAGTTGCTGAATCTGCATTTGGATTAGAAGCAATATTTCTTTGATCAGAAATTATTTTATTAAGTTGATTATATAATGATGGATAACTTTGATGGTATCCTAATGCTATATCAGTTAATTTGTCTGCTTCTTTAACAAAGTCTTGATATTTAGCACCACGTTCTGTTAATTGTGATTTAACCGAATCCATTAATGCACGAAACTCTTTGTTAATTGCTATTAAGTCAGTAACCTTGGTATCAGGCGAATTAACTTTATCTTTATTTGCTTCAACAAAATCTGCTAACTTAGCATATGCTTGTGGGTTGTAGTGGGTTAATTGTGCTTTGATATCTTCAAATGTATCAAAATCTCTTTTTACTAAATCACGAGCAAATACAGATGGTTTTAATGAATCTTGTGCTGTTTTTACATTTGCTAATAATTGATTATATGTTGGTTCAGTTAGACTATTAGGATCTGCAACGGCATTTTGCAATGCTGTCACTGCATCTTGGTATTGTTCATATGATTGATCAGTATATTGGTTATCAGCATTGCTGATTACATTCGCTGAAGCACTAGCAACTTGATCTGGTGTTAAAGTAACTTTTGCATATTTAATAACATTTTGCATACTAAAGTATACTGTATCAACTAGTTCTTGGGTAGCAAGAAAGTCCTTGCTTACAATTTGCTTTGCTTGTGCTTTAAGTTCATTGTATCTGTCTTGATCTTCTTTGCTTCATTGACTTATGTAATCTGGGTCTTTTGTGATTAAAGCACTTAATTGAGTTTTATCAGTTGCATTAAGTTGTTTATTATGGAATCCGAATAACTCAGTGATTTTAGGAACAGTTTTTCCTCATGTAATCTGAATACCAGTAACATATATATCACGAGGAATGGTAAATGATGTATCACTACGAGATAATTCACCTAGTTTTTTATATTTTAATGTGTTATCTTTTGTATCAAAATATTGTGCAGATACACTAACATCTGGATAACTTGTATCAGTGATAATTCTTAAATCAAGATTATCAAAGTAACCTTTTTCATTTCGATAAAGAATTTGTGAATTAGGGTTTTTTGGTTGATAGAAAGTTGTTGCATCACGATCAATCATCTTTTCTGGACTATGAGCATCATCGATTCCAACCGCAGATACAGCTTCACTTGAATCTTTTGGTGTTAATCCAGTGGTATCGAAACGATCATCATCATTAACTGTATATACCACAGGTGTAACTTTTGCTTTTAAATTAGTAAATGATAAATTAACATTACTTCTACCTGTATTTATTACACGAACAAATCTTGCATTTTTAGCAACAGATACATCAGTATTGTCTGCATTAATTGCTACATCAGTTCAGTGGAAACCATCTAGTGAATATTGAACTTTAATATCTTTTAGTGAATCAGTATTCATAGTTTTTGAATTTTCAGTAGTCCCTGAAGCTTGTTCATCTGCTGCTTGTTTTGCTTTTGAAGTAGATGAAGCAGCAGGTGCAGGTGATTGTGAATTTTGTTCTCCACCAGAACTACTTTCTTCGGACGAAACAACATTTTTATCGCTTGTTTGATCAGCAACACTAAATGTTCTAGAAAGACTAGTCAATTTATAAACAGAATTAAAGTCTATACCTACTGAATCATTTGGTTTTAAATCAACAGTAACAGGAGTGTTATGTGTTCCTTCTTTATTATATAAATCAAATTCTTTTCCATCGAAACCTGTTGATAAAGAACCATTATGATTTAATAAGTATTTAGAAATATTAACACGTCTTTCGATAATATCTACTGATTTAATGTTTCAGTGTGTTAATGTGTTTGTTGGTGTTGGTTGTGGTTGAGACTGACTTGATGGTTCACTATCAGTTGCTTGTTGTGAAACAGCAACTGCTTGCGGTTGCGCAACTACATGTTCAGCAATAACTTTTAATCCTGTTCATTCTTCTTTGTAATTTGCAGTAGTTTGATTACTAGAACCAGAAGTTGTTGTTGAATGATCATTAATTGAAATAGTTACTTCCCCAGTTTGTGCATCCTTAGTGGTAGAATATCTATCAGATGGGATATCAAATACTTCATTATTAACAAGCCCTTGGATTTTAATATCAGATACTTTTGCTTGTGGATCTTGTTTTATCTTTACTTCTGCTACTTTTGCTGGACGGTTGAAATTAATTACAAAATAATCGTTATCTTGTATTGTAGTTTGAGACGATGAACCTGTTGTATTATATTTAAATGATGCAAGGGTGGCATCGTTTGAATCGGTTAAGTTAGATAATTTGTTATTAGTAATTGCTGAATCTAAAACAAGATTTAAACCAGTTGTCGGAAATAACTTTAAATCAGCTTCATTACTTAATGATTCAAGTTGGATATTACCGATAGTTCAACGACTTCCATTATCGTGTGTTCCTTTAACTACTAATCTAAAGTATTGGAATGTAGCATTTCCATACACTGTTTGAATTGCAGAACCATTTAAGTGCCCGAATCCAAATTGTTTTCACTCACCAGTGTTTGGTTCACCATCTAGATACTCAACTGCAAAATCATTCATTCTATCACCTGCATTTTGATAGGTTTGGAATAAATATAGTTGGGTAATATTCATTTTTTGAGGAAGTTTAAATCCAATGCTTTGATTTGCTTGTCAACCACCTGATGGAGTTTGTAAATAAATTCCATTTGCTGTACCATTTGAATTGTCAAATAATAAATTAGTATTGTTCGCAAGTTGAAGCACTAACCCATTTGTTGCAGATGTTGAATTTTTATCATTAACATTTTCAGATGCTTGCACAAGGGTAATTTTTGAATTAGAATCAGTTGATGAAATTGATGGATTTAAATCTTGTGCATAATTAACTGTCTCATCTTTATTAACAATAAAACTTACTAGTGAAAGCATATTATCGCTAGTTGAATCATCTTGATTATTAACTATTCTAATTGCTGTTACATTTGCAATCCCGCTTTCACCTAATTCGGTTGTTCCTCATGTTGCGGTTGGATCACTTACAGAACCTGCAACTGACTGTGGATTATTAGAAGAAACTGTTAAATTAGTTATATCTATATTTTTTTCACCTTTATTTTCTTGTAAGTCTTGTCATTGATTTGGTTTATCAGATGTTTGATATTGTAATTTTAATTTAGATAATAAACGTCATTTTTCATATCACATCTTTACATATACATTATGTAAGGTTATTGGACGACTGAATTGGTATCCAAAATAATCACCCTTTTTCATTCTTTTGTATTTTCCATCGGAACTAATATCAAAAGTAAATGTTGAATCACTATTATCTGCTTCTAAATGACTTGGATCTCAGTCGGCTCTACCATCGCGACCTAGGTTAGTAAAGAATGTTTTTTGCACCGCACCTAATGTTGAATTATCCACAGTTGCTAAAACATTATTATGTAAATTAGTTAAAAACTCAGTTAAAATACTTACAAAGTTATTCAAATCTGAATCACTTATTTGAATTGCTTTTAAAGCACCCTTAATCATAGTTTTATATGTTTGTGAGCGATTGTAGACAAGTTTTGCTTCTTGGGTTAATTTACCAAATACTACAAAGTCAAAATTTTTGTAAGCAGTTGTGGCATCTAAAGCAATAATACCCGCATTAGCTAAATCATATAAAGATTGCAATCAAGGTTTTGTTTGTAAAACAAGTTGACTTTTACCAGCCGCTAAAAATACATAATTAATATCATCTACTAGTTTTGATAATTTTGCTCTTAATCCATTGATATCACTTCTTGAAACTGAATCGATTCCTCTACGAATTGAATCACCGATTCCTCCTAAATAAAAGTTAGGTGCAGAGTTTATATCAGTTGATTCAACTGGAAATCCTTTGAAGTTATAATTGAAATTTCCATTAGATAATCAGGTTCGGTTAAAGTCTCAATATAATTTATAAAAGTGAGTTGAAATATTATATAAAGCATCTGTTAATTGTGGATCATTATAACTTTGGTCTACTGCAAAGTTTAAAGCATTAAGATGGGTTCTTTGTTCAATTCTTAACGAATCTGAATCAGTTAATTTGTTATTTACTCAACGTTTTCATGCATAATCTGCAAAATCAAATAAAGTTACCTTTGAAGGTCCTTCCATTTGGTTTGGATCAATTGCGATTCCATCAATTTTAGCAAACTTATAATTGCTTTTGTCAGGATTATTATTATCACTTATATCTTGTAAGGTTTTTAATCAGAATTGGTTAATTCCTAACATCAGATAATCTAAACTACTTTCACCTTTATGTCAGTTTTGAATATAAATTATTTTTTTGTTTCCTGCAGTAAAGTTATTAGAACCATCGATATTTGGTCAATCAGTTCCAGAATCTATATATAATTGTACATTTGAATTGAATTGATCATAGTAACTTTTAAGGGATGTACTTCCACTTTTTGGATTTGAACGGTTTCGATAATCAAGATATCCAATCTTTGCATCTAAGTCATCATATCTTTTACTTTGTTCATTTCATCATTTAACTAAATCATCTAAAAATGCTTTTTGTTTATTTCCAATAGTAGTGTAATCTGATTGAGATAAAGTACCAGTAGTTGAAACTGCATCTACAAATGGTTCATTGCTAAGTGGTGTTGCAATAACTATATCTTTAACACCAACATCTAAAAGTTGTTGTATTTTAGTTTTTAAAAGAGGTAATTTATCATTCATATTTGCAGTTGTGATTTTATCAGAACCTACAAATGGATTAATAAAATATACAAACTTCATACCATTATTTGAAGTTGCTTTAATCAATGTTTTAATATCTTTTAATTCATCTTGGGTATATAAAGATGATCATAATGTAGTGGTTTTTAAATCAGTTTGTGGTTGGTAGTAATATCTGTTGTATTTTAAGTAACCAGCATAGTTAATTAAATCTAATTTGGATGCAAGGGTGCTAATTGATGAAGTATTTCTTAGTGACAGTCCACGTATTTCACGATCAGCTCAGTCTTTAATAGTGAAATTACGAAGTTGGCTTCCATCAATTTGTTTAAATATATGTCATAAAGTAGTAGCACCATAAAATGCTGCATCAGCATCTTTAGCATACAAAGTAATAAAATTATTTGATGATCTTAGATAATATGCATCATTGTGACTAAATAAATCTGCAGCATTATCTGAAGAACTATCTTTTAACTCACTTGAACTAATACCAACTGTATTTAATAAGTTATCAACAGTATTATCTGAATCACCTTTAATACCAATTAAGATATTGGTTTTACCAAATAATAAATTCTTGCTACGGGTAATATTAGAAATATGTTTTGATTTTAAAAGATTTTCAAATCTTTTAATTGTAACTTCTGATACACTATCATCATAAACGATGTTTACTGTATCAGTTAATGAATATGTATTATTTCCTCCATAATTGATTTGTTGCACACCTGGATAGACTTTGTAGTCAGGTAAAGCAACTACTGGATTGCTTGTTGGGGTGCTTGCAGGAGTTTCAGTAGCAGATTTTGCTGATGAATCACCGGCACCTGTAGCACTAATAGCAGCAAATAGTCCCAAAGAACCAGCTGCTGCTAGTAATGTCTTTATTTTCTTTTTCATTTTCATATTATAAGTTTATTAAATTTTCCAAAAAAAAAAAAAAAAAACGGATAAAAATAATTTTGTTTCTCCGTTTTTGTGGTAAATTGCTTTTATTTCATATTTTGACAAGAAAATATGAAATAATCAAAGATTTTGCAATAAAATGTATTGTTTTTTGTTGTAATTTTCCCTTCTTTTTCTTAAATAAAATCTAAGAAAAAGAAGGATTTTTATATATTATACACTTGGTGTATTTTCATCTTGGGTTGCTAATTTCTTAGCATCTTCTAATTTAACACTGAAAAAGCTAGTAACTCCGCGTTTTTGCATTGTTGCGCCAAATAAAGCATCTACTCTTGACATTGTTCCTGGGCGGTGTGTGATAACTAAAAACTGGGTTTGTTTTTTAAGTTCTTGTAAGTATTCAGCATATCTAACCACATTTGCTTCATCTAAAGCCGCTTCTACTTCATCCAAGATACAAAGTGGTAATGGACGAGCTTTTAAAATTGCAAATAATAATGAAATTGCAATTAATGATTTTTCTCCACCTGAAAATAATTTAAGATTTTTAACAGATTTGCCTGGTGGCTGAGCAAAAATACTAATTCCGCTTTCGAGAATGTTTTTCGGATCAATAAATTTAACTTCCGCACTTCCTCCACCAAACATTGATGAAAATACTTTATGCATCTCAATGTTAACATCATCTACTATGTTAGTTAAACGAGCAACAATTTTTTTATTCATTTCTGAAATCGCTTCATCACATAAACGTATTGCTTCGGTTACTTCATCACGGTTTTTGGTATTAAATTCATAACGTGATTCAACTTCTTGTAGTTGTTCAATGGCTTCTAAATTAACATTTCCAAGTTCTTGAATTTCATAACGCAGTTCCTTTACTAATTCTTCGGCAGCAACTGGTGACATATTTAATGGATAATTCTCAATTGCATATTCTAAAGTTAATGCATAATGTGAACTAAGACGTTCTTTATGTTTTTCGAGTAAGTTTTTAGATTTTTCAAATGCAGCAGTTTTTTCACGAAATGATTCATTAAGAGTCTTTTGTAATTTCGAAATTCTTTTGTATTCTTCTTCTCAACTTAGTATTTTTGCATCAAGTGCTTCTTTTATTTGTGTATTTGAACTGATATCAAATTCAAGTAGTTGCAATTGCTGTTGTAGTTGCGCAATAGTTTGTTCAGAAACATCTAATTCGCTGATTTGCTCGTTATTAGCAGATGAAATTTGTGTTTGTAATTTATAATTTTCAATTTTACCGAAAGTATCTTTAACTTGGTATGATAAATTAAGATATTGTGAGTTATAAGAAGCTTGATAAGTTTTTTGTTGTTGTAAACTTTCGTTATCTTCTAAAATAGTTTTTGTTGTTTGTGCGATAACATTTTTAATTCCTGGAATCAAGTCTTTAAGTTCTTTAATTTTTTGATCAAGACCTAAAATATCTTCGCTAGCTTCAACAGTTCCACCAACCATAACTCCACCAACACGCACGATGTCACCATCTGTGGTAACTACCATATATTTTTTTTCAATAATTGTTGATATTTCGTTGGCTGATTTAATATCAGAAACAACTAAAACATTACCTAATAAAAATTCATTTAGCACTTGATATTTGTTATCAATTTCTACCAAATCTTTAGCAACACCCACAAAACCAGGGTGATTTCGAACCACTAATAAATAATCATCACGGATAAACTTACCTTTAATTGAAGCAAGAGGAATAAATGTTGCACGACCTCCGTTATTTTTTTTAAGGAAATTAATTGCTTTAACAGCTGTATCAGAATGATCAACTACTATATGCTGTGCAGCATTTTTCAAAATTGCTTCTAGGGCAGGCAGAAATTCGTTAGGAATCTTTATTAAATCTGCTACTAGTCCTATAAATCCTTTAAGTAATGTTTTATTTTCTAAAACTGTTTTTGTTCCTTTGTATAAGTTAGTAAAATTATTTTTCTTTTCTTCAAGAATTTCAAGTTTTGAAATTAATTTAGTATATTTGTTCTCTAAATCCTTGACTTTTATATTACCATCGTTAATTTTACTTTCTAATGTAGTAATATTTTCAGTTGCATGATTTCGTTTAGTTTCCATTTCAGATAACGATTCACTTAAATAACGATATTTTTCTTGCAAAGTACGTAATTCACTTAAAATCGCTGAAATACGCTCTTTTTCATCGAAATTTCCTTGTCCACTGGCAATCATTTCACGACGAGCTCGGTCTGCAGAAATGGCTTTTTCGATATTATTAATGCGTTCTGATAAACCTTGTTTTTTACCCGAATCACTTGATAACTTACGGTTTATTTCAATAACTTCATCGCGTTTATTTTTAATTTTGATATCTAATTCCTCAAGTTGACTGTTATATTGTTTATCAGTTTCATCAACACCTGAAAGATCTTCTGTTAGTGTTTTAACTAATTCACTATGTTTTTTTATTTCGTGTGCTAAATAGCCTATTTCAACACTTTTTAACTCTTCGGCCATCTTTTTGTATTTTAGTGCTTTTTCAGCATGGATGCGCAATGGAGTAAGTTGTTTTTCTAATTCCTTTATTGATACTTCAACCTTTCCTAAGGTTTCTTGGGCTCGTTCGAGTTTTTTTTCTGCTTCTGCTTTACGGAATTTATATTTAGAAACCCCGGCTGCTTCTTCAAAAATTAATCTGCGATCTTCATCAGATGAGTGTGCTATATCCGAAACGGTTCCTTGCGAAATAATCGCTAACGAACTTTTTCCTATTCCTGTTTCCATAGCAATTGCTTTAATATCTTTGTGACGGCATTTTTGGTTATTGATATAGTATTCATTTATCCCTTTACCACGCTCTAAAACACGAGTAATTGAAATAACATCTGAATCAACCGAACTAAGACGATCCTTGTTATCAAAAGTCAATGTTACTTGTGCTTTTTGCATCGGTTGCACAGTTTTTGAACCAGAAAAAATAACATCTTCCATTGAATCACCACGTAATTCTTTTGAACTTTGTTCCCCTAAAACTCAGCGGATTGCATCGTTAATATTACTTTTACCAGAACCATTGGGTCCTACAATACCTGCAACTCCACCATCAAAGTGTAATACAATTGGATCTGCAAAAGATTTAAATCCTAATGCTTCTATTTTAATTAATTTCATCATTTCCCTTCATTTTCATTTTATTTAAGGCTGCTCTTGCTGCATTTGTCGTAGCTTCTTTTTTAGAAGCACCACTTCCTATTCCGTAAATCATATCTTCGTGAACGGCTTTAGCTATAAAAAGCTTATCTTTTTCTTCAAAAATATAATGAATATTGTTTTTACTAATGCTTTGAAAATATTCTTGAAGTTGTGTTTTAGGATCCTTGTTACTTTGAAATATATGATGTCCATCTACACTTATATTGCTTGCTAGTAGGTGTTTTTGCACAAATCATCAAGCCTTTGACATCCCTTGATCTAAATAAATTGCTCCTAGAAAAGCCTCAAAAATATCAGCTTGTACTTTTGGTGAATCTAAAACATCTGTATGCATTTGTCCATTTCCAGTTTTTAAAAATTTTAAAAGTCCAATGTTTTTAGAAACTGCTCCTAAGGTTTCGGTTTGCACCGCTGATGCTCTCCAGCGCGAAAGTTCACCTTGTGATTTATTGGGAAACTTTTTATATGCATAAATTGCTATCATAAACGACAACAGCGAATCGCCTAGATATTCAAGCCTTTCATAATTTTCTAACTTAGTTTTATCATGTGTGTTATATGATTTATGAGTAGTTGCTAGTTGATAAAATTCTATATGGTTTGGTTGTATTCCGATATTAATCAAAAAATCAATGAGATGTTGTTGTTTAAACATTTAATGCTACCTTTAGTTTATTCAATAAATCCTTAGAAATTGCATTATGCATTTGTTTTAGTGCTATATAAATAGATAATTCATCTGCTGCACCATGGATTTTTAATGCAAGGGCATTGATACCTAAAACTCATGCATTAGAAACATTTCGAAAGTCAAGTTTTTGTGCTATTTTTTTAAAACTAGGTTTTAATAATAATGCCCCTAATTTAGCAAAAAAACTTTGTTTAACTCGCTGCTTAATTGCTTGTTTGAAACTTATAACAGCACCTTCATAACTTTTAATGACTAAATTTCCACCGTATCCATCAATTAATCCTACATTTATGTTTCCTGCAAGCAAGTTTCGTGTTTCAGAAAAACCGATATAGTTAAGTTTTTGATCAGATTCTATTAAACTTTGTGCTTCTCTAACAACTTGCAATCCTTTGTATTCTTCAACCCCGACATTTAGCAGTGAAACAGTTGGATTTTGCTTATTAAACATTGTTGTATGAAATGCTGATGCTAATTTTGCTCACTCATATAAATATTCGGATTTTACTTCAAGGTTAGCTCCTACATCTAATAATAAAAGTTTTTCATCATTCAAACAAGTAATAATCGGCATAAAAGCAGGCCGAGAAACATTATCAATACGTTTTAGTTTAAAAGTCAGTGCTGCAATATAACTTCCTGAATCACCCCCTGAAATCACTCCATCAGCTTTATTTTCATTAATAATATTAATTGCTGCATTCATCGAATTATTTTCTTTTAAACTTGCTCGGATATTTCTTGGATCGCTTGGTTTATTTGGATTATAAATTATTTGGATATTCGGGTGTTTGTTTATAGATTTATCAAAGTTACCAACTAAAATAATTTGTACATCTTGATAATTATTAACAAATTTTGCTGCTGCATTATAAGCAACATTAACACCTAAATCTAATCCATTTGCATCTAAAACTATTTTCATTATTCAACTCCTATTAAGAATTGATAATTAGGTTGATTACCTTCAACTACTTCTATTTGTAAATTATAATTTGCTTCAAGGTAATTACTTAATTCTAAAAGTGTTGCTGTATCAACATCATCTCCGTAATATAATGTTATCATTTGAGATTGTTTTTTTACCATCTTAGTAATTAACTTTTTAAAAGTTATTGTTAAATCAAGTTCAGAAGCAATTATTTTTCCATCATGAATACCTAAATAATCACCTTTTCTTATAACAATATTATTTATCTTTGTTTTACGAACTGATTTAGTTATTTCACCAGTTTGCACATCAGATAAACTATCTAACATTAATTCTTCATTTTCCTTTGCACTAAATTCTGAATTAAAATTTAAAACTGCTGTTAAACCTTGAATTTGGGACTTTGTTGGAATGACAATAATATTTTTATCTATGACAACTTGCGCTGCTTGTTGTGCTACTAAAATAACATTAGAATTGTTAGGTAAAATAAAAACATTTTTTGCATTTACCTTAGCAACAGCATTAATTAAATCTTGAGCAGATGGATTTTGGATTTGTCCAGATTCAACTACAAAATCAGTTCCTAATTCCTGCATTCTTTTGATTATTCCGCTACCTAAATTACATGATACAAGTCCACATTCAGCCATTTCATCAGATGTTTTTGCATAAATTGATTTGGAATTGTTTGCTTGCAAAGTCATATTTTCAGATTTTATTTTAATAAATTCACCGTATTTTTGTGCTAGAGTTAAAAATTCTCCAGGTTTAACTGTATGACCATGCACCTTTAACAATTTATCATCGTTAACTATTACTAGTGAGTTTGCTATTTCTTCTATTTGTTTTGAAAAAATATTTTTATCAAAAGTATGTGGATTATTTAAATCAACTAAAACCTCAGTGCAGTAACCAAATTCACCTGAATATATTTCACTATCTGAAACCAAAACCGATATATCATCTCCGTTTTCACTTTTTTCAACTGGGTTTCCTTTTAAATATTCAAAAAAACCTTTAAAAATGATATATAAACCTTCTCCACCACTATCAGTAACCCCTACTTCGCGTAAAGTTTTTAATTTATTTGGTGTTTCATCACAACTCTTTCGCGAAAAATCTAAAACCTTAGTTCAAAAATCAAGCAAGCTCACTTCCGTTGCTTTCAAAAATTCTTGATTTAAATTTTCTGATGTTTCTCTGATAACAGTGAGCATTGTCCCTTCAGTGGGATTAAAAACCGATTTATAAGCACGGTTTGTTGCTTCTTGAAAGGCGATTAATAACTGTTTTAAATCTAAGGATGCTAAACCAGAACAAGCAAGCGAAAATCCTTTAAAAACCTGTGATAAAATCACTCCAGAATTACCACGAGCTTCATACATCATATTTAAGGCAAGTTGCTTAGTAACTTCAGAAATAGGTAAATTAAAATAAGATTCATCTAATTTAGCTATTGCTGCAGAAATTGTCGATGACATATTAGTTCCTGTATCTCCATCTGGAACTGGAAAAACATTTAAAGCATCAATGCGATTCTTAGCATTAACTAATGCATTTGAACCCGAAAGCATCCCTTGTAAAAAAGTTTTACTATCCAGCAAAATTTTTGACATTATTTAATCCCTTCAATGAATATTGTTAACTTGTTAAATTTTAATTTATTTTTTTTCATTTCAAACGCTAACCTTTGATGAAATTCTGCGATGATAACTTTTGCAAAAACATCTGCTATTAAAGAAACTGCGATAAAAAAACTATATCCTTTCGGTGTTTGAATAATATTAACACGATCTATTAGTTCTGTTGTATCTGTAACTATATCATCATCAGAAAGTGGATTTATTTCCTTAATTCCAGGTATTGATTCAGCAATCTTTAAAAACATCTCTTTGATTTTTAACAATTCCATTATGCCTACTTTCGATATAATATGCAAATATATCTTAAAAATTATTGATTATATTTTATAATATTATTAATATTTTTTAAGAAATTAAGGAGCAGAATGGCACTTTTAGTCGCAAAGGCAATTGTATTAGAAATTATTGAAAAATCAGAAAATGAATTTTATGTGACTTTTTTTAACGATAAAGGTGTTTTAATTCTTTTTGCACAAGGGTTAAATAAACAGTTATCTAAAAATCGTAGCAACTTACAAATTGGTTCATTGGTTGAAATTGAATATTTTTCCGCAAGATTAAAAGGTAGAATAGGTAGATTAAAAAGAGTAAATTTATTGCATATTTTTAGTATTACCAGTTCTGATACAAACATCTTTCTGCTAAAACTTATCAAACTCTTTAAAAACTTGAAAATACCAAATCATATTTTTAATTTTTACACTTTAAATATGGATAAATTTAAAAAAGACAATTTAAAAAAATATTTATGTGTTTTTTATGCACAAAGTAGTGTATATTTTGGTGTAAAACCTAGTTTTAATAAATGTAGAATATGTCATCAAAGGAAGAACCTTATTGATTTTAGCATCCTTGAAGGCGGTTTTATTTGCTCAAATCATAATCTTAATGATACAAAAAACCAAGAACAATTACTTTTATATTGATACTTATATTATCAACCAGAAAAATATGTCAAATTAGTATCACAAACAGAAAATATATTGTTGCTTAATCAACTCAAACACATAATTTCCGAAGCAGGATACTATTTATAAGAAATAATTTGTTTTATGTAAATAGTTGCGTATATTTTTATTATTTATTTTCTATTTTAGTAAATAACAAGTCGTTTTGAATAAAATTTATATAATTTAATTATGATAAAATATAGCATTAAAAAAATAAAAAATTTGTTTATTTTACTTTTTTTACCAACTTTGTTAACTTTAATTTCTTGCTCGCATAATCAAAATAATGAAGCAAAACTAAGTCAAAACATACATAATGAAAAATCAAATATTTCATACAATATAAAGAAAGATATTTTAAGGAAACTTTTAATAAATTCTACAAAGAAAGCTATGGAATTAGATAATGATAGCAAATTTTACAACCTTGTCGATTCATTATTTTCCAATGAAATTTATAACAATAAATATTCATTTTTACTTATGGATTATATCAATAAAATGAATGAATATCATAAAAATAGTTTTAATCAAAAACAAAATAAATATTATCAATTGAAGCTTTATAAACGTGACCATCTTTATTTTAATTATCTTTCTTTTGTATATTTGTTAATGAAATATGATAATGAAAATAATCAGATGATAGATATAAACAATATGAATTATTTACAAAGTAAAAATATCAAAATTAATATAAAAGGTATCCCAAAACTTGAAATTAACAAAGAAATCTATAATTT
The DNA here is from genome assembly GCF_054353935.1 of Mycoplasma sp. 246B. NCBI lineage: Bacteria > Bacillati > Mycoplasmatota > Mollicutes > Mycoplasmatales > Mycoplasmataceae > Mycoplasma > Mycoplasma sp. 246B. The sequence continues at coordinate 17,745 of NZ_JBTHHM010000003.1, forward strand.
TGTTAATAATTCATATCACTTTTTAAATGATGAATCAAATAAAGAATATCAAGATAGCATAAGAAACTTAATAACTAAAAACTTTTTAAGCAATTCATTAAATTCTTATCAACTTTATAGTATTGACTATTTAGAAAAACCAATAACAAACTATATTCACAATGATGATTTATACAATAATGAATATCCACCTTTGTTAGAGATTTCAAGGACATATGGTTTAGATAAATATGACTTTGAAGATACGCCCGATATTGACTGAATCTACTATCAGCGATATCTAAAATATGACAAAAGTAATTTTCCGGCTCTAGATGTTTTTATTAAGAAAAATAATTTGGTTTATCCTGCTAAAAATGATACTGGCACTAATCTTTTTTTAACTGACAGTACAGATTTAACAAACATAAATAATAATTATGCTTTTTCAAGAAACATAATAAATAAAATAAAAAATGTTAATGTATATAAAGTTAACTATAATGAAGTAAAAAACATCATTAAATATAAAACAAATCATACTAAAAAAGAAAGACATATTTTATCATTTGATATTAATGATAATTTAGAAAATAGTAAATTGTTTCTTTCTTTCAAATCTTATCCTATTAACAATGACACTAACATAATAGTCATAAATGTAGATAAAATAGATAAAAAATAATTTTTAAATGATTTTGTTGATTTTTTCTTGCAAAATCACACTAAAAAATCTGAAAATATTAGTTACAACTCAAAATCATCATCTTTTGTTATAGATATTACAGATGAAATAGAAAACAAAACTAATAAAAAAAATATATTTTTTGTTAACTCTTATGATTTATACACACAGAATATGAAGAAAAATGAATATAAATTCTTCATAGAAAATAATTTTTGAAGAAATTACACAATAAATAACAATATAGAGAATTTACTTGCTACATCAGATAGTTTTGATATGAGATTATATGATAAAAAGGATAATTTTAATATTTATTATAAATGATATGCCGATTCAAAAACTTTATGAAAAAAAGAAACAAATAATAACCTAAATAATAAACCATGGACAAGTAATAAAAATATAGAAATTAAAGGATATTCAGCAGAGGATTAATATGAAAAAAAATATAAAGAAATTTCTTTGGTTTTTCGGTTTTGTAAGCATAACAATAATAACTGTTTCTGCTAATACATCAGCTCAAAAATATAACGAATCAATTTATATTAATAATAATTCTTATATTAATTTAAATGTAAATGACTATAATAAATTGATTAATATGTATGTACCATATTACAATAAACTCGGTTTACGCTATGAAAGAGGTAATAGCTATTTTACAAATGAATTTGATAAAGTAGGAATTATCGAGTTAGGAAATGTCGATCAAAATTTACTTTTCTTAAAAAATCCTGATTTCAAAATTAAAAAATTTGATATTGATAATTATCAATATTCAAATCATGCATGAAATGTTGTTTCTACTATTGGTACTGATTTTGGAATCAATAAAAATGCAGATATTTATTTTTCAAATAATTTTGATATACCAGATAGGAAATATTTTGATGTGGGAACAAAAGGAGATGAAGTTTGGAAACAAAAGGCATATTATAATATTCTAAAAAGAATGTATGATAGGTATGGTGTTAAAATTTTTAATATAAGCATTGGTCAATTAGATACACCATTAGATGGTTACTTTTTGAATTTTTCAGATAATATAAAAAAATTATTCATAAATGATGTTCAAAGTTTTGAAGATAATTATACAACAGAAGAAGATGAACAAAATTTTTATGCTTTATCAAGTGCGATAATTAATTTTTATTTTGATACAAATGAGAAATTTAATCACTCTATTACTAAGAACTGAAATAATTTGTTAAATGCTATTAATGAACAAGCACTAATATTTGACTGAAAAGTTATCTTCTCTGCAGGAAATTCAAGTGATGAAACAGTTGATGCATGAGAAAATCTGGATTCATATTTCGATAAAAACAATTTCTTTATTAATGATAAAGATAATCATTTAATAGACATTAATTGAAATAATGTCTTTAAAAAATTTAAAATTGTAGCAAAAAATATTTATAAAAAACATTATAGTAGTTTTAAGTTATATCCTAATTCAAAAGACATAAAAGGTATTTATTTATTATATGACTTTTTGAAAAATAAAGTCGAAAAGAATAACTATATTTATCATAGCAATACCTATGATGATTTTAATAATTGATAGTTCGGAAACCAGTTAATAAGTTCTCGCAATATTTTTAGTGGACTCTTAAAATGAGAGAGCATAAAGAACAAAGAAAATATAATTAATGTAGGATCTGTATCATATGATAATAAACCATCCGATTTTACATCGTTTGGTAATTCTAAATCTCCATATTTGCCTTTAATTTCTGCATATGGATCAAGTTTAGCCGAAGATGAAACAAAGATTAATAAAGATAATAAAAATCATTATTCAAGCGAGGAAATTAACTCTATAAACAAAAGATTACCTGAATATTTAAAAGAGAAAATTAATTATGCAATGAATTTTAATGGTACAAGTAAATCAGCACCAATGATTACTGGTTTAATTTCATTATTACAGCATAAATTACAAAGAGAATTATCATTGAATGAAACAAAATTACTTCTGATAAGTTCATCAAATTATGCATCAACAAATACAGCAAAATTAGGTAACTTAGATGTTGCACTTAATTATAGATCTAAAATTTTCCCAAGTGAAATTTGAAGAATAAATAGACAAAAAAACAAAACTGGGTTTGGAATACCAAAATTTTTCAAAATGTTTAAGATATACAATGAAAATAAAATAGAAAAACTAGATTTCAATCTCCTCAAAAAACAAATAGATGAGTATCCATGAAAAGACCCAGAAGCAAAAAGAGATAGCTTGCCTAATTTTCAAAATCTCAATCATACATTTGTCTCTTCATATAAAAGTTTTTTTTCAGATTATATCGAAAAACAATATTCAAATACAATAAAAAAAGAATATGATAATTACAATCTATGAGTTATTTTAAAAACATATATTTTTGAAAATGATAAGAAAAAAACAATAACATGAGATAATAGAAAATTCGATGATATAAACAAGGTTTATGAACTTACAGGTTATCTTAATTCTGTTTTAAAAAATGATAAAAATGAAATAATATATAAAAAACGTTGAATGAAATGATTAAGAACAGACTATTCAAACATCGATAGAATATATTTTGGTAATTATAAATTTCTTTTTAATCCTGAATATACTTTATATATTTACCTTATCGAACTAAAACACTATATGTTAGAATATACTAATGCTTTTTATGATAAAAAAACAGAAAAACGATGCTAATTATCAGCAAAATAAGAAGAATAATATATACGAACAAGAATTAAATAAAAATCTTATGATTTTAATTGACGGATACTTTGAACACATAAAAGAGAATTTAGAAATTTTGTCTTATTATGAACATAATTAAAGGTTAATTTTATTAATTATGAAAAAAAATAAATATCTTTCTCTTTTTTTGTTATTTTCAGTTTCTTCTATTACATTAACATCTTGTGGAATAAAAAATGAATTAAAATTTGATTTATCAAAAGAACTTATAAATAAGTCAATACATTACTTAAACCAAGATGGACAAAACTTAGTTAGAAAAATTAGTGAACATAAGAATTTAAATAATGAATTTAAAAAACATATAAATTCTTTTTTAAATTCATTATCAAACTATGACAACAATAAAGAATACTATAATCAATATCTAAGTTTTCTTAATCAAATTATAGAAATACAAAATGATACATCGTTAATAAAACTTTCCGATACAGATCACTATATCGGTGATAAAAACATCCAAGCATTTTATAATCGAAGTTATAGTTATAATATACAAAATGAATTAAATCATATAATTTCCGTTGAACACAGCGATAATCCAAATATGAATAAAATTCCTGATATTTACATCAAAGAACTCTCAAATATTTATTCAACTATCTTTGATTATAACAATCCGTTTCTTCTTTCATATGATACAAAAAATCAAAATAATGTAGATTCTGCATTACAAAAATCTTTTTATGATGACAATTATTTGGATACAAAATGAAATTTTGAAAACAATTTTTCTCCGAGAATACTAAATCCTGAAATTTTTGATCTGAAGACAAATAAATCACAGGAAATAATAAATTATTTGGACCCGATTAATACATATTTTCCTTTTCGTAAAATTTTGCGTTTTCAAATAAATGATGATTTAAAACAAAATGATTACTATATAAAAATTCAAAAAGAGAAATTAACTAGTGGTTCTATTTTTATTAGTTTTAAATTTGTTAAACAAAATAAACCAATCAGTTTTAATAAATATATTCAGCAAAGGTATGCTAAAAAACCTTTATTTGAAGTCAATAAACCACAAAGTACCTTATTTATAGATATTTCTAGATATTTAGAAAAAAACATAAAAAATAAGATGTTATTTTATATTTTCGCTTACGATGCCGATTTAAAAAATACTGAGGAAAAAATTTATGATTCTTTCTTGAAGAATCAAAACATTTGAAAATATCAACAACCCCAAAAAGAATCCATAAGAATTTTCCATCTAGAAAACACAATAATTTCATCTGAAACCTTTGATTTTACATCTGCTTTGGTTTATAATAAAAATGATAAATTGAAACAAGAGTATTATCGATTATTATCATTATTATATAACGGAAAATCTGTGCTTTCTTTGTTTGAAGACTACAAAAAATACAACAAATCAAATCCTTAATTTGATAAATCATTTAAAATTGGGATATATCAACCTTTTATGCATGATGCTTTATATAATAAAATCTGAATTTTAGTAATTTTGTAGTATAAAAATAATAAAATTTATATTTTGTAAATTTTTATCCCTTGTATATAGTAATAAAAAACTGTAAATATGATACACACGGAGCAGTTGTTAGTGTATAATTAAAAAGCAATTTTTATATCATTATTGTTAATATTAATTTAGAAAGGATAAAATGCCAACAACTAATCAGTTAGTTACAAATGGTCGTAGTTCAAAGGTTAAAAAGCAAAATGCGCCTGCTTTAAACCAAAGCTACAACTCATTAATTAAAAAATCAAAAAAAATGGCTTCTCCATTTAAGCGTGGTGTATGTACTCGTGTCGCAACAATGACACCTAAAAAACCTAATTCAGCATTACGTAAATATGCTCGTGTTAAGTTATCAAATACAATGGAAGTTACAGCGTACATTCCAGGAGAAGGACACAACTTACAAGAGCACTCAGTGGTATTAATACGTGGTGGTCGTGTTAAGGACTTACCTGGAGTAAGATACCATATAGTTCGTGGAACACAAGATGCTGCTGGGGTTTCAAAACGTAATCAAGGTCGTAGTTTATACGGAACTAAAAAAGAAAAGAAATAAGCATAATAATTAATTTTAAACATAAGGAGGACAAATGTCAAGAAAGAAAAGTGCACCTATCCGTGAAGTACTTGCAGATCCAGTTTTTAATTCAGTAGTTGTTACAAAATTAATTAACCAAATTATGCTTGACGGAAAGAAATCTATCGCACAAGATATTTTATATTCAGCTTTTGAATTAATCAAAAGTAAAACTAACAAAGAGCCAATGGAAGTATTTTTAGCTGCTGTTGAAAATATTACACCACAACTTGAAATTAGAACAAGAAGAATCGGTGGAACTAACTACCAAGTACCTACCGAAGTTCCTACTCGCAGAAAACAAACATTAGCATTAAGATGACTTGTTCAATATGCTAGATTAAGAAACGAAAAAACTATGGATGTTCGTTTAGCAAACGAAATCATTGATGCATCAAATAAAACTGGTGGAGCAATTAAAAAACGCGAAGACACCCACAAAATGGCAGAAGCTAACAGAGCTTTTGCACACTTTAGATGATAATCAGAGTTATAAAATAATATGGCAAGAGATTATGATTTAAAAGATTACCGTAATATCGGTATTATGGCCCACATTGATGCAGGAAAAACTACAACAACCGAAAGAATTTTATTCCATACAGGTAAAATCCATAAAATCGGAGAAACCCATGATGGTGGTTCTCAAATGGACTGAATGGATCAAGAAAAAGAAAGAGGAATTACCATCACATCTGCTGCTACAACAGCTTTTTGAAAAGGTAAAAGAATCAATATTATTGATACCCCTGGACACGTTGACTTCACCGTTGAAGTTGAACGTTCATTGCGTGTTTTAGATGGTGCAGTCGCTGTCTTAGATGCACAATCTGGTGTTGAACCACAAACTGAAACAGTATGAAGACAAGCAACAAACTACAAAGTTCCTAGAATAGTTTATGTAAACAAAATGGATAAAGCTGGTGCTGATTTTGCTGCTTCAGTTGCTTCTGTTAAACAACGTTTAGGTGGAAACGCTGTTGCTATTCAGTGACCAATTGGTGCTGAATCAGAATTCAAAGGAATTATCGACCTTGTAACTCGTGAAGCATATACATATAATGGCGAACCACAAGAAGAAGAATTTGCAACAGCAATCCCAGAAGATCTTAAAGACATCGTTGAAATTAAACGTCAAGAGTTATTAGAAGCAGTTGCTGCTTTTGATGATGAATTAATGATGAGTGTTTTAGAAGGACATGAAGTTGAAATACCTGCTTTCAAAGAAGCAATTCGTAAAGCAACTTTATCTTCCGAATTCTTCCCGGTAGTGTGTGGAACATCATTTAAAAATAAAGGTGTAAAAAAGATGATTGATGCTGTTGTTGATTATCTACCATCACCTGTTGATATTCCAGCAATCAAAGCACATGATAACGAGCATGAAGTTAGTGTTGAAGCAACCGATGATGGTGAATTTGCCGCATTAGCTTTTAAAGTTATGAACGATCCTTTTGTTGGTTCTTTAACTTTCTTCCGTGTATACCGTGGAGTTTTAACAAAAGGGAGTTATGTATATAACTCTACTAAGGGGGAAAAAGAAAGAATCGGACGTGTATTGCAAATGCATGCCAACAGTCGTGTCGAAATTGATGAATGTCGTGCCGGAGATATTGCTGCAGCTGTAGGTTTAAAATATACTACAACTGGGGACACTTTAGTTAATGAAAAAGGTGCGAAAATCATCTTAGAAAAAATGGTGTTCCCTGAACCTGTTATTTCTCAAGCTCTCGAACCTGAATCAAAAGCAGCTACCGAAAAACTTTCAATCGGATTACAAAAATTAGCTGCTGAAGATCCAACCTTTAGAACATATACCGATGATGAAACAGGTCAAACAATTATCGCTGGTATGGGTGAATTGCACCTTGATATTATTGTAGATCGTTTAAAACGTGAATTCGGAGTTCAAGCAAAGGTTGGTGCTCCACAGGTTTCTTACCGTGAAACAATCACAAAAACAGCAGATGTCGAAGGAAAACATATTAAACAATCAGGTGGTAAAGGGCAATATGGTCATGTTTGATTAAAATTTGAACCAAATCCTGATGGTGGTTTTGAATTTGTTGATAAAATTGTTGGTGGAAAAATCCCTAAAGAATACATTAAATCAATTCAAAAAGGACTTGAAGAAAAAATGGCTGCAGGAATTTTAGCAGGATATCAAATGATTGACATTAGAGCAACATTATTTGATGGTTCATACCATGATGTCGATTCATCTGAATTAGCATACAAAATAGCAGCTTCTAAGGCCTTAACAAAAGCAAAAGATATGATTGGGACTGTTTTATTAGAACCTATTATGGATGTTGCGGTTGTTGTTCCATCAGATCATATGGGAGATGTTATCGGTGATTTATCACGTCGTAGAGGACTGGTGAATGATCAAGAACAAAGAAGCGATGGTGCAGTTGTTGTTAAAGCAATGGTTCCGCTTGCTGAAATGTTTGGTTATTCAACCGAACTTAGATCAATGACTAGTGGACGTGGTACATATCAAATGCAATTTGATCACTATGAAAAAGCACCAAAAAACATTGCTGATGAAATTATTAAACGTAGAAATATTCAATCTAAAGACGAAGATTAATATTAACAATTTCATAAAATAATAACAAAACACAAGAAATTTTCTTGTGTTTTGTTATCTTAGATATGGATTTTATGTTTACTTACAACTTATTTCCATATCATTATATCTACTTTATTTTTAGTAGAAGACTTATAAATACATACTAATAACAAATAAATAAAAATTACTTTTTTGCATTATAATTTAAATATAAAAAAGTAACAAAACAAATTTATAATGCAACGCAAATGATACATTATACAAAATTTAATACGCATAAAGAAAGAATTTAATATAATTTAATAATATGAAAATAGACAAATCAAAAATTAAAAATTTTTCAATCATCGCACATATTGATCATGGTAAAAGTACCCTCGCTGATCGCATTCTTGAAATAACTAACACTGTTGCAACAAGAGAATTAAAAGAGCAATTTCTTGATTCAATGGATTTAGAAAAAGAGCGTGGAATTACTATAAAACTTAATGCAGTGCAAATTAAATATAAAGATTATATTTTTCATCTTATTGATACCCCTGGTCATGTTGATTTTACTTATGAAGTTTCACGTTCCTTGGCAGCTTCTGAAGGTGCTTTGTTACTAGTTGATGCAACACAAGGCATTGAGGCACAAACTCTTGCAAATGTATATCTTGCTCTAGAAAACAACCTTGAAATAATTCCGGTAATTAATAAAATTGATTTGTCATCTGCAGATGTGGAAGGTGTTAAAAAAGAAATTGAAGATGTTATCGGGATACCAACCGAGAATGCTGTATTAGTATCAGCAAAAACAGGATTAGGGGTAGATAAGTTACTTGAAGCAATTATAAAATATATCCCGTCTGCAAAAGATGCTGATGATGATAAACCATTAAAAGCTTTAATTTTCGATAGTTATTTTGATCCATACCGTGGTGTTGTAATGTTAGTTCGGATTTTTGAAGGGATCTTAAAAGTAGGTGATAAATTTAAATTTATGTCTCGAAACGATGAGAACAATCGCTATCATGTAATCGAATTAGGGGTCAGAAATCCTTATGAAACTAAAAAAGAGGTGTTACAAGCAGGTGAAGTAGGATGAGTTTCTGCAGCCATCAGAGATGCTAAGGAAGTTAATGTCGGTGATACCATTACACATTTAGAAGAACCAACTCAAAATGCTTTACCTGGTTATAAGAAAATGAAACCTGTTGTTTTTACTGGATTTTATCCAGTTGATACACGAGATTATTCACTACTTAAAGAGAGTTTAGAAAAAATTTCTTTAAGTGATTCATCAATAAGTTGAGAACAAGAAACATCCAAAGCATTAGGATTTGGATTTCGTGTTGGTTTTTTAGGACTTTTACATATGGAAATCCTACAAGAACGATTAGATCGTGAATATAAAGTTGGTATCATTGCAACTTCTCCAAGTGTAGAATATAAAGTTACCACCACCAAAGGTGAAATAGAAATGATCGCCAATCCTACCTTACTCCCTGATCGAACATTTATTGAAAAAATCGAAGAACCTTATGTGCAAGCACAAATTTTTATCCCTAACGACTATATCGGTAATGTAATGGAATTATGTCAAAACAAGCGTGGGATATATAAGTCGCTTGAAATAATAGATTCTAAGCGTTCTAATGTAATTTATGAACTACCATTGGCTGAAACTATTTTTGATTTCTTTGACCGTCTTAAATCAACTACCAAGGGGTATGCTTCATTTGAATATGAATGATTAGGATATCGTGAAAGTGATTTAGTAAAAGTAGATATTTTACTTAACGGGGATAAAGTTGATGCTTTTTCAATTATATGTCATCGTGATCGAGCTTATGAACAAGCTAGACAATTATGTGTTAAACTAAAGGATGCTATTCCTAGACAAAACTTTGAAGTCCCTGTGCAAGCAACAATCGGTGGAAAAATTATCGCTCGAGAAACTATTAAGGCTTATCGAAAAGATGTTACTGCTAAGTTATATGGTGGAGATGTAACTCGAAGACAAAAGTTACTTAAAAAGCAAAAGGAAGGTAAAAAACGTATGAAAAAACTTGGTAGCATCGAAGTTCCACAAGAAGCCTTCTTATCAATTTTAAAAACTAATATAGAAACAAAAAAATAGGAGAAATATGAATAAAAAAGATGATTTTTATGAATATGTTAATGCAGAATGATTAAAAACTGCTAAAATACCAGAAGATCGTTCATCAATCGGATCTTTTGTTGAGTTAGAGTTAAATTTAGAAAAATTACTTAAGAACTTAATTTCCCAATGATCATTAGGTAAACAAGAATTGCCAGAAGATCATCCGATGATGTCTGATTTAGTAAAATTTTATCAACTCATTATTAATTCAAAAAAAAGAAATGAATTAGGTTGACAACCTGTTCGTAATTTTTTAGATAGAATATATCAATTTAACTCTTTTAATGATATTTTCAATGCAAATCGTGATGTGTGATTAAATTACAATTTCTTACCATTAGAATTACAAATTTATGAAGATTTTGCAGATAATGATAAAAGAATTTTGTGACTTGATTCAGTTTCAGTAATCTTGCCATCTAAGGAAACTTATGAGCAACCAAAAGAAAAAGAAAAATTACTTAATGCATGAAAAAATATGGTAAATGATTTACTTTTAGATTACGGTTTTGCTCAGCAAAAAGTAAATATAATGATTGAAAATGCGATTGCTTTTGATGATATTTATAAAGACCACATTCTTTCATCAGTCGAACAAGCAGATTATGTTTCCTTATATAATCTGAAAACCAGAGAAGAACTAAGTTTGTTTTCTAAAAAATATGACTTTTTAAGACTCTTAGACTTAATTATTGGACAAAAAGTATCAGAAGCATCAATTCCAAACCTAAGACTTTTTGCTAAGTTTGATGAAATTTTTAATGAAACAAACTTCGAAAAATTCCGTGATTTAATGTTTATTAAAAATATGCTAGCAACTACAACTTATTTATCAGAAGAAATAAGAATTAAAGCAACCGAGTATGCTAATGCAGTAAATTCAGTGGCAAAAGTAAGAGAATTAAATGATTTTGCATATGATTTAACCAGTAAGTTCTTTGGAATGCCACTCGGAATGTTCTATGCTGATAAATATTTTGGATCAAAAGCTAAAGCAGATGTGGAAAATATGATTGCATCTATGATTGATGTATACAAAGATAGTTTATTACATAACAGTTGACTATCAAAAGAAACAATTCAAAAAGCAATCTTGAAACTTGAAAAATTTGAACCAATGGTAGGTTATCCAGAAAAAATTCGTCCATATTATGCTAAATTTAAGGTAAAAACATATCATGATGGTTCTAATATTTTTGAAAACATTAACGAATTTAACAAACATATCAGTGAATATCAATTATCCTTATATCATAAATCAGAAGATAAAAAACTTTGGGGTATGACACCTGCTACAATTAATGCTTACTATAATCCAATGCGAAATCAAATTGTTTTTCCTGCTGCGATATTATCATCTCCTTTTTATGATATAAATCAGTCTAAGTCAGCTAATTTCGGTGGAATCGGGGTTGTTATCGCACATGAAATTTCACATGGTTTTGATAACAATGGGGCACAATTTGACGAAAACGGTAAGTTAAACAACTGATGAACCGCAAATGACTTAAATGAATTTAAAAAACGCACACAAGCTGTTATTGATCTTTATGACGGAACAGAGACAGAATATGGTAAAGTGAATGGAAAATTAACAGTTTCTGAAAATATCGCAGATTTAGGTGGATTTGATTGTGCTTTAAAAGCAGCTCAAAAATATCCTGATTTTGATGCACATGCATTCTTTGAAAACTGAGCTACTGTTTGACGAGCAATTTATAAAGAAGGTAGAGCAAAAAGACTACTTGATTCAGATGTACATGCTCCAACCAAAGTACGTGCAAATAAAGTTTTATCTAATAACGAATTATTTTTAAAAACCTATGATATAAAAGATGGTGATCAAATGTATTTATCACCTGAAAAGCGCATTAAAATTTGATAAAAATATCCACTTATGTGGATATTTTTATACAAAAACAACCCTAGGTGGGCTGTTTGCAATAAATTTTTAAAGCTCTAAAATAAGTAAGGAAATTAAACTAATTCAATTAAGGCCATTCGAGTATTATCACCCAATCGTTTTGGTAATTTAATAATTCTTGTGTATCCACCGTTTCTTTGTGCATATTTAGGTGCTACTGTGTCAAATAAATGTTTAAGAACATTTTTGTTACCTTCAACTTTAATGTCGCGAACATATGAAGCAACTGCACGTCTGTTTGCTAAGGTAGGGGTTTTTGCTTTTTGAATCATACGTTCAGCATGTCTGCGAACTTCTTTTGCACGGGTTAAGGTTGTTGTTAGATGTCCATGAGCTAGCAACTCACTAACTAATGAACGCATTACACCAGTTCTTCATTTTGTATCACGTGAATAGATTTGTTTTGGATTTGCCATATTATTCAACTCCTTCTTTTAAAATAATACCTTGTTCAGCGAGTTTTTTGACGATTTCTTCAATAGATTTTTTACCTAAGTTTTTAATGTTTTCAAGGTCTTCAAGTTTCATTGCAGCAAATTCACTAAGTTTGCGTTTATTAGCTTTTTTAAGTGCATTATATGAACGAACACTTAAACCAAGTTGTGAAATATCAATATCATCATCAGGTTTTTCTTCTTCAACTTGTTTTGGTTCTTCAAAGATTTTTACATCTTCCATACTATCAACATTACCGATAACAGCGAATAAACCGATTAAAATTTCTGATGCAGATTTAATCGCTTGTTTTGCTGAAACCGTTCCGTTTGTCTTAATATTTAATTCAAGTTCTTCTTCAATCTTGGGTGATGATGAGTTTAGTTCTCTTTGTGTATATCATACTTTTTCAATTGGAGAAAAATCAGAATCAACTGCGATATATTCAGCCTTTTTAATATCTGTATCTAACGAAACTTTGATTTGCGGATTTAGTAAAAGAACTTTATTCTCCTCAAATGAAACAAATCCACGTCCTGCACGTAAAAACATTTCTAATTTTAATGCATTTGGATTCACTACTTCTGCAATGTGTACTGATGGATCAATAACACGAACACCAGGGTTTGAAATCTGCATTTTTCCTGCTGTTAATACACCTGATTCATCTGCTACCAATTTAACCTTAACAATTTCATTATCTGAAACAATATTAGGATCATAAGTGAATTTAACCTTACGTAAATTCATAATCAAACTTGGAACATCTTCTACAACTTCTTTAATTGTAGAAAATTCATGCTCTACCCCTTCGATGCGAACACAAAACGGTGCAAGCGAAGTAGTAGATGAAAGCAATACACGTCTTAATGCAACTCCTAATGTGTTTGAATAACCTCTTTCGAGTCCTTGTAAGGTGAATGTGGTTTCATTATCGTCTGTTTCTCTAAATACTGGTTTTTTTCTATAAGATAATTGTTTCATCTTTTCCATATCGAGACTCCTTTAAATACTATGGTATTAATTATTTTTTTGCACGTTCACGTTTTAAAATACGTTTTGGAGGTCTAGTACCATTATGCGGAACAGGTGTAACATCTTTGATTTCAGTAACTGTAATTCCAGCAACTTCGATTTGTTTTCTAGCAGCATCTTTACCTGCTCCTAGTCCTTTTAATTCAACCTTGACTGTCTTCATTCCGTGTTCTTTTGCAGCTTCCGCGGCTGCTTGTGCTGCTAAACCTGCAGCATATGGAGTTTTTTTCTTGGTTCCTTTATAACCAATTGCTCCTGCTGATGATCAAGCAATTACATCACCTTTTTCATCTGTGAAAGTAACAATAGTGTTTTGATTTGTTGAGTGAATATGTGCTATTCCACTAACAATATTTTTCTTTTTTGATTTACGAACCATTATTTACCTTTCTTTCCTGCTACAGTTTTTCTTGGACCTTTACGGGTACGAGCATTCTTTTGGGTTGATTGACCACGAACTGGTAATCCTTTACGGTGTCTGATCCCACGGTAGCATTTAATTTCCATTAAACGTTTAATGTTTAAAGTTACTTCTCTGCGTAAATCACCTTCGGTGGTATATACTTTTGCAGCTTCACGAATTCTTGATAATTCTTCTTCACTTAGATTTTTAACACGAGCATCTTCACTTACTTTTGCAGTTTTACAAATTTCTTTTGCTAAGGTTCTTCCAATTCCATAAATATAAGTTAATGAAACAACTACACGCTTATCATTTGGAATTTCAACATTTAAAATTCTAGCCATTTAACTTTCCTTTCTTATTAACCTTGTCTTTGTTTGTGTTTTGGATGAATACAAATCACACGGTTTACACCTTTACGTTTAATGATCTTACAATCTTTGCAAATACTCTTTACACTTGCTCTAACTTTCATAGTTTCTCCTTTTATTTATGACGATAGACAATGCGTCCTTGTGTCAAATCATAAGGGCTCATTTCTACATCAACTGTATCACCAGGTAAAATACGAATATGATTTACACGCATTTTACCTGAAATATGAGCTTTAATTAGGGCACCGTTATCGCTTAATTCAACTGTATATAAGTCTGTTGTATGAGCTTCTTTAACGACTGCTTTAAATTTAATTGCGTCTTTTGCCAAATTATATTCCTTTCGTTAGAACGACACCATGAAAATCCTTTATTAAAACGGTATGTTCATAATGGGCTGTATTTGTTTTATTAGCGCTAATAACAGTTCAACCATCTGATAAAATTTTAATATGTGGAGTTTGAATTATCATTGGTTCAATACAAAGAACCATACCGTTTTTTAATAATGGACCACTTCCTTTATGTCCTGTATTATTAACATTTGGATCTTGATGGAGATGACTTCCAATACCATGACCACAAAACTCAACAGGTGTATATAATCCGTTTTTTTTGATATACCTACCTATTGCAGCACTGATGTCACCAACTCGAGCGCCTCTTTTAATTGCTTTTAATCCTGCTTCAAAGGCTCCTTTTGCAACATCAATAAGTTTTTGGTCAGATGCAGATACATTACCAATAGCTTTGGTAAATGCACTATCACTATTAAACCCCTGTCAGATGCAACCGATATCAACACTAACTAAGTCACCATCTTTTATAATGTAATTATTAGGGATTCCGTGGATCAATTGTTCATTTACAGAGATGCATGTGGTTGCAGGAAAACCATATAAACCTAAAAAAGCTGGTTTAGCACCCCTTTTAGTAATTTCTTTAAAAGCTAATTGATCAATTTCTTTTAAAGAAACCCCTGGTCTTATGAAATCTCACAAAATTTGTTTTACTTCTGCCAAGATTTTACAACTTTTGGTAATTTTTTTGATTTGTTCTTCGTTTAAAATTTGAATCAATACTACCTCCAGATGTACTTTTGAAAACAAAAAAATGATACTTTTTCAAAAGTATCATAATTTTATCATCTTATTTTAAAATGAGAAGCAATTTCATTAGCAACTTCTTCAGGATCGCCTTCACAAGCAAAAGTTAGTAATTCACCTGTTTTTTTATAATATTCTAATAATGGTTTAGTTTGTTCATCGTATATTTTAAGACGGTTTTTAATTTTTTCAGGCTTGTCATCATCGCGTGAATAAAGCCTTCCACCATCAATATCGCAATAATCGGGAACGAAACTTCTTTTGAATTTTATATGATAACCTGTCCCACAAATTTCGCAAGCAAGTCTACCAGATAAACGTTCCATTATTATTTTTTCAGAAGCAGTTAATAATATAACTTTGAATTTTAAATTAGGAATTTGTTTTAGAAATTCTGCTTGTGCAATAGTACGTGGATAACCGTCTAAAATAAAAAACTTATTTTCTGCTCGTAGTTTCAAAATTGCATTTTTAACTATTTCATTTGTGATTTCATCAGGAACATATCCACCTGAGTTTACATAATATTCTACTTTCTGACCAAGTTGTGTTTTATTATGGATTTCTTGACGAAAAATATTTCCGGTAGATAAATGTATTCATTCGGTTTTCTTAGCAAAAACTCCTGCTACAGTTCCCTTACCTGCTCCAGGTTGTCCCATTAAAATTATATTTGTATCTATTTTTCCTATCATAATAATCCTGTTCCCATCTTCTTATCATCGTCTGATTTATCAGAATTTAAATTTTCAAAATTTTCAAGAGTAAGTCGTTTTGCCTTAGATAATTTGTTGCTCATACGACGTGCTTTAAGTTGTCCGAGTGTTTCAAGTGAAGTTGATACCAAAATCATTAAACCTGTTCCACCAAAAGCAATTGCTTGAGGAAGTATATGAGCCATAATTGCAATAAATTGCATACTTCCTAGAATTACTAAGTAAAGTGATGAAAATACACTTAAACGAAAAACTATAGCAACTAAATAATCTTGCGTTTCTTCACCAGGACGCACCCCAGGAATAAATGTAGAGTTTTTAGTAAAATCTTCTGCTATTTTATCAACTTTTGATTGCTGAATTCCCATTAACACTGAAAACACTAACACTATTACAATTAACAAAGTAAATCCAATCGGTTGAGTGAATTGTAAATTTGTGTTTATTCAAAATTTGGCAGCACTATGTTGTGGTAAAACATTAGCGATCATTGTAGGAAATGATAAAACTAACATTGCAAAAATTATAGGCATTATCCCGCCCGGATTCGCTTTAATTGGTAATTTACCCATTTCCTTACGACTCTTTGAGCGTCCTGCTCCGACTTGTTGAATCGGCACATGTCTTTCCGAAACATATACAATTGCAATTATTACAATTGTTAAAATATAAACTAATAAATAACTAATAAAGCTTATTATGCCTTTCATTATTCCACTTTCAGCTAAATCACCTATATAATATAAAATTGCTGTATGAAACTGACGAGGTAACCTTGCTGCAATACCAGTAAAAATTAATAAACTAGTTCCGTTACCCACTCCTTTGTTGGTAATTTGTTCTGAAATAAAAAGTGCTAATAACGAAGCAGAAACTAAAATCATCGGAATTATAAAATATACTAATGCATTTTCACTAAAATACTGGGTTCCTGTAATTGAAATAAATACAGATGATGGACTCCCTGATGAAAGAGCTCTTGTTAAAAACACTGCCTGCGGATAAGCAATTGCTAATGTTACAAAACGGGTAATAACATTAATTTTCTTTCTTCCTTGTGGCCCACTTTGTGAAAGTTTGTAAATTGGTGGAACAAACTTTGATTGCAAAATCATCATTATCAAGGATGCATTAATAAAAGGGCTAATCCCTAAGGCAAAAATCGAAAACTGACGCAAACCCCCACCACCAATTAAATTAAGAGTGTTTAAAAAAGCATTATTCGAAAGTTGACTTGGATCAGCAATCCGAATAAATGGTGCTGTAATAGTGGTTCCAAAAACAAAAACAGTAAGCATTATAATCGTAAAAATAATTTTTTTACTTAAATTTTTATTCTCTCAAAACTTTCTTCAGCCTTTAGATAGTTTATATCAAAGATTACTAAAAGTCAACAAATTTACTCCTTTATAAAAAACATTTTAATTATACCTTTTTTTATTAAATATGTGTGCTTAAAATAGTAAAGATATTTTACATTTTTGTCTATGTATCATACTTTTAAATATTATATTGTTTTAATTAATATAATTTCAAAAAACTAAATTGCTTTTAAATTTCTTATTATTTTAACGAAATTTGAAAGCAATTTTAAAAATTTATAAAACAAACATTATTTTGCTTTTCAATTTTAAATGTAGCGAAAATAATTATATAATTAAAATTATGAATGAGCAATATAATGCAAGTAGTATCCAACAATTAAAAGGTTTACAAGCGGTTCGTAAGCGTCCTGGAATGTATATTGGTGGAACTGATATAAATGGTTTACACCATCTTGTCTGAGAAATTGTAGATAATGCAATTGATGAAGCTTTGGCTGGTTATGCAAACAAAATAGCAGTATTTTTAAGAACAGATGGTTCGGTAAAAGTTACAGATAATGGTCGAGGAATCCCTGTAGATAAGATAAAAGATGACGATCGCAGTGCTGTAGAAGTTGTTTTTACTGAATTACATGCTGGTGGAAAATTCGATTCAAGTGCTTATAAAACATCAGGTGGTTTACACGGTGTTGGTTCAAGTGTTACCAATGCTTTGTCAACTCAATTAATAGCAACTGTAGCAAGAAATGGTAAATTATATCGCACTGTTTTCGAAGGTGATAATATTAAAGAGCGAACCCATGAAGTAGGAAAGAGCAAGGAGACAGGGACATCGGTTGAATTTTGACCCGATTATCATTTCTTTAAACGTGCTAAATTAAATATAGATACAATTTCTGAACGTTTAAAGGAAAGTGCTTTTTTAATCTCTAATTTAGAAATTAGAGTTGTTGATGAAAACATCGGTTTTGATGAAACTTATCAGTATAATAATGGTATTCAAGCATTTATTGATTTTCTAAATGATTCCAAAACACCTTTAACTAAGGCGATTTCGTTTAAAGACACCAAAAAAGATATTGAAGTTGAATTTGGTTTTCAATGAACTGATTCCTATTCGAATTTGTTATTAAGTTTCGTTAATAATGTTAAAACTCGCGATGGTGGTAGTCACGAAATTGGATTACGTAATGCTTTTAACAAAATAGTTAATGAATACGCCTTGAAAGAAGGTTTTTTAAAAGGCAAAAACATCTTTGATTCCGAAGAAATCAAGGAGGGCCTTACTTGTGTTATTTCGCTCAAAATTCCTGAACATCTTTTAGAATTTGTTGGACAAACAAAAGACAAATTAGGAACACCTGAAGCAAAGAATATTAGTGAAGAAATTGTTTCAAAATACTTGCAAAAATGAATTGAAGATAATAAAAATCAATTTAAGAAAGTTTTGGAAAAAATTAAACGTGCATATGAAATCCGACTTGAAGAACGTAAGCGTCGCGATGAAGCAAGACAATCTAAGAAGTCACTAAAAGAAAAAAGTATTATAAGTGACAAATTAACTCCAGCGACATCAAAAAAGGCTTCTGAAAGAGAGTTATTTATTGTCGAAGGCGATTCAGCAGGGGGATCTGCTAAAAGTGGTCGTGATCGTCGTTATCAAGCGATTTTGCCTCTGCGCGGAAAGGTTATAAATTCTGAAAAGAAAAGTATTATTGATTTACTTAAAAATAATGAAATAGCAACTATTATCAATGCAATTGGTGCTGGTTTTGCCATGGATTTTGATTTAAATAAATGCAATTACAATAAAATAGTTATTATGACGGATGCTGACACCGATGGGGCACATATTCAAATTTTATTACTTACTTTTTTTTACCGTTTTATGAAACCTTTAATTGAAGCAGGTAAAGTTTATATCGCAATTCCTCCGTTATATAAAATTACTAATAAAAGCAAAAAAAACATTTTATATGCTTGAGATGAAAATGATTTAAGAGATATATTAACAAAACAAAAAGGTGCTATCGAACTACAAAGATATAAAGGGCTCGGTGAGATGAATGCTGATCAATTATGAGAAACTACAATGAATCCACAAACACGTACATTAATTAAAATTAGTATCGAAGATGCTTCACTTGCTGAAAGAAGGGTTTCAATTTTAATGGGTGAAGATTCATCGAAACGCAAGCAGTGAATTGATAGTAACATTGATTTTTCAGAAGAAGATTTGGATTTTATAGAAAAAATGGAAAAAATAACAAAAAAACACTAAAAATTTACTTATTTTGTTATTTATTATGATATATAAATATTTTTTGTTGTATAATAAAATTCCTAAGTGTATTGTCAAATGTGCTTAGGATTCATTATTGATATCAAAATACTTAATACTTAGTAAAATCAAAATATTCATTTAAATATCAAATCTATGTTCTATTATTTTATTCGTAAATTTTCATTTAAATTTTTACTCAATAATTCATAAAATTATTTAGTTTATTTATGTTCTCTCTTTTCATTCAGTTTTCGTTAACAAAATTTCTCTTTCATTATTCTTTGTTATCTCGTTATAATTTTTCACATAATTTAATTTCTTTCTTATATTTTGTTTAAACTCTATATAATATAAATTGAAAACTGTAAATTAAAAATTTTAAAAGTAGTCAAATTTTTGACTACTTTTTTATACATATAAATAACTACCTTCTAAGTTTTATAACATCTTTTCAAACATACGGAATAGAATTTGGTGTACTTCTAAGTTTTGTAATATATACAATATGATTATCTTTGTTTATTTGTGTCATAGAAAACTTTTCAATATCCAACTTGTATTTAACTTGTTTAAAAGCAAATTCTGCATCTTCTACTTCTTTTAAAACATTTTTACCCTTTATCAATATCATTTTTCCACCAACTCTGATAAGGTGAAAGGCAACTAAAATTAATGTTTGGATATCTGCAACAGCACGGGCTGTTACAATATCGTATATATTTTTTTGTTTTTGTTCCTCAACTCGTTTTTTATAAACTTTAATATTAGTGATATTTAATTCTTTAATAACAAGATTTAAAAAATCACAACGTTTTGTTAGTGGTTCATAGATATCAAGTTGAAAATTAGAATTTAAGTTAGCAATAAAATAAGGAACTGATGGAAAACCTACACCTGCACCGATATCTAATACATTGCATTTATCAAACACTTTCATTATTTTGTCCATAAATGCTAGGGATTCCAGGATCCCTTCACTTCATAAACGATCATCGGAAAAACCCGTTAAGTTCATTACTTTATTTTTTTCTTCTATTAAATTGACATATTTATCAAGTTTTTCAAAGTCTCAACCTTTTTGATAACACAACTTTTGCACATATTCTTTTGAATCCATAATAATATTTTAACTTATTCAAAGTTTCTTTGTATTAAATTTTCAAATTATAAAATTTTATTATAATATCAAAAAAAGATATTTGAAAGGACAGTTATGAAATTTGATACAATTTCGCTTGCAATCGTCTTTGCTTTAGCATCCTTGGCTTTATTTATTTATGCAACTAAAAAGTTATCTACATCATTAAAAAGTATCGGTGATTCAAAATTTCGTAAGGTGATAAAATTTATAACTAAAAATAACTATATTGCTTTGCTGGTAGGGATTCTATTCACAACTTTTATCCAATCTTCGGATGGTGCAATCGCATTAATAATGGGACTTTTAGCAGCACGATTTATAAGTTTAAGAGCAGCTATTGCCTTTTTACTCGGTGCAAATATAGGAACTGCAACAACATCCTTGATCGTTTCATTTCAATCAAGTTTTAAATTTACTGAATACTTTATTTTATTTATGGTTATCGGAGTGTTTGGTTCATTACTCACCAAAAAAGATAGATGACAAAACATTTTTTTGCTAGCAATAGCAATAGGAATGGTATTTTTATCACTAAAAATAATGTCATCTGCAGCAAAAGAAATTGTAAAACAAGATTTCTTTAAGAAAACCTTGTCTGTTGCTGGAGCAAATCCATGATCAGCATTCTTGTTTTCTTTTGTTCTTACTGGGATTTTACAATCTTCTAGTGCAACTGTTACTTTATATCAAATTGTCTTTAAAGAGCAAGATACATTACAAATTTATTCAGCTATCGCCTTAGTTCTTGGTGCTAATTTAGGAACAACCATAACCGGTTTAATAGTTTCTTTCACATCTAAAAATAATAATTCTAAGAAAATTGCTATCTTATGAGGATTTACTAATTTATCAATTGCCTTACTTATCTTACCTTTCTTATATCCTTTGACTTATTATGCAGACTTTATATTATTAATGGCACCCACACAAAAGGCCTTGCAATTATCCTTGGCTCACTTGTTCTTTAACTTTATCCTAGTTGGTATTTTCTTTTGGTTAATTAAATATCTTGAATTATTTGTAAATAAGATTATAAAAGATAAAAATATAAACAAAGAATTTGAAATTATTCTGCCTGCTCAACTGATTAATGAAAACCCATCATTGGCACTAAAGGCTGCTAAAAATGCCTTGTATACCCAAGGTAAAATTTCTCAAAAAGGAATGAAATTGCTTTGAGAATATATAAAAAGTGGAGATCAAAAAATTTTGAAGGAATACCATCACTTGGAAGAAGTTATTGATAATACACGGACATTAATATATAACTATTTAGTTCAGCTTAACAGTCGCAATTTGAATAACGACGATGCTAAGTTACATTTATCATTAATTCTTTCAAGTCGTTCAGTTGACAAAATAATGGGATTAGGAAACGATGTTATCTTAGAGTTAAATAAAACTTATATATCAAAATCAACACAAAAATTCGACTTAGATAGCGAAATAATAACTGAAATAAGTCAATTAGTAGAATCTTTGCAGACTTTGTTAAAAAATTCAATCAGACAATTAGAAAACCAAACTGATGAAAGAAGTAATTTTATTGATAAACTATACACAAATATTAATAGTTTATCGGATGAATTCACTAAAGTAAATGTTGAACGTTTGAAAACACAAAATGGACAAAAGCAACTTGATAAAGATTTTGATTATGGTATTTTATTGAGAACCATTGAAAGAATTGCACATCACTGTCAAAGAATAAATCATTATATTAAAAACACTAGACTTAATATTTATGATATTTCACTTGATGAACAAAAAAACTTTGTTGATGTTTAGGGAATTTGCATATTTTATATGCTTTTGTATTTTTCGTTTTATCAGAATAATTGTGTAAAATTATATCAAGTCAAAAAGGAGATGAAATGAGTAGAACATTGATAAAATTAGGTGATCCTATAACAGGTTTATCAGGTGTTATAGGTATTCCGGTTCAAAGTTATAATATCCCTCCTAATTATCACAAAATAATAGATGCAAGGTTAGAAAGCACGGGATATGATAATGAATTAAAAAAAGAAAAAAATAATCATATTCTTGAAATGACTGGTGAATTATATTTATTTGAAAAATCACTTCCTGACTTTCTTAATTCAAGCATGTCATTAAATGAACTAATGAGTAAGGTAAGTAAAAAAAATTTCAGCAAACTATTAAACAAATATGTAAGAAGATTAGTAGATGATAAAGTTATTTCAAGTAGTGATGCAAATTTAATTACAAACCAAAGTCCAAAAAAATTTAATGAAATGTATGATAAATTTCTTGGTGAATTAAGACTTTCTGTCGATAAATTGAAGCTACAGATACAAGAAAATATTAAGAAAGAAAAAAGAATAAGAAAAATTAATAGGGTATCTCTAGATGATGAAAAAGGATATAAAATAAATATTGAAGATGATATAGAAAATTCAAAAAAAATAACTATTAGGTTCTTTGAGGTTGAGAAAAAAATAGAGCAAATAAAACCTATTTTGAAACTCTTGAATGAGGGGGTTAAAAGTACTAATGATATATTATTAAAATTAAATTCTGCTTATCTTTCTCTTGCTGTTACTTCTACATTATCAGGAATTGTAGCATTTTTTATTCCAGTTGTTGGTGCTGTTTTAGGTGCTGGTTCTGCTTTTTCATTAATTGTTCTAACAGGGGTTATAATTTATTTTAAGACAAGAAAACAGAATTTTTTAGATAAAAATGCAGCATTAAAAAAAAATAATTTCACTTGATGATGGATCTAATGTTGAAGAATCAAAAATATCTTATTTCTATGATGCATACGACTTTGCATCTAATGGATGAAAAATAACAGACAATATTTTTAAATTAGTAATGTATTTTAAAAGTAAAATTTCAAATGCTATTAAGGATATGCTAGAATTTTCATTACCTTCTTTGGAATCATTAGGGATTGATGGCTTATCAATAATACTTGCATTAGGTGATAGAACACAAATACAAAGAGAAAATGATATTATAAATAATTATACAAGTGATTTAAAGAAGACATTAGATTCGCTATATAATGAATTAAATAACATAAAAAAAGTAGAATGAGTTGTAATAAAAGAGACACCTAAAAACGATTCATATAATCATGGCGGAAAAGGTGGAAGAAATTTAGTCTTCAAAAACCTTGAAACTGGTCAAATCCTTACAATTAATGAAATGTTACAACAAACAGACTTGCAACTATATAAATGGGGACTAAAAAAAGTATATAACCCTGCTCGAAAAGTAACATATATAAGAAAATTACCAAATAAAACAAAGTTAGATAATTTAGGTTAATATGTTTTTATTATTTCTTTCTCTCCTAATACTTCCTGCAATATTACCACTTAGTATGGTATTAATTCTTATTATTTATAAATATTGTTTTCAAATTTTCTTTTATATCCTTAATGATACATACAAAAGACATCAAATGTTACACACAAATAAATACCATATTCATTTTGTGCATGGTTGATATTTAATGAATAAGAAAATAAATAAGTTAGTGATACTTCATATTATTTTGTTTTTATTTACATTTTTACTTCACTCAGGAGCAATCATTGCAACTTTTATGTTAGTTCCTTATTTGCAAGAAGATTTCATAAATTTATTTTACTCACTTATTCCACCAGCACTTTTAATAACTATTGCATCTGTTTTGATTTTTTACATTATATTCGTTCGAAATATGTATATATCTATAAAATCAAAGTCATATTTCAATACAATAATGAAATCAACAAAAATAACTTATGACAATATGTTAAATGATGAATTTAAAAATAATGGATTACTACCCCTTAATTACATTGTTATATATGATATTATAGCAATGTGAAATATAATTAATATTAAAAAGCTTAAAAAGATTTTTAAAGAAGATACATATTACATTCTAGCTTTTTATATTTATGATATGGATAAATCAGAAAAAAGTGAGTACATAGATAACTATCAAGGTTTTTTCTACAACTATGTAAATTATTTTAATAAGGATGATGTCTAATGTTTGTATGAGCAATTATTAATATTTTTCTTGCTTTAGCTACCATCTATATTTCATTATATTCTTATTTTGTTCTTAGATTCTTTACTATAAACTTTAAATTTATAATCAAGAAAACTAACATTTTAATAAAGATTAAGCATACAAAAACACATTACACATTCAAATATGGTGCATTAGCTTTTTTGAAATGACAAAGAATCACACATCTTTTCTTTGTTTTTTTAAGTTTTTTCTTAATTATTTTGATTACTATAAATGCGCTTCTTGTAATTAAATTTAACAGTAGTAAGCTATCAGTAAGTGCAGAAGCACTTTTATATATTAATATAACCTATATACCTCACTTTTTACTTTGTTTTATTTGTAGCATTCTATTTATTAAACTTAGAATCAATCGCACAAATATTATTTATAAACTTATTGATAAATTTGAATTCACCTTTGATGATTATTTTCTTCCTAAAAAAACACCAAAGTTAAACAAAAGAAACGAAACTTTTTTTGATTTTTATCATTTAAAAGGTAGAATGGTTGTTTTAAACATATATCCATTAAGAATATTTATAAAATCAAAATTAGATGTTATAAATATTCATTATTTTATGATTTGAGGTTATCATTTTGATGAAGTCAATAAAGGAAACTATATTTGAGAAGGGTTATATGCACAATTTTGAAATTATAAGAAGACATCTATTATTTGACAATAATTCTTTCAGAAACTTTTAAATATATACATAGATTGATAGGTTGTCTTAAATATTTTCATAAAATTTATATAAGGAGTTAAAATGAAGAAAATATTATTAAATTTAGGTGATCCGATTGCTAGTTTAAGCAGTATTACAAATATGCCAGTATACGAATATAAAATAAATCATAATCCTGAAAATATGAATCAATCAAATACAGGAATTAATACATTTATTGATTATGAATATTTAATGAAAACAATTGATGAAAAGTTGTTTACAAACAAATTAAATGGTGACAATTTCTTTCGTTTCTTAAATTCTGAAAAAAAGAACAAAAGTTTAAAAAATTTAATTTCTTTTCAAGATTTTAAGAAAATGTTTGACTATTATATTGTAAATCTGAAAAAGAGTGGAAAAATTGCTCCATACCAAGAAAAAGAAATCATAGATTATAATATTCATCAAATATATTCAAAATTTATAGAAGAATTCGAAATTTCTGTTAATTCTATTGTTAATGATATTACAAAGAAAATAAAAAAAGTTAAAGTAAAATCTAACATAAAAAGAGTTCTAATAAATAATGATTTGAGATATACTATAAATATAGACCAAAATGAAGTTAATTCAAAAAAACTAAACATTAAATTTCATGAATTAGAAGCCGAAGCAGAAAATATTAAGGAAGTTTATTCTATAATAGAAAATAACATTAATTCAATACAATCTAAAATAAAAAATGCAACAATAGCATCAATAGCAACGACAGCTGCTTCTGTGTTATCATCAGTATTATCTTTTTTCTTTCCGTTTATTTTTGCTTTTGTTAGTGTAGGCACTTCTGTGGTATCTCTAGGAATAACATTTTATATAGACTCACTTAAAAATCAAAAAGAAGCTTTATTATCAAAAAAAGAATTTATAAATAAATTGCTTAACATAAAATCTAACACAACCTCACATGATGACTGATACACAGCTTTTAATTATATATGGGGTGTCACTAACGGTATAACTGGTAATGTATTTAGAATTGCAATGAATTATAAAAAATTAAAATCTGTTGGTAGTTTTGCATCAAAACTTGTTAAAGCAATACCATCCATTACTTTTACAGGAATTGATCTTGCTTCATTAGGTGTTAGTATAGATGAATTAAACAAACTTAATAAAGAAACAGAAGAAATTCAAAAGTTTTTGTTAAATCTTACAAGTAAATTAAATGAAATCGACAAATACTTAGATGATATTAGAAAAATTGAATGAGTTGTAATGAAAGAAACTGTTCAAACAGATTCTTATGAAAATGGTGGAACAGGGGGTAGAAATCTATTATTTAAGAATTTAAAAACAGGTGAATTTAAAACTATTGATCAGATGCTTAGTGTTTCAGAATGACAACTGTATGAATGAGGACTTCAAAAAGTATATAATCCTGCTAAAAACATATGGTATATAAGAAAATTACCAAATAAGACTAAACTAGATAATCTAGGATAAATATGTGATTTTTAGCAATTTTACTTATTTCTGTTTTTATGTATTTCCTTATAAATCCAATTATTTTTTCTGTTGTATATTACTTTAGATTAAATATTTTTTATTATATTTTAATAGATACATATAAAAGAGACATTGAATCCAATAAAAATTATCATATTCACTTTATAAACGGGTGAAATATTATAAAAATTCAAACAAAGCAATACAACTTTATTTCTTTTATTATATTATTTGTAATAATATTCTTATTCATATCTGAAATTTCTTTTTTATTATCAATGAATTATATGACTTTTTTATCAGGTTATGATAATCAAATAGTTTATTATATTCTTCCTGCTGTTATAATGAGTCTTATAGCATATACACCATATTTTCTAACTGTATATAAACATATTAAATTTTCATTGAAAGCAATAAAACATTTTGATTCAAAATTGAAGAATATAACAATAAACTATGAAAAATGGTTACCAATTGAGTTTAAAAACAACGGATTATTACCGATAAATTATATGCATATTTATTCTTTTTTGATGATATATAACAAAATAGATATTAAAAAAATAAGAAAAGTTTTTAAGGAAAATACATATTATATTCTTGCTTTCTTTATCTACAATATGCATCTGTCAAAACAAACAGAACATCAAAGTTATTATATAGGTATGTATTATAACTATATTAATTATTTCAATAAATAAGGTATAAAATATGATTTTTGTATTTTTTGCAATTAACTCTGTTGTAGATATACTGTTAGTAATTTTTAATATTTATATCATTTTTTATTTTATCTTTTTAAAAAGATTATCTACTTTTTCAATTTATAAGATGCATAAATTAATTAAAATTAATCAAACCATAACTAATGTCATCTTTAAAAAAGGTGCTAATTCTTTTATTAAGTTAATGAAAAAGTTTTATTTTATTTTATTGTTGAATATAATCTTTTGTCTACTTGCTATTATTTTAAATTTTATTTTTTATAATATTATTTATGATAAAAACAGAATAATTTCTAATGCAGTTAATTTTAGTGAAAATTATTCAAATTATAAATTTTCTATTAATTATCTTACATATGCTTACATTCCAGGGGCAGTTGATATTATAATTCCTTTATTATTACTTATTTTTTACACTTTATTATTTAAAAAACAAACAAACCAAATAAAAAATTTGATAAATAGCTTTACTTTTTCCTATTGTAATTATTTTATACCAAAGCCTTTTTTTGAGAATTTAATACAAGTAAAGAAATTTTATTTCGATTATCATAGTATAAATAAAAAAGTTAATTTAGATATACATAATCATAAAGAACAAATACATAATGAAAAAGAAAGATTATATATTTTTTATTTTATCATCTGAGGATATCATTTTGATCAAATAAATAAAGGAAATATTATTTATGATGACTTATATTCTAATTTCATAACAACCTATCAAAAGGTATTTAATGAAGATATAATTTACCAAACATCAGAAAATAAAAATTTAGCAATTTAATTATTTATTTGCTAAATTTTTATTTTTATGCTAGAATATTATTATGATTAAAGAGGAAATAAACAAAGGTCATGAGTTAATTCTAAAGTACACTGTGCTTTTATATATTGAATCAGGTGAGGCAGTAAGTAGTGCAAAACTTATTAAAAGATTTAATGAAATAACTTTTTCACCTGCTAAAATTCGGTATTTAATGAATGATTTAGAAAACAAGGAATTTTTGATAAAACCGCATTTATCTAGTGGTCGCATCCCAACATCAAAAGGACTGAGCTATTATGCAAACTTTTTATCAGAAACATATGAAGAAAAGTTGTTAAGAAAACTTGAAAAGATTTTAGACAAAAAAAGAAATGAAATAGACACAACTATTGAGCAAGCAGCAAAAATTATTTCAGAAATTACTAATTTAACATTAGTTACAACTGATTTATCACAAAAGCATCTGCTCAAAAGCATCGAAATGGTTCCATTAGATCAACATCGAGCCACGATTGTAATGGTAATTTCAAATGGAGAAGTTTTTTCAAAAATAATTACTTTTGATAAAGATGTAAGCATTAATGACTTACGAATTGCGATAAAGATATTTAAAGATCGCCTTATTGATATCCCATTAGATAAGTTAGCAGACCATGTTTTATCACTTGCTGAACCGCTTGCATCACAAATTAAGAATTATCAAAAGGTAATCGATTCATTTATTACTCAGGTTTTTACAGAAAAAATTAATCACATTACTCAAAATAAAGTTTTTGGTAAATCGAATATTATCTTAAGAGATGATATAAATAGAGAGACATTAAATAAGATGTTAGAATTAATCGAAAACTATTCTGTTTGAGATCGCATCGAAGAAAGTGTTGAAAATGATCAAAAACTTAAAATATCAATTAACGATGAACGAACATATATGTCTAAGCGAATCGAAAACAATAGCAATGTCACTGAGGTTTCAGTAATTGGTGCTCAAGCATCTGATTACGATGCAATGAGAACAGCATTAAATGTTTTAGAAATTTTACTAAAGAAAAGAGGTTAATATGTTTAATAAAAAATATAAACATGGAGATAAAATAACAGGTGATTTTCGTCTTTATTTAGATGGTCACCATCAAAAAGAATATGATAAAAATACTACAATTACCTTAGGAAATAATGAATATTTACCAGATTTAGATAAATATATCATTGGTCGTAAATATAAGAAAGTTTTAGAGGTTGAATTTACTTATTCTAAAAAGTTCGATGATCCAAAATTTGCCGGAAAAACAGTTAGGTTAGTAATAACACATGTAAATTCAAACCATATTGTTTCAGATGATAGCATAGTTGAAGAAGGTGGGGTCAAAGAAGAACTTGCAAAACTAAGAGCAGAAGTTTTCCTTTTAAGACAACAAATTGCTCAAAAAGATTTAGATATACTTAAATTACAAACAGAGTTTAAAGAAAAAGCATCGCAGTTATCAAAAAAGGCAGATCAGATGTTACAACAAGAAATTCAAAACCAAAAGCAAAAACTTGAAAACGAACGAAATGATATTAAAAATTATGCTTTGCAATCTTTCTTTGAAGATTTTGTTATTCCTTATAACAACCTTGTAATGGCAGTTAACTTTGGAAGTAATTCAACATCTGAAGAAACTCGTAATTACACAATAGGATTTAATATTGTTTTAAAACAATTTGAAGATGTTTTTTCAAGTAATGGTGTTGAAATAATTAATCCACAACTTGAAACTGAATTTGATCCAAGTTCACAAGCAGTAGTTGATTTTATCGACTCCGATATTGATAATATAGTAAAAAAAGTTACAGCATATGGTTTAAAATTAAACTCACGTTTAATTAAACCTGCATCAGTTATACTGACAAAAAAAATTAGCAATTAAATTCTTTGTTT
Organism: Mycoplasma sp. 246B; assembly: GCF_054353935.1. Taxonomy (NCBI): domain Bacteria; kingdom Bacillati; phylum Mycoplasmatota; class Mollicutes; order Mycoplasmatales; family Mycoplasmataceae; genus Mycoplasma; species Mycoplasma sp. 246B. The sequence continues at coordinate 48,322 of NZ_JBTHHM010000003.1, forward strand.
GCTAAATTATGTTATAATTAATCTATATAACAAACAAAAACAAAAAAACTATTAAGGAGAAAATCATGGCAAAAGAAATTATTTTAGGAATAGATTTAGGAACTACAAATTCAGTAGTTACAATTATGGATGGAAAAAAATCAGTAGTTTTAGAAAACCCTAACGGTAAAAGAACTACTCCATCTGTAGTATCGTTTAAAAACGGAGAGCAAATTGTAGGGGATAATGCTAAACGTCAAGTTGAAACTAACCCAAATACAGTTATCTCTATTAAAAGACTTATGGGAACTGATAAAACAGTTCATGTAAATGGAAGAGACTATAAACCAGAAGAAATTTCAGCAATGATTCTTTCATATATGAAAGAATATGCTGAAGCAAAATTAGGAACAAAAGTTAAAAAAGCAGTTATTACTGTTCCTGCATACTTTGACAATGCACAACGTGAAGCAACTAAAATTGCTGGTAAAATAGCAGGATTAGATGTATTAAGAATTATTAATGAACCTACAGCGGCTGCATTAGCATTCGGTCTTGATAAAGATCATAAAGGAATGAAAGTATTAGTATATGATCTTGGTGGAGGAACATTTGATGTTTCAGTTCTCGAAGTAGAAGATGGAACATTTGATGTATTATCTACCTCAGGTGATAACCACCTAGGTGGAGATGATTGAGATCATGAAATTGTAAACTGATTAACTAAGAAAATTAAAGATGTTTATAAATTTGAAGTTGGAACTGATAAAACTCGTTTAAATCGTCTTAAGGAGGCTGCTGAAAAAGCAAAAATTGATCTTTCTGAGCAAGGACAAGTTACTATTGCAATTCCTTTCTTTGGAATGACAGAAAATGGACCTGTTAATGTTGAATTAAACCTAAAGCGTAGCGAATTCGAAGAAATGACATCACATTTATTAGATCGCACTAGAAAACCAATTGAAGATGCTTTAAAAGAAGCTGGAATTACTGCTAAGGATTTGCATGAAGTATTATTAGTTGGTGGATCAACTCGTATGCCTGCAGTGCAAGATATGGTAAAACGTACCTTAAATAAAGAACCTAACCGTTCAATTAACCCTGATGAAGTCGTTTCAATTGGTGCCGCTATTCAAGGGGCTGTATTGGCAGGTGATATTGATGATATCTTATTATTAGATGTTACACCATTAACCTTAGGAATTGAAACTATGGGAGGTATTGCAACTCCATTAATCAACAGAAATACCACAATTCCTGTAACTAAATCACAAGTATTCTCAACAGCAGCTGATAATCAAACCGAAGTAACAATCCGTGTTGTGCAAGGTGAAAGACAAATGGCATCAGATAATAAGACTTTAGGTCAATTCAATCTTGGTGGAATCGAACCTGCACCTCGTGGAGTACCACAAATTGAAGTAAGTTTTACAATTGATGTTAATGGTATTACAACTGTTACAGCTAAAGATTTAAAAACAAATAAAGATGCAAAAATTACAATCACAAATTCAACAAAACTTTCTGAAGAAGAAATTCAAAGAATGGTTAAAGAAGCAGAAGCAAACAAAGAAGCAGATGCAAAGCGCAAAGAAGAAGTTGAAACCATTGTTCGTGCTGAATCATTAATCGACCAAATTAAAAAGGCAACTGCCGAACAAGGTGATAAAATGGATGAAAAAGCAAAAGCAGAGAGTGAAAAACTTATTAACGAATTACAAGAATTAATTGATAAAAAAGATATTCCTGCATTAAAAACAAAATTAGAATCAGTAGAAAATGTAATGCGTGATTTTGCAAACTATGCAGCACAACAAAATGCTACAAAATCTGAAACAAAAAATTCCGACGAAGACACAGCAACAGTTGTAGAAGACTAAAAATAACCCTATTATGGGTTATTTTTTTTACTTTTAAGTCTAGATAATAGGCTTAAAAGTAATTTTATATTACTATATAGTAATTTTTATATAGAAAAACATATTTTATAATATAATATAACTTATGTAGAAAGGTAAGTATGAGTAAAATTACCAATTATAATGGTTTTGAACATTCTTTTAATGAGCAAAAAGCTTATGAATATATAGATGTTCTAAAAACTTTTTTAAATGATATGTTACAAAAAGCAAATGCAAAAGGATTTGTTGTCGGAATTAGCGGAGGAATTGACTCATCGTTAACATATGCTTTAGCGAAATCTGTAACAGATAATACGATTGGGGTTGTAATACCGGTGCAATCAATGCTACAAGCCGATTTAGCAGATATACAAGCACTTGAACAAAGGTTTAACACAAAGTTTAAAACTATTAAATTAGGTGCTGCATTTAAGGCAATAAGCAAGGAATTAAACCTAGCAAACCCTCTTTCAATCGCTAATATTAAGCCACGTTTAAGAATGACAACTTTATATGCAATAGCACAAGAAAATAATTATTTAGTTTTAGGAACTGATAATGCTGATGAAGTATATATAGGTTACTTTACTAAATACGGTGATGGTGGAGCAGATTTATTACCTATTTGTCAACTAACAAAGGGTGAAGTTGCTTATCTAGCTCAACTTTTAGGTGTACCGGATAGTATTATAAATAAAAAGCCATCAGCTGGTTTATGAGATGGACAAACAGATGAAGGTGAACTCGGTTTTTCATATCGTCAATTAGATTTTTATATAAATCACCTTGATAAACCACAAATTATTAAACAACACTTAACAAAAGATATAATCAACAAAATAGAATATAGACATAAAAATACAGAACATAAAAGACAACCTGTTTTTAAACCAAAACCAGTAGAATAGGAGACATTATGGCAGGACATTCACACTCAGCTAATATTGCGCACCGCAAGGGTGCCCAAGATGCAGCAAGGGGAAAAATTTTCCAAAAACTTTCAAAAGAAATTTTTGTTGCAGCTCAATTAGGACCAGATCCAGATAAAAATCCTACTTTAAAACTTGCTATTTCAAAAGCAAAAGCAAAAAATATGCCAAAAGACAATATCGAAAGAGCAATCGCTAAGGCAGCAGGGAACAAAGATGGTTCATCATATACAGAATTAATTTTTAATGCTACTATTAGTGGTGGTGCTACCTTTATTGTTGTAACTTTATCTGATAATATAAATCGTGTTAAATCGAATATCCAAGCATATTTTAATAAGCAAAATGCAACCTTAGGAAAAACTGGACAGATACCTTTTTCATTTGATAAAAAAGGTATTATCGAATTTAGCAAACAGAATATTTCAGAAGATGATTTAATGCTTATCGCATTAGAAAATGGTGCAGATGATGTACAAAGTAATAATGAAACATTTGTCATCTTAGTGCAACCTGAAAACTTTAGTGAGCTTAAATCTGCACTTGAAACAGAGTTTAAAATCGATAACTTTATCCAATGTGAAGTTACATATATTCCAAATATGTATGTAAATTATGATGCAGAAAAACAAGCAAAATTATTGGATTTTGTTGAAAAATTAAAAGATGACGATGATGTACAAGATGTATTTCATAATGTAGAAATTAACTAATGCAGTGATTAAATAATCTTTATTTAGGTATTAACAACGGGATAAATAACCCTTATTTATCGAAATTTTTATTAAGTTTAATCTTTTTAATTGTTCTTTTAATGGTTCCTATTATCTTATCATTTGTGCTACCGATATTTAAAAAACAAATTCAAAAAACTAAAGTATACTTATATGCTTTTTCAACTGGTTTTTTTATAATACTTGCTTCCTTTGGTTTCTTGCGTGAATCATTAGAAGTTGCTTCGCATCATTCTGAAATATTTGGCGAAGGTACATCAGTATATTATTTATCTAATATTGGTATGGTAGGTGGAGGAATTTTAGTCGGATTAACATTTGCTTTTGTTTTAAAATTTGTTATTTCTTCAAAATTAAACAAACAACTGATGAAGTCAAAAAAACTTAGTGTTTTTGTCCACGAACATAAACATAGCAACAGCGAACATGACCACACCCATAGTCATGAAGAATTTTTAAGCAACCGAGAAGATAAGTTACAACTTGTAGAAAATACTCTACTAGCAAAAACTGAAGGAAAGTTAAAACTTATCGCTCTGCTATTATTACTTACACATCGCATCCCGGAAGGATTATTAATTGGTTATAACCTTTCACAAGTAGCAGCCGATGCATCAAAAGCAAGCGATATTACTGTAGCATACTTTATTTCCTTAATCTTACATCTTATACCCGAAGAAACCATCTTCTACCTTAGATTACGGGATGCAGGATTTTCCCCTTGAAAAGCATTATTTACATCGTTTGCTGGGTTAGGTTTATTTTTACCCTTTATCCTAATTGGTATTTATGGTGGTGATTTTGTAAGTGATCCTCTTAAAAGTCTAATCTATTCAGGTATAGGTGGTATCTTTATTTTTACATCATTAGTTGAATTCTTTCCTGAATTCTATCATGAAATATTTAATAAGAAGAAATGATTTATTACATTATTAATGTTATTTTTAGGAGTTGTTTTTTCAGTTATTATTCTTTCAATCCATTCACACGGACATTAAAAATACGGAAATTTTCCGTTTTTTTTAATGTCTATAAATATTTTTTATCAAATATCCCTATATATGGTAGATTTCTTAGTTTTTCTTTATAATCTAAACCAAAACCAACCAAGAATTCATCCGGAACTTTTATTGCTGAAAAATCTGCTTGCAAATCATTCTTTCGATGAAATGGTTTATCTAACAAAGTCAAAATTCTTAGTGATTTTGGTTTACGTGATAATAAAAGGTTTTGAATTTTTTCTAAAGTAATTCCACTGTCAATGATATCTTCAACAATTAAAACATCTTTATCAAAAATATCTTCTGCTAAGTCCATAATTATTTTTACACTACCTTTGGATTGGCTGCCTCCTGCATAACTACTTGCTGTAATAAAATCAAGCGAATGGTCAACTTCAACATCTTTAATCAATTGTGCTAAAAACGGTATAGAACCCTTTAATAAGCCAACAATAACTAAGTTATCACTTGTTTGGTAAGTTTGATTAATTCATTCTGCACACTTTTTAATTTCTGCTTCCAAAAATTCTTGTGTATATAATATTTCTTTAATGTGTGGGTGTTTGTTCATTTTGTTCTCCTTGTGTTGTATTAAAAAAAGCCGTAGTAAAATACAGCTTAATTTTATAAATGTTCTACATTTATGATTTTTATTGAATATTTATTTGGAGCTTCAATTTCAATAATATCTCCTGGTTTTCTACCAATCATAGCAACTGCTAAAGGACTTGACATTGATACCTTATCTTCAAACGGGTTGGTATCGTGTGATCCGGTAATAGTAACTGATTTTTCCACATTCTTTTCCAGCACCAAAAAGGTTACCAACGAGTTTATTCCAACTGTGTTATCAGATTTATCATGTTTTGATTCGATAATTTGTGCATTATCAAGAATATTTTCAAGTTCGCTTATACGTCCTTCAACAATTCCTTGACGTTCTCTTGCTGCATCATATTCAGCATTTTCAGATAAATCACCTTGAGCACGTGCTTCTTTAAGTGCTTCCTGCACTGCCTTACGTTCAATATTGACTAAATTTTCATATTCTGCTTTATACTCGTCATATTTTTCTTGTGAAAGGTAAATAATGTTTTTATTGTTCATTTGATACTCCTAAATTATCTGTTATTATATCGTTTTTTACAATAAACAAGAATCGATTTGTAATATATGATACTTCATGTTTAATATTTTTATCTTTAAGCTTTTTATCTAACTCTAAAATTTCTGAATTTTTATATTTCTTTAGGTTTATTGCAAGCATACCTTTTGCATTGAGATTTGGATAATGATTTTCATACAAAGTATTAAGGTTCTTATCACTGTTAAAAACTGCCACAAAATCAATATTTTCATTATTATAAGGTAATACTGGTTGCATAAATTGATCTGGAAGTTTTCTACGAACTTCATTATATTTTATAAAATCAAATTCATCTAAGTCGTAATAACCTGCTAATTTGACTTTTTCAACCAAGCAAGCAAATGGGAATAAATCATTCTTAGATATAACTAACAAAGAAGTATATTTATTTATATAAAATGTATTAATTAACCCTTCGATATCTAAATCATCGGCTTTAGATTTAAATTCATCCTTGAGAATGTAAGGGAGTGTACCAATATCATTCCGTAAGGTTTGTATCTGAATTTGTGCTTGTTTTTGTGATTTTTGTACATATTTTTTTCTGATATATCTTGCATAAATTTGTAATCCGATATATATACCTATACCAACCACAAAAATCACAACAGCAGATACTCATAAACCAGTTATTGTTGCTTGCGATAATTCCATTTAATATCCTTTCTTTGTTTATAATAATCTAAATACTCTTGCAAAATTAAAACTGCTGCTATTTTATCTTTATATAATTTTCTTTTTGCTCTTGTATATCCTGCTGAAATTAAAGCTTCGTGAGCTTTCTTAGTTGTATATTGCTCGTTTACAAATAAATAAGGAATATTAAAATTTTCTTCTAGTAATTTTGCAAATTGTTCTACCATTAAGGTTCTTTCGCTTTTTTGACCACTAATTTTAAGTGGGTAACCTAAAATCACACCATCAATTTGGTATTGATTTATATACATTTTTATTTTATTTATAACTGCTTGAAAATCATTTTCATCCATTTTAAAATTTTCTAAACCACTTGCAATAATCTCACTTTCATCAGTTATTGCAAAACCACAGGATTTTGTTCCTAAATCTAAACTGAGTTTTCTCATTTAATACTATATAGCAGTTGTAAAATGTTTTTGTTATCAGAAATTTTTCCCATAGCTAAGATGTTATTTCCTCCACCTCTACCATTTAATTGCTGCATAATTTGCTGTGCAATAAGGTTTGAATTATATTTTTTTGATGCAACAACTAACATTGGATCTATATCAGAAGAAGTTAAAACAACTAAAGCATCTGGATATTTTTCTCGCAATGTTGAAGCAACTATTTTTATTTGTGATTTATCAACTGATGTATTCAAATAAACTTTATGATTGTTAATTTCAACAAACTCCGCTGCATCATAGTCAAAAACAAATGATTCAGTCTGTTTTTTACTTTCTTTTATATAATCATTACGAACTTGCTGTATCTGATTATTTAAATATTCAATTGCTTGTTGTAAATTATTTGGTATCTCAATATCTTTTTTATAATTTGGATTGATTTTTTCAACTTTTTCAATACTTTTATTTAATTCTATAATTAGCATATCCTTTTGTTCATTTAAATATTCATTTACTGTTTCAAATGATGAAATAGCGCGAATCCGGTATACACCAGCCGCTTTCTTTTCAACATTAGTAATTTTAAAATCTTCTAAATTAGCAGTATGTGATAAATGAGTTCCACCACATAAATCGGCTGTAATGCCTTCAAATTTGACTATACGGACTGCTTTTGGGTCCATATATTCAGCTTCTTCTAAGGTCATTATTGCACCAATTTCTTTGGCTTGTTCAGTTGACATAATTAAATAATCACGTTTTGCATCTTGTTTAATATATAAATGAATTAAGTCTTCGATTTCTTTAATTTGAGCTTCTGTAGGTTTTTTATCTGCTGGTAAATCAAATGTTAAGCGCTCTTCATTGTTATCGCTACCAAGTTGTTTAATTTGTGGCCCTAAAACTTTTCTTAGAGCACAAAATAACAAGTGAGTTCCGGAGTGGTTTCTCTCTAAACCACGACGAATTTTTTCATCAACATAGCATTCTATTTCATCGAAACGATTAATTTTACCTTCAACCTTATGAATATGGTTTCCGAACTTATCTTTAAAGACATCTATGATAATTATTTTATTATCATTTTGCAGCATATATCCTCGATCGTGTTTTTGCCCACCACCTGTAGCATAAAATGGAGTTTGCTTTAAAATAACATAACTTATTTTATCAGATGCATCAATTTCTTTTTCTGTATCTAGCAGATGTAAAATAGTGGTTTTAGATTTTGTATCAGTATATCCTATAAATTCATCTTCTTTATTTTTAATTAAGGTTAATGAGTTAATAACTTTATCCATTCCTGAAAGTTTTTTACCACGACTTATTTGACTATGTTTTTCTTTTGCTTGATGATACGAATCCATTTCAATACTTATTCCATCTTGTGCAAGTATTTCAGTTGTTAATTCGATTGGAAATCCATATGTTTCAAATAATTTAAATGCTATTTCACCTGAAAAAATTTTTTGATTTGGCTTTATCTCAGATTTTAATAATAATCTTCCGTTCTCAACTGTTTTTAAGAAATTTTCTTCTTCTTCATAGATAATTTGTACTACTTTTTTGGCATCATATTCATATGGTAAAGTGCTTTTTATAACATCAACTAATTTATATAAAAAAGGTTTATAAATACCTAATTGCATTGCTATATATGCGCTACGACGCACTAAACGACGTAAAATATAACCACGACCTACATTTGATATCTTAGCACCATCGGCAACAGCATTAACAACTGCACGCATATGATCAGCAATTATTTTAAAATAACTATTTATTTTATTTTGCTCAGGTTCTTTGATAAAATAGTTATTTATATCATATCTAAAGTTAGTATATTTTTCTATTTCATAAATTATTGGCAAAAACAAGTCAGTATCATAGTTTGTAGGGGCATCTTGTAAAATTGAAACAATTCTTTCAAAACCTGCACCTGTATCGATATTTTTTTGCTTAAGTTCTGTATAGTTTCCTTCACCATCTGAATTATAAGTAGAAAACACAATATTTCATATTTCTATATAGCGGTCATTTTCAATATCTTGTTTTAAAAGTTCGATGCCACGACTATCATATTTTTGTCCACGATCATAAAATATTTCAGTATTAGGTCCGCAAGGTCCAGATCCTACTTCTCAGAAATTTGTATCTTTTGTCCCTGCTATCAAGTGTTTTTCCGAAATCCCATGACTTAATCACAGATTCTTGGTTTCTAAATCTTCATAATAATATGTAAAATATAACTTTTCTTTTGGTAGTTTTAAATCATTTAATAAAAACTCTATTGCAAATTCAATAGCTTCTTTTTTAAAATAATCCCCTATCGAAAAATTTCCAAGCATTTCAAAAAAAGTATGGTGTCGAGCTGTTACCCCGACATTTTCTATGTCATTAGTTCGAATCGATTTTTGTGAGTTAGTTAAACGTCGAGATTGTGGAATTTTTTTACCTGAAAAATAATCTTTTAAGGTTGCTACACCCGAATTAATTCAAAGTAATGATGGATCATTTTGTGGAATCAAACTTTTTGATTCAACAATATAGTGGTTTTTAGATGCAAAAAAATCTAACCATCTTTGTCTTATTTCTTTTGATTTCATTATGCTCCTTATAAATAATCTAACCTTTTATCTTTATAAAATATTTCATCAATTGTTGCTCCTCCAATGCACTTGTCTCCATCATAAATTACAACATGTTGCCCTGGAGTAACTGCAGAAGATGTTTGAGAATAATGTACTTTTATATGTGTATCACTTAATATTTCAAGTTTTATTGGTATATCTTCTTGACGATATCGAAATTTAGCAGTCAAATTATTTTTATCAAACTCTGTATGATTAAAGGTGTAGTTCGAAGCAATCAAAGCATCCGAAAGCAGTCACTGCATTTGAGTGCTTGGTGCTACATAAATAATGTTTTTTGTTACATCTCTTCCGCAAACATAATAAGGCTGCTCCATCCCACCTAAATTAAGTCCTTTGCGTTGTCCGATTGTATAATAAAAACTTCCTATATGTCTTCCTATTATTTTATTAGTTGTAATATCAACAATATCCCCATCACAAGCAGGAATATAATTTTGTAAAAACTCACCAAAATTACGTTCACCGATAAAGCATATTCCTGTCGAATCTTTTTTATCTGCGGTTGCTAAATCAAGTTTATGAGCAAGCTCCCGAATCTGTGGTTTGGTTAGTTCTGCGAGTGGCATTATAACATTGGTAAGTTGCTCGCTAGTTAATTGTGCTAAAAAATATGTTTGATCTTTATTGGTATCTTTTGCACGATATAAATGTCCGTTTTCAACCTTTGCATAATGTCCCATTGCAATATAATCTGCCTTCAGCTCATTAAAAGCATATTTGGCAAACTTGTCAAATTTAATATATTTATTACATAAAATATCAGGATTCGGTGTACGCCCTTTTTGATATTCTGATATAAAGTTTTCAAAAACATTTTGTCAATACTCTTGCACAAAATCAACTCTATATAGTGGTATTTGTAATTTTAACGCAACTTTTTGAGCATCTAAATAATCTTTTTCTTGTGGACAAATATCACTATTCACATCTTTGTTTCCTAGATAATCGTTATTTACTACACTATCTCAATTGCGCATAAATAAACCTACCACTTCATAACCTTGTTGTTTTAATAAATATGCACAAACTGACGAATCAACACCACCACTCATTCCTAAAACAACTCTTGCCATAAACTCCTTTCATCAAATTATAAAACATTTATAAATATGTAAAAATACTAGACAATTTAGCCTAGTATGCTAATATGCTTTAGCGAAAATTACATAGCGATTGGTGATATTATTACAATCTTCAAAAATGCAGTGATTTCTATTCCCTGGTTTTTTAAACAACTTAATCGGTATACATCTAGTGGTAGCACCTGTTTCTTGTTTAATCAGTCTTTCTGCTTCATCTAAGCAACAAAAAGGAGCATAAACAAATTTTCCTGCTTCAATTTGTTGTTTTAATTCTTGATACGAATCTACATAAACCACATTTTCTTTCAATCGTTTTAATGCAGTTTGATATAAGTTATTATGGATATCGGTTAAAGTTTGTTTTACTGTTGCTTTTATATCAGTTATTTTAACTTGAAATTTTTGCAAAGTATCACGACGAACAAAAGTTACCTCATCGTTTTCTAAATCACGTGGTCCTATTTCAATTCTTAATGGAACACCTTGGATTTCGCTATTAGATGCTTTAAATCCAGGATTTCGATCAGAATTATCTAAATTTACACGGAATTTTTTAGATAACTCATTAAATATGAATTTACCTATAACAGATACTTTTTCAGATTTTTTATTAAATAACTCCAAGATATCAACTTGAATTGGTGCAACAAATGGAGGAATAATAATTCCACGATTATCTCCATGTGTCATAATAAGGGCACCTAACAAACGAGTAGAAACACCTCAGGATGTTTGATAAACATAATCAAGTGTATTTTCTTTATTTTTGAATGTTATTTCATATGGTTTTGAAAAATTTTGTGCTAGATAATGGCTTGTTCCCGCTTGCAAAGCCTTTCCATCTTTCATCATCGCTTCTAGCGTATATGTCGAGCAAGCTCCTGCAAATTTTTCACTTGGTGTTTTCTTACCTACTATTGTAGGGATTGCAAGAAAATTTTTCAAAAATTTTGCATATGTATTTATCATTTCACGAGTAAATTTTCGGGCTTCTAAGGGATCAGAGTGGCAGGTATGTCCTTCTTGTCATAAAAACTCACGTGAACGTAAAAATGGGTTAGTGGTTTTTTCCCAACGCACAACATTGGCTCATTGATTATAAATTATTGGTAAATCATTATAGGAATTTATGCTCTTTTTGAATAAATCTGCAAATAAAACTTCAGATGTTGGACGAATAACAAGTGGTTCATCTAATTCACGATCCCCAACACATGTCACAGTTGCTAATTCAGGATTAAATCCTTCAACATGGTCCTTTTCTCTATCAAACAATGATTTAGGTATTAATAATGGCAAATAAACATTTTTAATTCCTTTAAATCTAAAAATTTTATTTAACTCTTTTTGAATAATTTCCCAAATACCATATGAATTTGGTTTGAAAATAATAGAACCTTTTGAAGGTCCGTATGCGATTAAATTCCCGTTTTTAACTACATCTGTATATCACTTAGCGAAATTTTCTTCTAATGGTGTAATTTTTTCTAATTCACGATTCATATTTTGCTATTATACCACTTTCTCTATGTTTAAATTGTGTGTTTAGTCATAAAAAAACACCCCAAAAGGTGATATGGCTGCCCCAGTTAGATTCGAACTAACGCATGTCGGAACCAAAACCCGATGCCTTACCGCTTGGCTATGGGGCAACATGGTGGGGGGAGAGGGATTCGAACCCCCGAATCGTAAGAAAGTGGGTTACAGCCACCCGCATTTGGCCGCTTTGCTATCCCCCCGAGTTGCTAAGATATTATAACAGTTAATAATTTTTTTCATAATTTATTTTCACTTTTTTATTATCAGATGTAAATTATTAACTATAAAACCATTATTTTGATAATTTTTTAAATTTCTCTTTATCAAAATATAATGTAAAACATTATTTTAGTTTTTTTATATTAAAAAGAAAAATTTAAGATAAAATTAATAAGAGCCGACATCGAGCAATATGCTTAATTGTCACAGCCTTCTTTTGAAGGTTTTTTTAAATTTAGCAAACTAAGGGGTAAAAATGTTAGAGATTCAAAATTTAAGTATGGTTTTTAGTGATAAAAAACTTTTTGAAAATGTTAATTTAAAATTTACTGAAGGAAATACATATGGGGTAATTGGAGCAAATGGTGCTGGTAAATCAACATTTTTAAAAATTATGTCAGGTGAACTAGAAGCTTCTGCAGGACAAATTATAAAAGAAAAAAATAAACGCATTTCTGTTTTATCTCAAGACCACAATGCATATAATAATTATAATGTAACCGATGTTGTAATAATGGGAAATACTGATTTATATGCAGTTTTAGAAGAAAAAAATGCCATTTATGCAAATCCCGATGCAACAATGGATGACTACACAAGAGCCGGTGAACTAGAAGATAAATATGGTGAATTAGGGGGTTGAACAGCCGAAAATGATGCACAAGAATTGTTATCAAATCTTTCAATTCCAAAAGAAAAATGACATGTACCGATGTCACAATTAACAGCTAATCAAAAAATTAAAGTGTTATTGGCAAAAGCATTGTTTGGAAATCCGGATATTTTGATAATGGATGAACCAACTAACCACCTTGATTTACGTTCGATTAAGTGATTAGAAAACTTTTTGACTGATTATCAAAATGTTGTTATCGTTGTTAGTCATGATAGTGATTTTCTTGATGCAATTTGCACTCATATTGTTGATATAGATTATAATGAAGCGAAGATTTATACAGGTAATTATTCATTTTGAAAGCAATCATCTGAATTAGCCCGTGAAATAATGAAACAAAGTAATATTAAAAAAGAAGTACAAATCGAAAAACTTAAAGAATTTATCGCTCGTTTTAGTGCAAATGCTTCAAAATCAAGACAAGCAACAAGTAGAAAAAAAGCACTGGAAAAAATTTCTTTAGATGAAATCAAACCTTCTAATCGCAAATACCCTTATGTTCGTTGAGAAATGAATCGTGATCACGGGAAGCAAATCTTATATGTTGAAAATCTGACTTATAAAAATGAAAATGGTGATGTTTTGTTTGAAAATGTATCATTCACTTTACGTCCTGGTGAAAAAATGGTTATTGTCGGTGATGATGATATTGCTAAAACCAGACTTTTAGAATGTATTATTGGTGAAAGAAAACCATCGAGCGGAACTATAGAATGAGGTCAAACTATAACACCAAGTTATTTCCCTAACGATAACAGTAAATATTTTGATACCAACGAAACCGTTTTAGAATGAATTTCAAAATGACCTTTATTAAATAAAGAAAAAGAGAATAAAGAAAATGACGATGCTCGTATGCGTGGTTTTTTAGGGCGCATGTTATTTAGTAATGATTCAGTATTTAAAAAAGTTTCCGTTACAAGTGGTGGAGAAAAAGCACGTTTAATGTTTTCAAGAATGATGCTTTTAGAATCAAACTTTATTGTTTTAGATCAACCACTTGATCACCTCGATGCAGAAAGCATTGATTCAGTAATAGAAGGAGTTAAAAGTTATAAAGGTGGTGCAATATTCACTACATATAATCGCGCTTTTGTAAATCAATGTGCCGATGTGATTTTAGAGCTTCAATCACCAACAAAAAGTTTTTTATTCCGTGGTAGCCTTGAAGAATACGAAGAAATTATGATGGGTAATTAAAATTTATGAAGATAATAGAAAAAGTGTTAGATAACTTGAAAAACGGTGAAAATCTTTCGCAAAACGTAAATTTTGTGAAAGAATATTTACTTTCTGCAAAAGAAAAAAGTAAAAATGACATTACAAAAGCATTTCGTTATGCAAACGATGATGAATGATATACAACAAAAGAAGATATTAAATTTTTTATTGATAATGCTAAAATTCCCCAAAATAAGGTAATTTGATGTCCGTTTGATTTACCTGATTCAAATTTTGTAACTGTATTTAAAAATAATGGCTATAAAGTTCTTTCATCACACATATATAATAGACAAGATTTTTATAAATATCAACCAGATGAAAATTGAGATATTATCATTAGCAATCCACCATTTAGAAATAAACATAATTTATTAAAAAGACTTCTTGAATTTAACAAACCATGAGCACTGATCTTTGGAATTCAAGCATTAAATAGTGAAAAATTTTGTGATTTTTTACAAAAATTCAAGAGGGTGCAATATGTACATTTAAAACGTAGAATGTGTTTTACAAAGAATTATTTGAACTATGATCATATGAATTTGCAAAGGCCATCATTTGCAAGTATGTGAATTGCTAACGACTTATTCGATAAAGATATCCAGGTATGGAAAGGTGTAGATTACAAAAAAGATGGAAAAGAATATACATAAAAATATAATACAAATTTGTATTTCTGATAAATATTTTGATTCTTTATTTATTCAACTAAAAAATATAGATAGCAAAAAGACACAAAAAGATTTAAAAAGAACCATTTTAGATGAACTTATATATAATAAATTCATTAATAATATTTCTCCAAATAATATCAACTGAATTTTTGAGAAGAAACAATATCAAGGTTTGTTTATTACGAATACCAACACACTTGTTTATTTTAGTCAAAAACTAAACAAAAAATTTAAATTAAAAAGCAGAAACGCTTTTATTAAGCAAAACTCTCTACCTATTATTAAATTATACGAAAACAATCCACAATTCAAGAATATTTACCTTTGTTTAAATCCTTTAGATTGATATTTCTTAAAGTTAAAAAATCAAAAACTTTACATTTCAAATTCTGTAATTCTCGATCTTGAACAACTAATATATATAGATTTTAAAATTAGTTATTCATTTTTAGATTTTATAGATCAGAATATAAAAAATAAAACAGAAAACTTATCTAGAAATCTCTCATTAATTCAGTCTATAAAACAGAAACAATTATCTAGTTTAAAAAATAAACTTAATAAGCCGTTAATTATTGAGTATCAAATGATAAAAAATCACATTTTTATTGATGTTTATGGTAAATTTGATGGTGTCAACAGACAAGACACATTATTGTCATGTAAAATTATTTCAAAATTATCACACCAATTTGAACAAAAAACCTTAAATCTTTGATTGCTAAATGGTGATTCTGTTTCTATGAACATAAAAAAGTATGTGACTTCATTAGGTTTTTCCTTCCAGTATAACACAACCGTAAATGAGCAAACTAACAAATATAATTACGATATAGATAAAACAAAACAATTTTTATTAAGAAATAAAAAATTCCTTAGAGCCAATATATATAAAAAATACAATAATTATATTAATATAGGTGAATGTTTTGCTTGTGATTATAATATTAATGAAAATCTTATAACAGCACATATTTATCGTCATACAGATATTCAAGCAGAGCATCAAAAAAATAATATAAGTATCGATGATGCATTTAATTTAACCACATCAGGTGATAACAGATTTCTTTTGTGTCCAAACCATGATAAAGAATATGAAAAAGGTGTTATTTTTTTCGATCCATTTAGTTTTGCTTTCAAGGTAAATAAACACTTTTTTCTAAAGCATGAAACAAAAAAAATAAATTATGTAGATTCAAAACTAATTAATAAATTTAATAATTTACCAAAAAATGCTTTATCATCTATCTTCAATACAAATTTTATAAATAACATTAACAAACATATAACCAGATTAAAAATTATCAATGAATAGATTTTTTGTTAATTGTAAAGAAGATAATTATTTCATTTTGGATGCAGATGTTTTAAAACATCTTAGTGTGATAAGAATACAAGATAGACACTTCATCTGTGTTTATCAAGAAAAATTTTATGAGTGTGTTTTAGAACATAACAAAGCGAAAATAATAAGGGAACTAAATCTTTTTAATGAACATAAATATAAAGTTGTTTTAGCTTTATCGGTTATTAAATATGAAAGATTTGAATGAGCTTTACAAAAAGCTACTGAATTAGGTGTGGATATTATAATACCGATGCAAACAGAATTTACTAATAGGGAGTTAATTAACCATTCTAAATTTCAAAAGAGAATTCCTAGATTTAAAAGCATCATCAAAAATGCTGCAGAACAATCTTTTAGAAATAAAATTCCCGAATTATTACAGTTACAAACTTTTGACCAAGTGATTACATACCAAGTTGATAATAAAATTTTAGCGCATGAAAAGGTTGATTTTCAAATTAAAATAAACCAACCTATATCAGAAAATACTTTATTTTTTGTTGGTCCTGAAGGTGGTTTTAGTGACAAAGAAGTAACAAAAGCCATGGATAATAACATCAAAATAGTTTCACTTGGAAAAAGAATTTTAAGAGCAGAAACTGCTGCAATTTTCATGTTATCACAGCTTGAAATTGACTAATTCATATATATACAAGTCGAATTTAGCATAAAAATTTAAACTTCTTAAATTCGTGTTATATTAATTTTCTGGTATAATAAATTAGCATTTTTAAAAAATATGTCAATTTTAATTAACGTAGGAGGATGTATGAGACAAACAACTATTGTAAATACACAACAAGCAAATAAAAAATGATATGTAATCGATGCTGAAGGACAAGTTTTAGGTCGTCTTGCTGCATTTGTTGCTTCTGTTTTAAGAGGAAAAAATAAACCTACATTTACACCAAATGCTGATATGGGTGATAATGTTGTTATTGTAAATGCCGCTAAAGTTATTTTGACTGCTAAAAAAGATGAACAAAAAATTTACTACTCACACTCAGGTTATCCTGGTGGTTTAAAAAGTATTACAGCAGCAAAGTTAAGAGTAAAAAGACCTACTGCATTAGTAGAAAAAGCAGTTAGTGGAATGATTCCTCATACAAAACTTGGTAATAAACAGCGTCGTAATTTATTTGTTTATGCAGGTCCAGAACATAATCAAAAAGCACAAAATCCAGAAAGATTAGAGGTTAAATAATGAACCAAAAATTAGAATACCGTGGTTTAGGAAGAAGAAAATCATCTGTTGCTCGTGTTAAATTAACACCAGGAAAAGGAAAATTTTTAATCAATAAACGTGATGCTCGTGAATATTTAACATCTGATATATACTTAAAAGATGCTAATCAACCTTTTGTATTAACTGAAACATTCGGAACATTTGATGTTAATGTTAATGTATGTGGTGGTGGATTAAGTGGTCAAGCCGGAGCAATAAGATTGGGTATTGCTCGTGCTTTATTAGAAGCAAGTGCTGATTACCGTGCTATCTTAAAAAAAGCAGGAATGCTTACTAGAGATGCTCGTGCTAAAGAGCGTAAAAAACCTGGATTACGTGCTGCACGTCGTGCAAGACAATTCTCTAAACGTTAATTTTCAAATAATGCTAGATTATTATATAAATATGATATAATAGTCTTGCTTATGCGAGCGTAGCTCAGCTGGTTAGAGCACACGACTGATAATCGTGAGGTCGATGGTTCAAGTCCATTCGTTCGCACCATATCAAATTTGACTAAACAAAAGAAGGTTTTACCTTCTTTTGTTTTTGTCTTTATTGTTTTCTTAAATATTTTCTCGATCTTTGTAAAATAAAAATGCTTGATATAAGTCTTTATAAATTACATTACCATTGCTTAACTCTTTAAAATGATAACCAAAAATTAAAAAATAGAATATCGGTAGTGCAGATTTTGAGTTTATTATAAAGGCCTTTACAGATAACATATTCATCAAAAACTTCTTATTATTATCAAAAAGATGATACAATGGTTTGTTTTCATCTGATTTAGACTCTGTTTCACCACTTAAATATAATTCGCTTTCATCATATTCAAAGTATATTAGTCATTCATTGAAGTTATTTTTCATCTTTTTGTTTTTAATGTACATCTGTATTATAAAATAAAATAAAAGAATAATTATCAAAAGATATACAGCATCAAAAATATGAAAATAACTTAAGGTGTTAATCAAGTCGTTATCAAAGTTGATTATTTTATAAACAGATAAATTTATTAATAATTCATTTAAAAATAAGGAAAAAGTTATAAATAATAAGAAGATACCATATGAATATAGCTTATTTTTACTTTCTTTTATATATAACAATGCACCTTTTTTAAATAATATATTTGTTTTCTTTGCTTCAGAAATATGTATTAGTTTTTCTGTTTTATATAAAAGAAAATTAGTAAATGAATTATCTTGAACAAACAACTTAATCAATAAAGCAAATGAAAATAAAGATATTATGAAAAATAAATTTATAGTCGTTAGTATAATAATGGATACAATCATTATTTAAACTTCCTGATTAAAAAAATTCACATAATCCATATATAAACCATAAAAATAATCACTATGTTCTTCTTTAAAAGATTTGTGCATATCAAAGATAAAAAATGCAAAAATATCATATGCATCGGCTTTGAATAACTTTTTAAATTCCTTAGTTGTCATTATCCTATCCTTAAAATCAAAAATATTTGTTGGTAAATGTATATAATTATTTATCGGCAACCCACTATTAAAATAAATATTTACATCTAGCATATTTTTAGTATCTAAAATGTTTGTATTTTTTACTTTATAATCAAAATATTTAAGTACTTTTTTACCAAGAAAATAACCCTTAAAACAATATCTAAATGTGAATATATCCATAACCAAAAAGGCTATATATATAAATACAAAAAGTAATATCATTTCTGGGAATGTTTTAGAATTCAAATAATGATCTAATAAAATAAATAACAAAGTAAGTGGTGGTAAACTAACAAATCTAAAGATTATGATTATAAACCAATATAATATTTTTCGATTGTAGGTCAATAGATACTTACGAAACTTATATCAACCTTTAATAAAATTTATGTGGTATTCTTTAGTTTTTTGAGTTATATCCCTTATATATGTATCTTTTGTTATAAAAAAGAAGTTTTGATATCTTTTTGTATAAATAACAACAAAAAATATATGTACTAGAATCACAAAACAAATATTTATAATAAGAAAAATAAAAATATATTCTATTGTCATATTATCCTAAATTATCAGTTTTTGTTTTATTAGGTAATTTTCTTATATATCAATAATTATATTTTTTGTTATATACTTTTTGCAACCCTCATAAATGAAGTAATCAATCTGGCTTATCTAACATTTGATTTAAAGTTAATACTTCATTGGTTTTAAGATTTTTGAAAACTAAATTTCTTCCACCTATACCACCTTGGTTATAAGGTTTATTTAGTGGTGTTTCCTTTACAACTACTCATTCTACGGGTTTAATATTATCTAAATTTGATGCGATGTTTTTTAATTTATTCTCTAATGATCTTAGATAGTCATTTACATGAGCATTCATATTATCTATATTTTTAATTTCTAAACCAGATAAGACTCCATCTAGTATGTCAAGTTCAAATCAAGGAATATGAACAAACATTTTTTGCACAAATACACATTTACTTACTTTGCTAAATTTAAAAAAATTTCTTTTATAATTTTTAGCAAGAGTATAAATATTTCATGTTCATCCTGAAATTACATTCTTAGCATATGAATAACCTTCTAAAACTCCATCCAGCAATGATGATTCAGGTAAATTAAAAAATCCCTTTAATTCTTTTCTGTTTTTTATATAAGCATCTCTTTGTGTTTCAAAACTATTTATTATAGCACTTAGTATAAAAGAAGTTGTAGCAGACAAACCACTCGCAATGAATCCTAAACCCAAACTAAATATCCCTAAAAAGAAACTAAAAGCAGAAGCGACAGCAGTACCTACTTGTAAACCGTACATAATTTTTAGTCTTTTGTTATATCAAAGTATATTATCATTTATATCTTTATATGTTTTTACAATTTTATCTTTCTCTTTTTCAAGTTCAAAAAACTGCTTTGTAAGTGTTTTTGAGTTTACTTCATTATTATCAATATTAATAACATAACCTTTATTTGTATCTAAAATAACTCTTTTTATTTTTGTTTCATCTCGTAAAGATTCTTTTGTTTGTTCTTTATTATTAGTGATATTAGATTTAAAATTATTCAATGATGTCTTTAATTCTTTTTTAAATTTTTTATATCCATCATTTGAAATAAAATTGTTGATTTTTTCTTGTTGTTCTGGTGTAACTACATTTTTTTCTTTATATATTTTTACAAAATTACTTGCTAGTTCCTTAAAATCAGTTATGGAAATCTCATTGACTGCTTTTACTGTGCCTTTTTTCTTTGACATTAAATTTTCGACTATATTATCAAGTAACACATCTTTATTTTTAAACAAAGATTTAGACAAATATGAAACTTTTTCTAATTCATTATATTTTTCAGTATAAGTAAGGTTTTTAGTTAGCTTACTTTCTATTTGAACATTATTTTGATTTATTCCAGATAAACCACTTAGTCCTGCAATGGGTTCACCTAATTGAAAAATTACTTTTTTCATATAATTCCTTTTATGTTTTAATTTTATCAAAAATTTTGTATTTTATACAACCTATTTATAGACAAATATTAACTTAAATTATATGTTAAGCGATAAAAGTGTATAAGTGTTTCTTCATTTTTTTAATTAAAATGCATAATAATGAAAATATTTTCGTGTTTTTTAGGTAATTTGTCTTGAATTGCCAACTTTCGACTTGTTTTTTTTTTTTTTTTGTAAAATAAATCTATGAAACTAATAAGACTTATAAAATATTCAATTTCATCGTTTATACCTGTTATAGCCATTACAACAAGTTGTTCTAAGGTAGAAAGCAAAAAAGAAGAACCTAAAAACCTGGATATTTCATATGATTATGATATTTTTACTGTTCCATATCAATATACAAACTTTATCAATAAGTTAGAAGCACTAGATGCAAATGATTATGATTTTGTGATAATAAAAACAAGTAAAATTGGTATCACAAAGAAGTTTACAAGACAAGAATTTATCAAGCTACAAGCAAAAATTAAGTCAAACACTTTAAAATTTAATCTAGATACTAAATCAGAAACATTGCTTACATTAGATGCAAACAATGATAAAGAACTTAAATCAATTGAAAAAGAATTACAAAAGTTTTTTAATAACTATTATGTGGATATTAATTGATTTGAGGACACATTAAAAAATATGATTCATGATGCAGGTGGCGGAATTAGTGGTAGAATTTCATATCAAAAAGCAGCTCAAAACAATAAACTCAATGAATATAACGAAGTTGTAAGCGAAATAAAAAACTTCTTCATTAAAAATGCCAATATCAAACTTGCCGATGATTTGCAAATAACAGAAATTAATCAAAATATCAAACCAGGTTATTCGCTAAAAATTAAACTTAAAACAAGCGAGAAAAACTACGAATCAAATGTTATTAAAATTGACTTTTCAAAACCTAAAAAAGATTGAAACGATGCAAGAATTATAGATGAAAATTTAAGAAACACAATAACTAAGAAAATGAAAATTGCTATAAATGACTATTTTGAAAGAAATGAAAATGCAAAAAACTTTATAAAATTCATTAAACTATTAATTTTAATCGATGACAGAGGGATCATAACATCAAAAATTAGTAACTCTCTTTCGAAATTTGTTTGAGAAATGGTTTCTAAACTTCCTTTTATTAAATATGTTCCTTTCTTTTTGAAATATAAGTTAGAATTGATAACAAATAGTTTTGTAAATAGATTCATAAATAGATTCATAAATATTGCAATTGCATCACTGAAAAATAAAATCGCAGCAGGGTAAATACTCTGCTTTTTTTAAAAGGACAAAAAAATGGTGGAAGCAACGGGAATCGAACCCGTGTCCACACATAAATATAATTCATACTTCTACAGTTTAGTTTATTTTATTAATCAAATTATTTAAAACAAACAAAATAAATAACTTGATTTTAGCTTATTTAAGATTATTTATGCTAACTAATAACCCGATCCTTGTAAACCTTGTTTAATAGTCCAGGAAAAACTAAAAACAACTTGCTCTCTAATTCTTATGCGAAAGCAAAATTTGATTGTGTTGCAAAGAACACTGGTGAAACTTCTGGAGTTTCTGTTTTATTATCTTTTCCGTTTAAAAAAGCCTAGTAGAAATTATAGTCTTCCACACTACTGCGATACAAATTTACCTATATATGTCGAAACCATTATGCCCCCAAATAAGTTTTTAAAGTTTTTTGTAACCTTTTTTCAACTTCTTTTTTGGCTATTCTTTCACGTTTGTCATACTTTTTCAACCCTTTAGCAACTGCAATTTCAACTTTTATCTTTGATACTTTGTTAAAATAAATTTTTAAGGGAATAAGTGTAACCTGTTGAGTATCCAAAATATGTTTTAACTTACGAATTTCACTTTTATGCATTAATAACTTACGGATTCGGGTAGGTTCACATTTTACTTGCATATATTCTTTAAAAAATGCTTCATTTAAATATATTTCATTTTTATAAATTGAACCATAAGCAACATCAATACTTACAGAATTAGCGCGGGCTGACTTAACCTCTCATCCTTGTAGTTGAATACCTGCTTCATATTTATCTAAAATTTCATAATCTCGATGCGCTTGCTTATTATTTGCAATAATTTTCATAAGTTAATATATTATACAATTTTATTCGAATCATATAAAATGAGAATCTGTTTTTTATAAACCTTTATACATAATAATTTCTTAATTATTAAAATTTACATAGTCAAAATATAGCCCGTGATAATATGCCTCATGTTCTTTTCTAAATGATTCGTGCATTTTATAAATAAAGAATGCATATACATCCTGTGCATCTGTTTTAAAAGTTTTCTTAAAATAAGAAACTCTTAATAAGCGAACTTTATCGTCAAAAAATCATCTTGGGATATATATATAATTATTTGGTTTCAATCCGTTATTAAAATATACTGATGCATCTAATAGTGGTTGGTCTTCTATAACTATTGCTTGTTTAACACGCAGTTCAAAATGTCTAAGTGACTTTTTACTAAATAAAAAACCTTTAATATAAACATAGAATACAAACATAAATGCACTATAAGGAATAACTAACATACTTAAAAATTGAAATATTCAAATACCGGAAGATCCACCTTCTTTTTGATAAAGCACCATATTAGTAATATAATAAATGAAAATCACAATTAAGAGAAAACTTGTAATTGAAACAATATATAAAAGTTCTTTATAGATTTTATATATATATTTTTGTATTTTATTTCAACCATTAATAAAAGTAATGTGATATTCATTTGATTTTATTTTTATATCACGTTTATAAACATCTTCTATAATAAAACAAGGATATTGATATCTTATAATATACAATAAAATAAAAGTTGGCATCAAAATTAAGAGAATAAAACCCGCCATACCACCATTAATTCCTAAATAAAACTCTAATGGCATTTTTACCCTAAATTATCTATTTTTGTATGATTAGGTAATTTTCTTATGTAAAATTGTTTGGTTTTTGGGTTATAAACTTTCCTAAGATTTCATAATCATAGTTGTATGTCAGATTTTTTCAGCATTTCATCTATATTCAGAACTTGCCCAGTGCTTAGGTTTTTAAAAACTAAATTTTTTCCTCCTACTCCACCGTTACTATAAAGATCAGTTTGTAGTGTCTCTTTTATAACAACTCATTCAACTTTCTTAATCTCATCAATTTCTTTTGAGATAGCAATTAATTTTGATTCAATACTAGATAAAAAATTATTTATTTTAACTGCTACATCGTTTGTTTGTTTTATTTCGTTAGCATTAGTATATATATCGAGTCCGTCTAAGGCTAGTGATGGTATATGAATAAAAAGTGATTTGAGAAGTTTTGCGCTCCCTTCGATAGCGAATTTAAAAAAATGACCTTCCTTATA
This sequence comes from Mycoplasma sp. 246B, assembly GCF_054353935.1. Lineage (NCBI taxonomy): Bacteria > Bacillati > Mycoplasmatota > Mollicutes > Mycoplasmatales > Mycoplasmataceae > Mycoplasma > Mycoplasma sp. 246B. The sequence continues at coordinate 72,627 of NZ_JBTHHM010000003.1, forward strand.
ATTCTTTGCTGCTGAAAATATGTTAAGTGCGTATCCATCAATTACATTACGTGCATATCCATAACCATCATATACACTTTCACCAAGATTTTGTTTTGATGGTTTAAATATCTTTTGTAATTGCTTCATATTATTTAAATATACATCTCTTTGTGTTCTTATATTTGAGATTGCAATACTTAGACCAATTGATGCAGTCGTTGAAACTACTGTCCCGATGAAGCCTCAGCCCAAGCTAAAAAAACCTATTATTGTACTTATTACAGAAGCAACTGACATACTTACTTGTGCTGCTAATAATTTTTTTAGTGTACTATTTAAATAAACAAGATTATCATTTATATCTTTATAAATCGAATTTAATTGTTTTACTTGCTTTTCTAATTCAAAAAAGTGAATAGTTAATTTTTTTGAATTTTCTTGTTGGTTGTTAATATTTATTTGATAACCTTTTTCTCCATCTAAAACAATTTGCTGAATTTCTTGACTTGATCTATTTCTTCTTTTATAGTCTTCATATTTACTTCTTAAATCCGATTTGAAATTATTCAAGTCTTTTTTAAGTTTCTTTTTAAATTCTACGAATCCTTTATTGTTAATATAATCACTTAATCTACTTGCTTGTTGATTTGTAATTAACTTCTTTTGTTTATATATATTTATAAAGTTTTCAGATATTTGCTTAAAGTTTGAAAAAGTAATTTCTGTTGTTGCTTTTGTTACAGTTTTACTTTTTGAAACAATGCTTTCTGTAAGATTATCTAAAATTTTATTATTATCTTTGAATAAATCTTTTGTAAGCAAATCATCATTTATAAAATCTAATACAACTCTTTTTTCTTCATTTTGAACTTCTAATTTAACATTATGTGCTGGAACACCAGCAATACCACCCAAACCAGAAATTGGATCACCTAAATCAAATAGTAATTTTTTCATATTTTCCTTTATTATTTTATGTTTTCATTTTATCAAAATTCATAAAGTAGGACAAAAAGATTATCATAAATACCTGTTAATCCTTTCGTCCTACTTTGTATTAATTATATAACCCTTTTTTATTTATTCATTCATTTTTTAAATATAAAAATTGTTTATATAAATCTATATATATAAGGTTCCCGTTATGAACTTCTTTAAAATGATAACCTCAAGCAAAAAAATAATTCATAGCAATTATTTCTTGTTTTTTACTTGAATAGCCTATTAAATATTCATAATTTAGCAAAACCTTCTTCTCACTTTCATAATCAATATGATAAATAGGTTTATTTTTAAAATAGTTGGTTTCAGTAATTCCATTTAAAAAGTACTCATCTTGATGAAATTCAAATTTTTCTATTAAATTTTCTATTATTACTTTAGATTTTCTGAGTGCCTTGGTATATAATTTCAAAAACTTAAAAGTAACAATAAAATATATTACATATATAATATCTATCATCCTTATATAATTCAAATTTATAATTTCAGAATCTTTCATTTCAAATATATTATATTTTATTGCAATTTGTAGAGATATTTCTAATATTAATATCGCAAAAATTAATGATGTTAGAATACCAATACCAATTTTTTGATGTGTTTTACTTTTTTTAAGAAATATTTTTGCACCTTCTTTAAATAAAATATTAGTGTTTTTTGCAGATTCTAATCTAGAAAGTATAGTAATCTTATTAGTTACAAAATTAGTCATATTGTGCCTTATAAAACTTACAATACATAGTCAAGTACTTGGTGCAGCAGAAAAAATAAAACTAAAAATAATTACCATAATAAATATAAAAGAATCTCAATCCATAAATATATTTCCTTATTACTTTATTTTATCAAATATTGCTATTTATTGGAAAATATTAAAAACTTTCTTTATTACCTTGTGCAATAAACAAGGGAAGAAAAATTAGCATAAATAGTTATTAATCTTTTTGCCATCATTATCCACTCTCATAAGTATATAAAAATACTAGTCATAGCTAGTATTTTTATATAGTATTCTTATCTTTTTAGCGAACCACGAGCAATGGCTTCTTCTAAAACTTGTCGCATCAATTTACGAGTATGACGATCTCTTTGGGTAGGAGAATCATAGTAAATATAGGCTAATAATTGATCACTTCAATAATTTGTTATTCTTGTGCTATATGACCTATTTCCTAACACGAATTCTTTATTAAATCCTCCGCCTCTTGCCATTCCCATTGCAACCTTTTTATCTGTTGTAAGTTTATTAAAAATATCTTTATATCTAGGATCATTAATTGCTTTTTCAAAACCTGACCATAAACCACCCATAAAGTAACCTTCAACATCTAAACCTAAAACATTTCAGAAAGGTTCACCTGTTACACCTGCTCCCGTATGGATAAATCATAAGATAAATGCTGAAAGTCTAAATAATAGTCTGAATTCATCATTTTTATAAAAGTCTTTACCTATTTTATATTGATTTTTGCTTAGTTTTACAATCATTTGACGATATATAGGTGCAAAAATTGAACCTAGTAAATCCGAAACTTTATCTCCGTTCCTGAATATCTCTGTTATTCCACCATATACTACTCCATATGGTGCTGGCACATCTTTTTTAGCATTTGGTGAGCTTGGTTTATTCGATGAACCCGATGCATTCGAATTACTTACAGGTTTCTTTTTAAGTATTAACGTATCAATAAAATGATAAATCCCGCCTCTTTTGTTCATATCACTAGTTTCAAATAAAGAATTTAAAAAGCGAACATAATTTTCATCACCAATTGCATCTGCAATAAATGCAATTAGATTAGCTTGACTGCCCATTTTACCTATATCAATGTTTTTATGATCATTAGTTAATATCATGTATAAAGCACCATCTAAAAAAGCACGTTTTATATAAGCAAAATTATCTTTATTTTTACTTAATTGTATTTTTTTAATGTTTTCATATATGTTATTAACTATTATAGGTAATTCAGGACGTTTTACTAATGCTTTCATAAGGTTACTTATAACATTTTGGTATAAAGTTAGATGCTTGTTTTCAGTAAGATTAAATCCTACATTACGAAGTTTGGCAATCATCACTTGTGCAAGTCCTTTAGCAATTCTTGGATCAGGGTTAGACAATGTTTCTTTAACTCATGTAGTAAATTTAGATTTAAAATCTTTTGAATTAGGTGATTTAAATAAGATATTTATCGCGCTAAATCAATCATCAGCAATTTGATAATCATTTCCACGATCAACAAAATCACCTATGACCATATTAATAATATCACGGATATTTTTGTTTTGTAAAGCTAAAATAATTGTGTCATTAATTACACTTGGATCATTGAAAACTCCGTCTTCAACTAAAACCTTAGAAATGTTAAGATCGTGAATTACTTTAGTTATTTTGATCTTATCATCTAACAGGTTTGATACTAAATTAACCAATAACTCCTTAGCACCAGCTTTATGCTGTGTAATAACTTGATCATTAATAACTTTTTTAATAAATGGAAAATCAGTAACTTTTATCGTTTGTAGTGCATTAGCAATAAATTTCGATTTAAATCCATTAAAATCATTAACCTGTTTAATGGTTTGTACCATTGAATCAGCAAGGTTATCAAATACACCAATTCGATTAAACATATTGCCAAAATCATTTGCGAATGCTTCGATAAAGTCATTAATATTAGTTGATTTCTTAACATTTAAAAATGATACTGCTTTTTCAATCACTGATTTAATTGCTGTTTTAGTTGCAGCTGATGATAAACCATCTAAAGCAAGTTTTTTAATTGAATTTTTAAACTCACTTTCATTTGCTGCTACTGAAATATATTTTTTAAACACATCGAAAAAAGTGTTTGAATAAGCAAATGTATTTACATTATTTATGTAGTATTTAGCAATATTTGTAATTAATGTTTTTAATGTATCTACTTTTAAAGCAGAATTAATTAAATTAGTAAATTCGCTTTGTGATAAAAATCCATTTGTAATAAATGCTTGTGTTTTTGCATCAAAAGCATTTCAAATAAATCCACCAAAATCAACTTTTTGTATTGCTAATTTAACTATATTTTCAACTAAAATAATAAAATCATTTTTGTTTTGTTGAATACCATTTTCTCAAACTACATCGTTAAGTAAATCAATGATTTTTGCTTCATAATCATGAGATGAAACAAATAACTTGAAACTTTCTATTAATTTATTTAATACACTATTAAAATCAAAATTAAGTCCATTTCTTGCTACTTCATCAACTGATGAATCAATTAATAAATCTGTAACAGGAACATAATGATTAACTTCTTTAATTGCACCTAATAAAGCTTTTACTAAGTCTTCTTTATGTGATACATTAGTTAATAATGCAGCAAAGTCTGAGTGTTCAAGTTTATGAATAGCAAATTTAGCAATAAAGTTCTTGATATCATCATTTTTATAAAATAGAGATATTAATTTCTTACCAATAGTTTTTAATGAATTTTTAAAATCATCATTATTGAATATATTTTTAATTAATTCAGAAAGATTATGTGAGTTTTTAATAACATCATATCTACTTATAACATTATCTAATAAAGTTGCTATTCTTGATTTAATTTCATTATTTTTTAACAAACTTTTAATTACTTTTTTAAGTAACTCTACATCAATGCCATTGCTTGTATATGAATTTGGGTTCTTGAAAATATAAGCAAACATTTGATCGACAAATGCATCATTTTCACTTATTGAGTTATATAAAGCAACACCAATTTGTACTACTGTATTTTTATGATTTTTAATATTTTCGAATGTTTGTAATGCCGCAATTAAAACATTATCATTAAATACAAACAATTTTGGTATTTCAACTTTTAATTTTGCTGCATATGCTGCAAATGAATCCGTTGATGCAAATGTATCAGTTAATAAGTTAATTAAGGGTTGATATACATTAATTTTTTGTAAAAATGGAATTATTGAAGAAATTAAATCATGAATTAATGAAATCTTATTAATACCAGCAAGATTTAAGCCTAATTGAGTTATTCATTTATCTAAAACACTTGCTAATATATTTGAAACCGTTGTGTTGGTTAATATATTTTGAATTCCATTTGCAAAACTTGTTTTAACAAAATTTGCTATATTGGTATTTTGTAGTAAATTCTTAATTAAAGCAAAAGGGTTGTTTAAATATGTGATTCAATCGGTATTTTTAATCAATTCAGGTACAAATGTTTGCATTGCTTGAGTTGATAATGTATCGTTTAATACTACTTTTACAAGTTGTTTAATATCATCTTTTGAAATAATCGATAGTATTTGTTGGTTATTAATTGAATCGATTGCAGAATTGATAAATTTATCAAAATATCCATTATTTTTTAAATGAATTAACAGTTGTGTAACAACCTTAATAAAGGATTCTTTATGTGTGACAATAACGTTTGTAGCAAGTAGTGAATCTACATATTGCTTAGGATTTTTAAATACTTTTTCAGTAATAATTTGTGATATTTGATTAGGTATTTGAGCAATTTTTACTAATACATCATCAGTACTTGAAGCAGCTTGTTGCAAGGTTTCAAATACTTTTTCGATAATAGGATCAATTAATCCAATGTGATGCACAACATCTTTGATATTACTTACAAAAGCACGAATAAATACTTCATTTTCTGTTACATTTACACCATTTTGAACAAGTAAATTCTTAATGAGTTCATAAAGAGAATTATTGATATCAGAATTTTGTAATAAATCATCAATAAATGCTTTTAAATCAACTTTTATAGAATTTATATCTATAACTGTTAATAATTTTTTAAATAAATCATTATATGAAGTAACATTTTCAAATTCGTTAATATGTTCAATTAATTTACTAAATGTTGCATTAATTAAATTGTGAAAATGAATGTTCTTCAACATTGCTTTAGCAACATCTGAAAGTTGACTTAATCCGATAAAGTTTTGAATCTGTGTTTTTGTAGCAGTTGGTAAATTATTTATCAATTCATCAACAAAACTTCCATCACCTAATTTTGTAATTATATTAGTTATAATAGTGATAATATCGGTTTTATTTTCAGTAAATAATCCAGATTTAATTACTGCTTTTAATAACTTAATAATATTTTCTTCTTGCTTATTATCCTTGTTTAAACGAGCTTTAAATCCATTTAAAATCGCATTAGCAATACTTGTAAAATTAAAGTTTAATCCGTTGTTTTGCAACGATGCATAAATTACTTCAAAAGTTAATTCACTTATATCAAGTTGACTATCAACTATATCGTATATCTTGATGATGTTTTCAGCGAGTTTATTTTTATCATTTACCCCTTTTAAATATGGTTGCAACACTTCCTTATTTAAAAGTGATATTACAAGTGATTTTAGTTTTTCTTTAACAGATGCTTTTGAGACAAATTCTTTGATTAAAGCTACTACTTTTTCTTTAATAGAATCTTTTAATCCAGTAATATTAAAAATTGCTTTAACTAACTGGTTATATGAATCAGGTGCTTTTAATGATGAAATATGATCAATAGCACTATCACCAAGTGATTTAATGATTTCTTTAGTTTTTGAATCTTTAAGTATAGTTTTAATCAAATCTCTTAAAGCACCCTTTGTAAATCCTAGGGTAGTTTCTACTGAATCAACCGAGATTTTTTCTGCTAATGCTTGTGTATTAGCATCTGTTCAATATTTATCTAATAATTTGTTAAAAATTTGTTTTAGTCAATTGTGCTGATTTTGCACAAATTCTGAATTTAACAATACTTTTACAAATGCATAATTATTTAAATCAATTGCTGATAATAATTTATTTGTAAATAAACTAATTAATTCATTTGTATTAGTTGTTTTATTAATTTCAGCTACTGGTATAGCAAGTATTTTATCAATAATCGAAACATTACTATCAAGGTTATTAATAGCCTTAAGTAATGGGTTTAATTGATTTAATTGTTCATCACTTAATTTTTGCGATGCATCTATAATCTGATTTGAAACTAATGCATTATTTATGATATCCTTAAAGATTAAAATGTTGTTAACAAGACTATTAAAGATATAGTTAGCAACCGTTGCTGTATATGCTGGATATTTTTTAACTGCATCTGAGTTATAAAGTTTTTTAACTAAATTATGTAAGTTTTCAATAACTTTGGTTTGCAACTGTGATGCTAATGAAGTTTTTAAAGTTGCTACTCTTTGATCAAAAACTGATTCAGAATCATCAAAGAATGTTTTTAAGTTATTTGCAACTAAGTCAATAATTCCTAATTCTTTTGCTCATGAATATGCTTCTTTGAGAAAAATATTTAAAAACTGATGAGTTTGTGGATCATTATAAATTTCAACAAAGTTAAATTTTATAACATTCGATAGAATGGTATTAATATTTGATACCAAGCTATCATCATTTAAAATTTCATCGATTCAAGTTGTTAAACTAGTTTTTAGTTGTTCTCCGTTAATAGATTTAACAACATGATTCAATAAATCTTTGATACTGTTTATTGATTTAAGATTTTGGATGTTATCTAAAATGTTATCAACAATTCCTTTAAATAAATTTTTAGTAGATTCTTTATTTAAAAATGAATAAATAATTTGATCACTTATTTGTTCTGATGTATATTTATTAACTTCTGCTAAGGTTGCTTGTGGAAGTAAGTTCAAAATTTTTGAACCTAAATGTTCATCTGTTTTAAAATGGTCATATACATTAATAAAGATTTGCTTTAAATCGTTTTTATGGTTTGAAATGAAATTATCTGGCAACCCTTTAATTAAGGTAATAACTTTTTGTGAAATAACATCTGAACTAAACTCGGATGCTATTTCATTTGCAAATAAATTAAGTATCTTTATAGGATTAGTATTTCTTGATTTTTGATATAAATCCAATGCTTTAAATAAATGTTCTACAACTTTTAAATTATCAAATTGTGATAATAAATAGTCTAATAAATCAGAAATAAGTTGGTTTTTATTAGTAGTATGTGCAAAGATTCATAAATTACCTATTTTTTCACTAATAATGTTTGCTAATAACTTCTTCAATGTAGCGTCGGTTTTATATTCATTAATAATGTTGGTAATCGATTCTTTGTTTGAACTTATAAAGTTAGTGTCTTTTAAAAATAGATTAATTATGTCTATTCAACTATTTGCATTAACAAACTCTTGAGAGTGATCTATGATAAATGCTGTAAAATTGGTAAATATAGAGTTAAACGCAGTGTTTTTGATTATCTTATCAAACAAAGTCTTTGATTCTGTCTTATTAAGTCCTAAAACACTCTCTGGGAGCATTTTGTCAAGTGCTGCTGAAGCATATTGATCTTTAAATTTAGCAAAAACTTTATTAATCAACTCTTTTAATAATTCTTTATTTGTAGTAAATAAAGGGGTATTTAATAAAAGTTTATATAAATCAAGATCGCTAAAGTCAAATAATGATATTAATTGCGGTAGTTTTGATAATAATGAATTTACATCATCAGAAGTTGTAACAAGTTCAATAACTTGTTCAATTAAAGGATTTAATTTATTTAATGACTTAAGTACACTTAAAGCACTTGGATAAACAGAATTAAGAACAGGTAAAAACTTTTGATCAAGAGCGAAACCATTTGCATTTGTAACTTCATAAATTATCTTAGCGGTTGTTTTAGTTAGATCATTATTATTAATTACATCTAAAAGAATCTCTTTAATTTCTTTATTTATAACTTCTTTAACTTTCGGTTCTTTTAAAAGAATTGAAACAAGTTCTTTTGGTGATGATAGTTTATCAAGTAAATCAGGATTCTTTAAAACACTTTCTAAAAGCGCAACTACTAACTTCATTGTTTGTGGACGATTTATAACATTTAAAGTTAATTGCAGAATTTCATTTTTATCAACATATTTTGCTATTTGTGGTTTATCAAGCAAGTTGCTTAATAATGATGTTATACCATTTGAAAGCACACCTGATTCTTGTAATGAATTTAAAACGACAGCAGCGGTATTTAACACACCATTTGAATTATCTTTAATTCATTTTTGATTCAATAAATCCTTAATTTGAGTAATTGTGTTAGTAGTGTATTTGTTTTTAATGATTGCAAAAATTGCATCCGGGATTTGAGCAAGAATTTTTATTGGTTCATTCGATGTTTTAACTGCCTTAAGTTTATCAATAAATGCATCAATAATCGGATTGATAAGTTGTTGTTTTTGGATATATGGGATGATATTTTGTGAAAAATCACTTATAAACTTGATATTATCTGAATTCTTAATATCTATCCCAAATGTAGTAAGCGATGTAGACATTACATCATTGATGATTTGTGGTAGTTCATTATTAGTTAAAATATTATTAAAAATTGCAATTAATTGTGGTTTAAGATTATCAATTGGTAAATGTTGTATTGCATTAGCAATTAAATCATTTAGGCTTTGCGCTTTATTATATTCAGCAGTATTATTTAAAATCGCATCTAAGGTTGCTTTTAAAATATCAAGTATTTGTGGTTGACTAAATACTAAATTAATTAACTTATCAAGTGATTTAGTTGGGATATATTTTGCAACCGAACTATTAGCAAAAAGGTTAGATACAGATTTTGAAATCCCTTTTAATGTATTTAAATCTAAGGCATTACTGATAATTTGTTTTATAAATGCTTTATGATGCTGCAATAAATCAGAATTTAAAATTATTTTAATAAAATCAAGTAATTTTGGTTCATTTTGCGATCCAATAAATTCTGTTGTAATTAAAGATCTTAATGCTACTGAAAATAAATCACCGATACGGTTGTATCCGTAATATGGAAAACTATTCAATGTATATGAGGTAAATTTATCAATTAGTTGTTGGTTATCATTAAGTTGTTTTAATAATTTAATTAAATCATTTATAACAACATTTACTTCATCAGATGTGATATTTGCTGTTAAATTATTTTCTTTTAAAAAGTTATAAAGAAATTCTGAAGCAACTGCCTGTAGTTTAGGACTAGTTAAAAACTCGAATAATAAGGCATTAAGATGACTAGAAATGCGAGTATTGATTTGTGGATCTTTTAGTATATTTGAAAACACATCAGATAAATTTGAAACATCTGTAAAGTTATCTGGATGTAAAGCATATGAATCCGCAAATGCTGAAACTAGTTCTTTAAGATGCTCAGAATTTAAAACAGAATCAAGTATTGATGAAATATCAGATTCTTTAACATTATATTTTTTAATTGGTGCTAAAATCGCATTCATTACAGCAGATTTTACATTTGGTCCGAATACCTTAATTGCATTATTTAAAATGGTTTTTAAAGCATCAGCAAACTCTGTTTTATACTCTTTAACCATATCACTTGAAGCAACAGCAGAAATTACTATAGCAAGGTTATCTATATTTAAAATAGAGTATTTAAATGCTGCAGAAACATTATCTAAGGTAAGTTGATTTTGTTCTTGATATTCTTGTAGTTGAGTTTGCAAGTTATATAAAATTCTTTGTAAAGTATTTGAACGAAGTAAAGATTCAACTAATGAGTCCTTAGCAAATTTACCACTAGCAACTTTTTTATTAAACAACTTTGCTAACTTACGCTCTGGATCTAAAACATTATAAATAGAGTTATTAGTTAAAAAATCAAACGCTTCGCGAGTTAGATAAGAAAAAGTTTCAGTTAATTCTGCAATGCGATTTCCAAAATTATATATATCTCTTTTGTCATCAATTTCTTGTTCATAATTATTTTCTACATCTAAATATGAAGCAGTGTTTGGTCCAAAAAGTTGTGAATTAGGAATAATAGGTTGGATTTGGTATGTTGCACTATTGGCATCAAAATCCAAATATTCTTGTGAAAAATCATACCCTTTATAATCATTAATATTTAGTGATGGATTAGTGATTTTTAAATATATATCCATTGCCATTTTTTTGTATCCAAAAGTATTTGGATGGATATCGAAAAAGATAGTAGATAATTCGGAAGCATGTTTATTTCAATAATCATTATTAACAGGTTGGATAAAGTTAATTTTATTAATAATCGCAGTCTCTCGAATTCCTTTGTTTAAAACATTTACCAAGATATCAAGTGGTGAAAAATCTAAACTTCCACCTAATAACTTAGCTACATATTCTTTTATCACATTGGCAATTGATAACATCGGAGTAGGATAACCGATAAAGTTTATATTAGCATTTGGAGCGAATTGTTTTAAATTTGCTACGAATGTTGTAAGTCTTTTTTGTGTTTCTCTTAACGCATTATTAAATAACTTGTTTATTAAAACAACTGCATCAGAAATAATTGCTTGACCTTTTAAATAATTTTTTATTAAGTTAGTTACATCATCAGTTGCTAAGTTTTGGAATAATAGAAACAAGATATCATTAGCAGATAACGAAAAAGTAACCAAGTTTGCTTGTTGTAACTTGTCTTTTATTTGTTGAGCTTTTGCTTGTCAGTCATTTCCAAAAATACTTAATGTATCTTCATCCTTAACAAGTGAATCATCATAAGGGATTCCAAGTAACTTGATTCAATCAAGTAATCGAGAACCAGATACGGCAAAATTATTAAATGCTTTAACACGGTGGTTTTGATTTAACAAACGAGCTAAGTATGCAGGATATGAAACACCCGAAATACTTCCATCACTTTCTAATTGACCAGGATATGATTGTGGCAAGGTTCCATCAAATCCTTCAGTAATCGAATCACCAATCGCTACATAACGAATATCTTCATTAGCAGGAATAAAATGTTCTGATTTTTTACGTTTTGCCTCATCAATATGGTCAAATTTTTGATCACCTAAAATATTTAAATTTGACAATGTGCTCTTAGGTGGTTGTACAGGTTGTTGTGGGAGTTGAGTATTAGGTATAAGAACTGGTTTTTGATAAAATTCCTTGCCTCCACGAGGTAATTCTTCAGAAGAACCTGGTGCCTTACATGCAACTGCAATAGTAGTAGCTGCTAATAAAAGGGTGGAACTTGTTATAAGAAACTTTCTTTTTTTCATACTTCCTTTCACTTCATTATATATTTTATATATAATGACTTTTTTATATAATACCACATTTATCCAAAAAAAGAATGATTATTGGTCGCTAAATACAAGCAAAAAGCACACATATAAAGATTGAAAAGAAAATTCAATCCTTGTATGTATGCTCTTAATATAACTAATTTGATAAATTTTGGTGCCCAAGACAGGACTTGAACCTGCACGGATTGCTCCACTAGATCCTTAGTCTAGCGTGTCTGCCAATTTCACCACTCGGGCTTTTTGTTTTTATATTTTAGCATATTTTTACAAAAAAGTTAAAAAAATTAAAACGCAAAGCATTTTAATTAAATTAATTCGTTCTTTACAAATACATCATGAATGGCATCAAATGCTTCTTGTTCATCTTCGCCCATAACTTTAACAGTTACTTCTGCTCCACATTTAACACCTAAAGACATAATATTCATAATTGATTTTAAATTCGCTTCACGTCCACCTGATTGTAATTTAATATCAGATTTATATTTTGAAGCTACAGTTACAAGAATTGAAGTAGGACGTGCATGAAGTCCAATCGGATCAACTATTTTAGCTGTAAATTCTTTCATAATAGCCTTTCATTATTTTATTAAATATTGCTACAAATGATAGCATGAATAAAATTTTATACTTTTTTTACTGTTTTTCACTAAAATAAAGTAATATTTTGTTAAATATTTATCATATTTGTGGAATAAATCGCATATTTTATGTGATTTGAACTTTTTCACCTTGTATATAGACATAAAAGTAATATAGTTATGAAAATAAAGTGATTTATTTGTTTACGATAGAAACAAAAAAACCTTGCAAAAACAAGGTTTTTAATATTTTCCTGCTTGTCAATCTGCAACTTCTTGAGCAGTTCCGAGCACAAAATGATCATCGTTTATTTTAATTCATTCAGGTTGGTTATTTTCATCATATTTATGCATATTGATATCATAAACATATCCAACCAAACTTCCTTTGCTTCCTTCAATTGAAGGAACTGCATCAAGTAAGCTTTTGGTATATGGATGCAATGAATGATTCATAATTTCTTCGGTTTTTCCTACTTCTAACAATCTTCCTTTATTCATAACAGCAATTCGATCAGAGATATATTCTACCATACGTAAATCATGTGCTATGAATAAAATTGTAAGTTGATACTTTTCTTTTAATTCATTGAAAATATTAACCACCTGCGCTTGTATAGACACATCAAGTGCTGAGATAGGTTCATCTGCAACCAATAGCTGCGGACGCAGTACAACAGCACGAGAGATACCAATTCTTTGTTGTTGTCCACCTGAAAATTCTAATGGATATCTACGCAATACTGATTCATCTAAACCAACAGATCTTAATATATCACGAACTAATAAACGCTTACATTCTTTTTCAGTATGTTTACTTAATTTATCACGTTCTGCTCTAAGTTCATCAAATAGTTTAGTTATATGTGGTTGATTTAATTTAATCACTTGGTTATATAAATCTACAAAGAATGCTTGATATGAAATATCTTCATTGGTTGCTATTTTAATATCTAATTCTTTTTCATAATTTCCAAAAAATTGTGGGTGGTTTTGTTGTGAAAACTCTTTATATAATTTTACTTTTGCTTCTTGATCATAGTTATACAAGAAAATTTCTTTTGCATTTTTGGTATTAGTTAAACCTTCTGAAACAATTGCTTCAACATTAGCATGTGGATTTAACGAGTTGGCCGGATCTTGAAAAATCATTTGAACTTTGTTGGTTAAAAAGTTTTCAATTGCTTTATATTCAGCAAGTTTTTTACCTACTTTGAACCCACGAGTAAGTTTTCTCGGTAAGGTTTTATCAAGTAGTTTAATTTCACCAAAGCTATAAGGAACCAATCCCACTAAAGCACGACCGATGGTGCTTTTACCACTCCCTGATTCGCCAACAAGTCCTAAAACTTCACCTTTATAAATGTTTAAATTTAAATCACTGACTGCTCTAAATGCTTTAATTCCACTTCCATAAGTGATATCAACATTGCGCATAGTTACTAATTCACTTTCACCATGCTTTGGGCGTAGCATTTCTGCTACACCTTTAGTTTGAGTTCGTCAAACTTCTTTTTCACCAAATAAGAATCTTTTAACTTTATATAATGTTCTTTCGTTACTCATTTTCAGCTAAAAATTCCTTTCATAATCTTTGGATAAGTTCAGGTGGTTGGTATTTTGGAGCTTGTGGATCTAATAAAGCAGACTTAACACGGTGAGTCTCTGAAACATAATAAAAATCTGGTTCAATTTCAAAGTCACGCCCTAATGCATAATCATTTCTTACCGCAAAAGCATCACCTTTGATGTTATTTAAACTTGATGGTACACTTCCACGGATGGTTGATAAACGACTTCCTTTGTTAACATCGGGCATGCTAAGGATTAACCCCCATGTATATGGATGCTGTGGATAGTGTAAAATTTCATGTGCTGTTCCTTCTTCTATGATTTGTCCTGCATACATAATAGAAATGTAATCTGAAATCGATGCAACAACACCTAAATCATGGGTAATAAATACGATAGATAACTTTAATTTAGTTTGTAAATCTTTAATAATGTCTAAAACTAATGCTTGCACAGTTGGATCAAGGGCAGTGGTTGGTTCATCCATAACTAGAATTTTTGGTTCTAATGCAACTATTGCAGCAATAACTACCCGTTGAACCATACCACCAGACATTTCATGTGGATATAACTTCATAACTGCTTCAGGATCATTTATTTTAGTTAGTTTTAAAAACTCTACAGCACGATCATAAGCTTCTTTACGGGTTTTAACAACCTTATTTAACAGCATCCCTTCCATAATTTGTGTTCCTACTTTCATTGTAGGATTAAGTGTTGACATTGGGTTTTGGAATACAGCAGAAACTACACGACCACGATAATGTGAGCGCTCTCAATCGCGAAATGAGAATTTTTCAACATTATTGTTGTATAAAAGAATTTCTCCACCATCGATAACAGCATTATCACCAGTAAGTCCATATAGAAGTGATGTTATTACTGATTTTCCTGATCCTGATTCACCGATAATTGCATGAACTTTACCTTCATAAACTTGCAAGCTTGTTCCACGAAGCACAATATTTTTTTCTCCTGGACGAGCTGGGTTAGTAAAAGAAAGTTTAATATCTTTTATTTCTGCAGCAATTTTTAATTTACTTCCATCTTCAAAAGTTCGGTATTGTACATTTTTATAAAAATTATCTCAATTGAAATAAGAACGTTTGAAACGGGAAAATAAAGAAAATTTCTTTTGTTTTTTTGAAACTTGTTGTTCATAGGTTTTTGTATCAATGTTAGTTTGTTGATTTAAAGATTCTTGATTTTGGTTTTTTAAACTTAAATCATTAGTAGTTTTGTTAGTTTTTGTATCAAAACGTCTAAATCATCTACTATTTTGTTCTTTTCTCACAATAACCTCTATCTTTGACGTCTCAAGGCATCTTGGACGCTCGCTCCTATTAATTGCACACTAGTTGTAATTAAAATCAACATTGTCGATGGAACAAAAACATATCTTAAATAGGTAGGAAAGACCTTTTGACCTTCTGAAATAAGGTTACCTAAGGTTGGAACGTCATCAATTGCTAAACCAATGAAAGCTAATGATGTTTCTGAAAGCACTACCCCAGGAATTGTAAATACTAACTGAGTAATCAGTATTGGCAAGATAACAGGAACATAATTTTTAAGAATTTTTCATGCTGGTGTACCTAAAACTCTCGAAGCTGCAACTCACTCAAAGTGTTTTGCGCGCTTAACTTGAGCACGGATTTGATTAGCCATTCCTGTTCATGATGTAAATGATAAAGAAAAAACAATTACTCAGAAACTTGGACTAACAACAATAGTCATCAAAATCAAAATAATGATTGTTGGAACTACTGAAATAACCTTAATTATAAATGTCATCACACGATCAAAACGCTCATATTGACCCATTAAAATCCCAATGGTAAGTCCGATGATAACTTCGATAAATGTAACAACTAATGCTAATGCAATCGAGTATCGCAATCCGTGTCATAAACGTGCCCAAATGTCGCGACCAATTGAATCGGTTCCAAAAATATGATAAATTCCTGTTTGCTCGTCTGTTTGGTTAAATGTTAAGAACCTTGCATCAACGCTTGATAAGTTTGGATCTTGTGTAGTAAATGGGATAATAAATGATAAAAGAATAATCACGACTAATAAAACAAAACCAAATACACCTGCAAAACTCTTTGAATAACGATATACAAATTCTTTAAATACCTTCGTTTCTGCACCCATATGTGCATCAGCATGGAAATCAAAAGTTTTACCTACTATTTTTCATGCTTGATATTGAAACGGTTGCAATATCATACTTGGAGCAGCATCCTTAGTTAGTTCATTTGTTGGACCAAGTTGTTGACGTTGCTTTAATTTAGTTAAATACTTTTTAAAAGAAGACACTAATTTAGATTCTTTTTTATCATTGAATGCCAATTATGCCCCCTTTCTACGCACTCTTGGATCTATAACTTCATATAAGATATCACGAGTTGCATAAGATAAAATAGTAAGTAAAGTAAACATTATAATTAAGAATAAAATCACATTATAGTCTTTTGTTTGAATTGCTTGTAGTAATGTTGCACCAGAACCAGAAATAAAGAAGATTTGCTCAATGAAGATACTTCCGATAAATGAACCGAAAATAACAGCAGGGAAGAATGTCGCGATCGGGAAGAGTGAAGGTTTAAGTGCATGTTTTCATACAAAACGGTTTTTTGATAATCCTTTTAAATATGCAAATTTAGCATGCACTGAGTTTAACTCACGATTTAATTCGGTACGAATATATTTGATATATACAATGATACTTCCAAGAGAAAGCGCTAATCCAGGTAGGATATATGTTATGAAATTATGTTGAGCGAAGATATATGGTAAGTTAATTAAACGACCGATAAATACTAATATTAAAGCAAAAATAATCGAAGGAACCGATGAAAAAATACTTACTAACACAGTTGATACATTATCAACTATTCCGCCTGGGTTTTTACCAACTCATATTCCTACAGAAATTCCTATTACAACAGTTAATAATACTGAAAAAATTCCTACTAAAAATGATTTATAGAAGCGCTCTCAAATAAATGAATTTATTTCTTGTGCAGGAAATAATGATAATGATATACCAAAATCTCCGCGAAAGAGTCTTACTATATAGTGTCAGTATCTTATAATTAACGCCTGATCTAAACCGTATTTTGCTTCTATTGCTTTTTTTGCTGCATCATCTAAACCAGCTGTTAAAGTATTTGAACCAGGAACGGCATTAATTAAAAAGAATGTAATAGTAATAACAATTAATCCAATAATAAAGAATTCGGCAATAATCTTAAAAAATCTTCAAGAAGAAATTAATAAAGGTGAATTAATGTTAAATAATTTCTCAACAAATGTTGCATCTTTAGTTCTTTTGTTTGAAAAAACTATAAAGTTATCATCAACATAAGTAGTTTTGTTATTTTCTTTTGTTTTAGATCATTTCATCTATTTTGCCCTCCCTCTTGGTAATCCTGGTTTTGGTGGTCTAGTAAAATCATATGCATATTGCAGCGCAAATGTATAAAGACTATCTACACCACCTACTCTGGTTATTTCTCAGTTGGTATCAACTTCCATTAATGGTACAACAATCGATGCATCACGAATGACTTTTTCAAGTTCTCCGATGAAGATGTACACATATTCTTGGGTTCATTTTAATTTTGCCTCAGCATTTGTAAAGTTTCCGGTAAAGAATGCATTTATTCTATCAGTATAACTTTGCGAATCTTCTTGTGGACGAATGAAAGATAAATCAATAAATTTACGTCAAAAATCTATTTTTGTATCAATCTTTCCTAATGATCACTGAATATGTAAGCGATCTGCAGTAGGGCGTGTAGCATCTGCTAATTTATCAATTCCCTCAAACATTAATAACAGTTCATTAAGAATTTTTTTCTTACGTCCTGCTTTAATATTCGGATTTTGAATTAGCATATATTCAATTAAATTTTTAATTAAACGGTCACTAAATATTCTTGATGTGTCTTTGTTTAATTTTTCAATTAATGGTTTAACTGCTTCTTCAAAAGCTGTTATATGATTCTTATCTCCTTTTTTAGCTTTTTCATATGCATCTTTTGCGCTTTGTGATGCATTAACTAAAGCTAAAAACGGAGTTTGTAATTTTGTTTCGATGTAGTTATCTACATCTAAATTGGTTGCTTGCACATATAATTGGCGAATGTAATCTGCATATGTGTAAGAACCTACTGGGTTTGTTTTAAAGGCAATACTTTTTTGGTTAAAACTATCTATTTCATCGGGTTTGAAGAATACTGCAACATAGTCTTGAGCACTATTTCCACCTAATCTATCATAGTTTTGATAGATAATGTCGTATTTTCCTTCTTCAATAAATGAAGCAAATGAGTTTTCAGGTAAACTCTTAATATCAATGTTTACAAAACCATCGAAAGTTCTACCTAATATTTCTTTTAAGTATGCACCTGCTTTCTTTTGTTCATCACTAGAGTTGTTTAAAAATTTTAAAGTTACAGATTTTAATCCTTTGTGTCTTACTTTAAAACGTTCAATATAAAATTGTGCTGTTTTTGGTGCATATGTTTGATCATAACGATGTGTTTTCTCAAAAGTATATCCTTTTGAAAGATGAGTTACAAAATCATAATTTTGTAAAGGGAATTTTACCCCATCCTTTGCATCACTACTCATATCTGAAAAGTAGGTTTCGATATTTTTCCCATCATATGTTCGATATTGTCCATATGCTGTTCAGGTGTTTACTGGAAATGAAAAGTCTCATCCAACTACTTTAAGCAGGTTCTCACGATTTACTGCATAGAAAATTGCGTTTCTAAGGTCTTCATCTTGTATATAACTTTGTGCGTTTGTTTCGTTATCAAGGTTAAATCCAAAAGCAATTGTTCCATAACCTGTGTTTTTATTTAGATATTTTTTATATTCAGGGTTAGCAAAATATTGTGTTATTTTTTCAGCCGGAATATAAGTTTGTGAAATATAACCATCTTCAAAGAATGTTGCATTAGTGTTTCTGTCAGTTGAAAAATAAATTTTTATTCGGTTTGAAATGGTGTTTTCTGCATCGAAATAATCTGGATTTTTTTCTAACAATAATGATCCCTGTGGACCTAAAATAACATTTTCAGGTTTCATCAAAAATGGCCCATTTGTTAAAAAGTGTTGTTTTTGTGATCCGAAGACATCGATTCCGCCTGCAACTGTTTCAATATACTTACGATTTACAGGGAAAAGGTGGAAGAAAATAGTAAATAGCATATATGATAAACCTGGTGTCTTGTTCTCATCAAAAATCATTGTAAAAGTATTTAAATTATTTGCTAATGTCTCAATTGTAGGTTTAATTTTTCTTGCATCTTCATCAAATTTAAAATTTTGGTAAGGATTTGCATAAACATTTTTTACTAATGTGCGAACAAAAGTCTTAGTTTTATCTTTCGGATCCCTGAATGTAAAACTTTGTGATTCTTTTTCAATCTTGAAATTAGGATTTAAATCCATACTTTCATTAACTTGTTCGAGACTATAATCTAAATATAACTGACCTGTATAAAAACCAAAATCTAATGCAGCTTTTTTTATTGCTTCAACTTCTTTTGTATCAGCAGGTACATTATTTTTTGAAACTTGTGATTGTCACTCTTTTTCACTTGGATCTTGAATGTAACTACCATCAGCTAATTTAATATATTTTCTACGGCCTCATGGATTTTTATATGGTACACCAAATTTATCAACATAGTCTTTTTGAGCAGCAACAAATTTCTCGGCCCCGCGAATTGAGTATTTTAATACAGAATCTAGTTTTTGTGATCCGGTATTAATATCCAAAATATATTCTAAATAATCGCGTAAATCTTGTGCTGTTGAAACATCTCCGTTACTTCAGCGATTTAATCCGTTGTTTAGAAATCCGGTTACTGCCATATAGTTGTTGCTGTTTTTTGGGTTAGGGAATGCATAAATACTTGCATTTCGTTGTGGATCACCGATTGTTGCACGTCCTAAACCACCAGTAATACCAAAGTCATGTAATCCGTATCAACTACCACGAACTCTACCAAAACCATCACTTTCTTCTAATTTATTTTTAAATTTGAAGAAATCATTAAAGTTTGAACTCGGTTCAGTTTTTTTATCTTCTGTTGTTTTAACAGTTCCATCTGTATCTACCATAACCATATTTAACGGACTTGTTTTAGTAATGGATTTTAAATCACTGTTTGGTCCACTTTTAAGAAATGAATCGACTAATGAAGGTAATATTTTATCAACTGATTTATATTTTATATAGTTTAAGTTATTAATTGGTTCAGTTGCTAAACCAAGATCATAATCAATTACTGAATTTTGACTATGAACTTCATTTAGACTCTTTGTATTTGTTGTGTTATTTCCACTGGTACTACACGCTATTGCTAGCAAGGATGCTGATGAAAGTGCAGCGATTGTGGTAAATAAATATCATAACCTTTTTTTCAAATTAGCTCCTATCCTGTTATGTTAAATTGGTAATCAATCTTTATTATTGCTTTACCTTTATCTTGTGTTTTTGAATCTTCATTATGTCTTATAGTTACTGATGCTTGTGTACCTGTTTTTCCGTTTTCTGCTAATTGAGTTACATCACCTAAGGTAAAATCGGAAACAACTTTATTATTTTCATCTACAAATTGAATGTAGTATTGATGCTTTGGTAATAATAAGGTATTACGGTATTTAGCCATAACTCCAAAATCAGATATTCATGAAGTATATCCTTCATCTTCTACTCTAACCTTAGAACTTGCATCACCTTGTTGTTTGAGATAAAAGACGTTGTTTGTTCCTTTAATATTAATTGGTAAGAATTTTTGCTCACCTGTTTCAACATCTGTAAAACGAAGTTGTTTTATCTTTTTAGCATCTTCGTTAGAAACATATCCGTATAATGCTAATGAATCAATACGTTTATTTCTAAAGATACCCGCTACAGTTCTCTCTCCGATACCAAAATTACGTAATTGTGAAATAAAGAAAGCTCTCGGACGTGATTTAATTGGTTGATTTTTAAAGTCCTTTAGACGGATGTCATCATCCATAATTTCTTTTCCATTATCATCATAAAGTTGCATTCCAATAGCGACTTTTTGATAGCGATCTTGGAAGTAACCGTTGCTTTTGGTTATAAGTTTTCCAAAATATGATGAGGATCTATCCTCGTTTCTTCCGTTTGAATCAGAAACATCAGATAATTTACCTTTATATACACCAATTACTTTTTCGTATGTATCTTGTAGTTGCTTGTCTTGCTCTTCAAATAATTTAGCAATTTCTTCATTAAGTTTCTTGTTAGCTTCTTGTAATTGATTTTTAGATGCTATATTAGTTGCTTTTTCAGATTCTAATTGCTTCTTTTGCTCATCTGTGATTTGAGTTTTTAATTCCTTATCAATTTGTGCATTTCGATTATCGAGTTTTTGTATTTCAATTTGGTTTTCTGATGCTAATGATTCTTTGATTTGACGATCTAATGAATTTTTAAAGTAAATATCCTTGGTTTGATTAAATAATTTATCAAATGCTTCTGCTCTAACTGCATCAAAACTTGCATTAATAATATTTGAATAACTATTTTTATGTTCATTTCAAATTTTTAACTTAGTTGCATCAATTACATAATCTTGTCCTGTATATGCTTCGTTTGCATTAGTTAAGTATGTAGGCAAGTTACCAAAATCAGCTGTGGCAGGGACATATGTAGTTTGCACATAATCACGAGTTAAAGTTTCTGGAATTGAATATATATAGTCAGTAAATTTATCATTTAACAAGTTTTCAACACGTGTAGAATTATATTCAAGAATATCAGAAGAAGGATATCCATTGTTAAATACAGTATAAACCGCTCTTCTTAGGTATCAAATGCGATCATTATCACGATAACCTTGTCCTAAGTAAGTAATGATATTACCTACAAATTGATATAAGTCTTGTGTATTAGTAAATTCTAGTATCTTAGCAGCAGAATCTTTACCTACAATGCCAGTTATATAATCAGAGAATATTTTTTGCAACTCTAGTGCATCATATGATGTACGTTCTTGTGTTGGTGTGATAAGTTCATTATCAACCATAAATTTTTTATCAAAGTAAAAGCTGTCTGTAAAAGTATTACTTAAAATATCGATTCCGTATTTAGATGAAAAAATTGCTTGATTTTCTTTTAACTGAGTTGCTGGATTAAAGTCTGTAACTGTTCAGAAATAATCTGAATTTCTAAATCTTAACATTAATTCATTTGCAAGTTCTTGATCGCTTGCTGCTGCAATTCTTGATTTATTTTCTGCTGATTCATCTGAAGTTGCTACTGCTGCTTTAAATGCATCAAAATCAAATTTAGTTTTTACGTAATCAACATCTCAATTAAATTTAATTACGGGAGCACCGTCTTTAACAGTTAATGGTTCTAATGATGCTTTAGAATAATCAATCGATGTAAATTCAATAAATTTTTCGAAATTATCAAATGCTGCTGTTGTTTCGCTTTGATTTCCATTTTTAACTGTTGCTAAAAACTCTTTATTAAATGAGTTGTATAAATTATAGTTTTTTACAGTATTTTTATTAAAGTTGACAAATGCTATTTTTTTAACAAGAGCAGAAAAACTTCTAGGATTACGAATTATGCTTTGGAAGGTATCTTTTGAAACAACATTACCATCTGCATCGATCCCAGCTAAGAATGGAACAAATTTTTTGTCTTGATCAATGTTATATAAACCAAAACCACTAAACATTATTCCATAAGCCGGGTTCATTTGTGGACGACCACTAGCATTGTTATCACTGTTAAACTGTCTTGCATATGGTCATAAATCAGATTGCCCATTTTCATCTGGATTATAAAGGACTTTATCTGAAAAATGATTGTTTAGTATTAACGGGAATGTATATCCTTTTTGAATTTTTCCATCTTTAACAAAAGCAAAAACATTCAACAATTGAGCATAATATCCATCTTGAAATTGTGAACCTCTATTTTGGTTTTCTAAAATAAATCCTACATATGTATCAATTATTTCACTGAGGTTTGTGTATAAATCACCTTTATCTGTTAATGCTGTATATTCTAATGCGCGACGGGTTCCTGGTCGTTTTGTGTTATTTTGGTAAATTTGATCGATTCTGTTTGAATCTGCATCTAATTCAACTGCATCTGAACGGTATTTTAAAGAATCAACAAATCCATTATCTGTAAAATTGGTTCCTTGAAGCAATGTTTTACGAATTGGACCAATTACACCACCAAAATCTGTATCACGGGTGTTTCAACCTGAATCTGCAAAACGGGTAATTAATAAACTATCAATTGTACTCTTAATAATATTTGTTTGTTCACTTATATAATCAAGACTTTTTTCATCAAGTGGTTCATTTAACGGAACATTAATTGCTGGTTTTCCATCTTTATCAAAGACATTAATTTTGGTTGCTATAGTAGCGCCATTTGCATCTTTTTGTGTTTCAACTACTGAAATTGTTATTGAATTTGGGGAAGCAATTTTAATCACATCTTTAAGTGATTTTCCTAAACCATCTCTTATATTTTCAACAATATCAGAGATTGCTACTTCTTTAAAAACATAAACATCTTTTCCGTCTATTTGTTTTTTCTCAAAAGTTTTGTTTACACCCTCGATAAATGGATTTAATGTACCTGAATTTTCATCAAATGAATTAGCTATAAATAAATCACCTAATCTTGCTCCACGTAATTTTGCAGCTTCTTGCATTCCTTTAAAGTCTTGTAAAAATCTACGATCTTTTTCATCCAAAACACTGAACACATCACTGTTTGGAATTGGGTTTCCTCAAATTTGCTTGTCTGTTTCACGAACAAATTTTCCGTTTTTATCTTTAAATAAGAAGCGAATGTATTGTCCTGTTGTATCAGTATCTTCAGTTTGTTGCCCTAACGCGTTAACACGAACAAAATCTAAATTAGTACGTGCTTTTAAATAATTGCGCAATGATTTTGCTGAATAATAAGATGTCTCAGTTAAACCACCACGAGTAGAAATCCCTCCAACAACAACGGCATTACTGTCTTGATTAAGTGCTTGTGATTGGTCAAGTGTATAATGGTGTCCATATTCATGGGTTGCAACATATTTTAAGAAGTCAGTTGATATCCCTTCGTAATTATCTATTGTAGCAGAAAGCAATAATGGCAATCCTATACGATCGCTATCACGTAATCCATAATAGTCACCTTCGACTAATTTATAATCATAAAATCCTTGATCGTTAATTGTTCTTTGAATATGTGGTCCATTTAGTTTTTTTGCTAATTGTGGAAACTTTTTAAGAACTTTATCAACTAAACCGGTATATACTTCGTTATAAATTTGATATTTACGAGTCGATAATCCTCTAAGAGGTCTACCATTTTTATCAACGATGCTAATATCTTCTGGGCCTGATTTAATTGAAATTGGATTAATTGAACCTTTGTACCCTACTGCATCTTTAAATTGTTCGAATAATTTATTTTCGGCATCACTCATATGCATCGCATCAAAAGTGATAATTAGCGGAATATTTGTATTAGTGTTTTCTAATGTAATTTCAAGACGTTTATTTTTAACATCAATTGATTTAATTTTAAATTCACGTAAACGATTTTTGCTTTCCTGGGGAACTTTGCTTCAGTCACGCAATGAATCAATCGAATTCATCGCTTCGACTTTTGATGCATATGCAGATAAATTAGCATTTTCATCAGCATAAATTCAAAGTGTTTGTCCTTCATATGCTTTAACATCAAAGAAATCTAGAAAATGTTTTAATTTTGGATCTAAAATAGCTTTAAATGTTTTGTAATTTATTTCAGAATATGGATCAATTTCGTTTTCAACTGCTGCATAGACAAATTTTGCATCTTTACCATCTGCATCCTTATAAGAAAATTCGATACTCAAGATTCGATTATCACTATTATTTGGTTTTGATGATGTTACTTTTGTAACTTTTGCATCAACTAATGAATCATAAGTTATTTTCGGGGCATCTGAATGCCCTGAACTATCAGATGTTGGTAAATTAACATCCTTGGTTTCTAATGTAAATGTATATGCTGTGAGATCTTTTGGTAAAATCAATGTATCTTCTAAACGTGTAGTTTTTGGAATAAAGATTTTAAAGGTTTCTCCTAATAATCTGTTTGGATTATAAAGCGATAAAAATGGTAGATTATTTGCTGAACGAGAATTTTTTATCGCAGAAGCAAGTGGAATGGTTGCTAAAAAGTTATCAACAGTAACTTTATCTTGTTGATCTTTAAATGTTGCATATGTAAGTGAATCGGTTCGGTTTCCCGCTCCACCTATTACTGAGTAAACTGGCATCGAACCAAAGAATGCATCAGGGAAGAATTTGATTTCGCTTACTTCTTTATGTAAAGTAGAATGCGATCCTAATGTAATCGCATTTCCGTTTTGTTCTACTCCTGGTACCAATCTAAAACTATCCAAGGTTAACAAATCTGGTCCTCATGCAACATTATTAATAAATCACTTGCTAAAGTCGATAAATTTATCTGGCTTTACTGCTAAAACATATTCATCATAAAATGTAAATGAACCATATTTAACTGCTAAGATAAAACTTTCATTGTATCTTTTATAGTACTCATTAAAAAAGTCTTCAAATGAATAAAGTTTGCTTTTGTTATCATTGAATCCAAATGATTTATAGTCAGGTGAAATAAATCCAACTGCATTTTCTTTTGACGGATCAGTGATAAAGATTTCAGGTGTTAATTCATGATTTTCATTATATAACTTAGAAAAATCGTTTTTCAGTTCTTCTTTACTTACAGGCAGCGATGAACCACGCACCTCATCTGAGTTATTTGCATATCCATACATTGCTGCTACAGTTATAGCAGATGTAAATGTTATTATGCTGGCTGAAAGTAAAACTTTTGCTTTTAAACTAAGTTTTAGTTTTTTCATACTTCCTTTCTTTTTATAAGTTGGTTTGAATAAATATTCTATATAATTTTACCATAATTTTTCATATTTATATATTTATTGTGTTTTTAAAGGGTGCTATATATCATATGTTTTGAGCATTTTTAACATTTTTTAATAATTTCATAAAATAATTTTGTTTTTAAGTAATTATTTACATTATTATTCATATAATTTGTTTTATCAGCATAAAATTTGTAATATCATAAAATATAAATTTTGCTGATAAACTGTAATATAAAAAAAACACACAAAAGTGTGTTATGGATGCTAATTAACTTGATATTTCTTTTTCATAACTGCGGTAAATTTCTGAAACACTTTCCCCAACTAATGATGCATTAATTACTTTACCTAAAAATTCACCAAGTGAAACTATTTGCAATTTTGAGAACTTGTCTAACATTTCATAATTATCTATACTGTCTGTTACAATTACTTTAGAAACATCAGGGTGATTTTCAAAAACTTCAAAACCCTTGGTAAAAATTCCGTGTGTTGCAGCAACTATAACTTTTTTAGCACCATTTGCTTTTAAAGTTTCAACTGCTTTTAAAATAGTTCCACCAGTATCGATGATATCATCAATTATTACAACATTTTTATCTTTTACACTACCTAAAATCCCCATTACTTCTGTTTGATTTACACCAGTGCGGCGCTTATCAATGATACATATTTGCACACTTTCTGCGATTAATTCAGCTAATCTACGCGCGCGCACAGTTCCACCATGATCGGGAGAAACAACTGTAAATTTTTCACCTGTTGCTTTTAATGCCTTTGCGATTGGATATTGTCCCCTTAAATCATCAACTGGTTTATCAAAGAAACCTTGAATTGAAGGATTGTGTAAATCCACACAAATTACTCTAGAAACACCTGCTGTTTGCAACAAATCAGCAACTAATTTGGCTGTAATAGGTTGTCTTCCACGAGCCTTGCGATCTTGACGGGCATATCCATAGTAACTTAAGCATACATTAATTGTTTTAGCACTAGCACGTTTCAACGAATCAATAAACATCAAAAGTTCCATAATATTATCATTTACAGGTCTTGATGTGCTTGCGATTATATAAACATCCTTATTTCTTACAGTTGGAGTCGAAACCAACATAACTTCACCATCAGCATATACAGTTCGTTCTACATTAGAAAGTGGTATATTAATAATTTCTGAAACTTTTTGAGCAAGTTTAAGCGAATTATGCATACCAAACAAAACAATATTATTATCCATTTTTCCTTTCATTATAATTTTACCTTATTTATATTTTAAACTAAAAGATAATTAAATATTGTGTTTTGTGTATTATATGGTGTAAACATTACCAGATAATTAGAAAAATTATGAAATTTATAATAACTTGATATATCAAAGCAAAAAATTTAATAATGTGATAGATAAGTATATATAAAATAAAAATGTATAATAATAAATATAAGGAATATAATGACAGACAAAAAGAAAAGTAATATTATGAAAAATGTGCTTATTGGTTCATGATTTATCTTAGGTGCTGCTGGTGTTTCAGCTGCTATAGCAATACCGACACATAATTTAAAATATGTACAATCGTTTCCTGATGATGTAAGCAAATTACGTCAAACATATAAGCAGTTTTTAGATACTAAAATCAGTATAATTAATAGTAATCCAAAAGATACTGATTGAGCATTAAGTTTTGACACAAGAGTAAAAGTTTTTTATGATGATAAAAACCTTACTAATGATCAAAAAATAGCTAAACTTGATGCTTTATTAAAAGAACTAAACGATGGATTTATTGAAAGAAGTAAGAAGAAAAGTTTGGATTACATTGATAAAATCGGTAAATTACAACTACACGAAAATGCTTCTAACACTTTAAAAAGTTTTCAAAAAAGCATTGTAAATTTTTATAGAAACGAAATTCATAAAGCAACTTCTTTACAGTTAATTAATAATGCATATTTTGAATCTTCATCAATGCAACAAATCATAAAAAACCTTGATATCCTTGAAAAAAACAACAAAATTTCATCTGAAAAACTTAATGAATTGATATCAAATTGACAAAAAAATAAAGGTAATTTAGATAAAGTTGAAGTATTAAGAAAAGATATCTTAAATCTTGCTAAAGGAAGTTAAAATCTACTTTATAGTAGATTTTTTATGCTAATGGAGTAAATATGAGACATAGATGGTGAATAAAAAAATTTTTATTTTTAACATCAACTGCATTTATTGCAACTGCTATTTCATGCAGTCAACAAAATGATGATGTATCAACTGTTAAAAGATTAAAAGGGTGAGGAAATGATGAATTTGTCGCTGAAAACCAAAAAAGTTTGAATAACTTAAGCTACCAAGATGAATATCAAAATGCAAAATTTCAAGCTCCATTTATCGCTAAAGCAAAATCGAATGTAATGTATCAGTTAACTGTATATTCGTTTGCTGATGGAAATGATGATGGAATTGGTGATTTTATTGGTTTAACTAATAATTTGGATTACTTCGTGAATCTAGGAATAGACACATTATATCTATCCCCAATTCATCCATCTTCATCATATCACGGATATGATGTTATCGATTATACTGCTGTTGCTCCTGAACTTGGTGGAATGCAAGCTTTTGATAATTTTATAACTAAGGCACACAAAAAAGGAATTAGAGTTGTTTTAGATATGGTTTTAAATCATACATCTTATGAACATCCTTGGTTTCAAAAAGCTTTAGATGGTGATAAAAAATATCAAAAATATTATTATTTTTATGATAACAAACCAACAAACGATAAAGATTATGGTGAAGACAAAGATGTAAGAAAAATCTTTAAAAATATTAATTATCATCAAAACCCAAAACCTGATACAAATCTAAGATATGCAGCAAAATTCTGAAAAGGGATGCCTGATCTAAATTTAACTAATCCGGATGTTTTAAAAGAAATAGAATACATTCATAAATTCTGAATCAAAAAAGGTGTTGATGGTTTTCGCTATGATGCTTTTTACCATTATTTTGGTAGCGAAAATTCACATAAACCAACCGATAGTGATGGATCAAAAACATCACAATTATTCTTTGATTGACGTGATGCATCTGATAAAGAAATTAAGCAAGCTATAGAAAATAATGTTGCTCGTTCTGATAAAGAAGTATTAATGTTCGGGGAATGATGAAAAAGTGTTTATGATGCATCAAAATATTTAATGTATGGAAGGTCGAATTATAAAGCTCTTGGTAGTGTCTTAGATGGAAAACATTATAAATATCAAATACATCCGTTTATTAATTCTGATGAGGAAAAAAACTTAATCAATTATCTTAACAGCGATGAAGGTATGAGTTATTGATTACCGTTTTTAGATAACCATGATATCGATCGTTGAATAGCAAATTATAAAAAAAATGTAACAAAAACACCATTAGGAACACCACATAAACTTAACGATAAAGAAAGAGCAGGTTATTTAGCGGCATTATTTTCTTTGCTTTCTCGTGGTGGAACACCTATTTTATATGACGGAAATGAAATATTAATGCAAGGTGGAGATAAAAGTAAAGGTGATGATAAAATTCGTGAAGCATATTGATGAAAAGATTTGCACAAAAGAGTTTATTTTAAGGATGAAAGATCAGGAAGTGATATTATTCAAACACAGGATTCAAAAGGCGAAGGATATGTTGAATCATTAGTTTCTGATAAAAACGGTTCATATGTATTAGTTTCAAAATTAATCCATTTACGCGAGCAATATCCATCACTTAGAGATCAAGATATAAAATATATTAAGAAACCATCAGACATTATCAAAAATGCATCAAATTATCCTAATAATTTAACCTTAAGAGATAACCATGATGGAAATTATTTATTAGTTGTATATAGTGACAATTTAGGTAGTTTTGAGATTAACCTAAAAGATGGATATAAATTTGATAAGGATTTAATCAATCAAAGTTTTCAAATGAGTGAAAAATCATTGAAAAGCGATTCACACATAAAAGTCGGAGTGTTTTTGATTAAAAAACAATAAAATTTCTGTTTATAATATAAATAACCTTGAAATATATTATTATTACACGAGATAAAAATACACTTTTGTTGCTTATATATGAGCTAAAAAGTGTATTTTTCTTTATTATTAACTTTATTAAAAATCAATAACGAACACTTGAACAAAAACCAATTTATTTACAAAAAAATAAAATTGTTTTGTCATAATCTATCTATAAATAAGCAAATTATGGAACAACTATCTTGACATATCAAGTTATCAAAGGAATTAATATCATATTTTCACAATTATTATGTGTTTTTTGTATTGCTATATTATAATTTAATCAGGATTATGAAGAAAAATATACATTTTTCAAAACCACCATTTAAAACTCGTTTTAGGTGGTTTTGAGTAGGTAAATTACCTCTTGAACGCAAATATACTCCAAAAATCCTAGAATATTTATTTTTACTCTTTGCAAACATTGTCATACTTATTATAGAAATTATTTTTATCCAAATTATTATCAATCTCAGTAAATCTCCTAATGTTTTTAATGTTGAACTTTTCAAAACCTTGCAAAATTATTGAGTACGTATAATGCTTGCTGTATTAGTAATAAATTATTTAGCGATTGCTTTAATAACTATTCATGTAATTTATATAATGTCAAAAACAGAATTTAATCACTGGATAGGTTATGTTGCTTGTATAAGTGGTTTGTTATTACTTTCACCAATTTGTATTATTTTTTCTTTTATTGCATATCAAAAAAATGAAATTGCATTTGAATAATCCTGTAATTACTTAACAATAGATAAGGAATATTGAAATATGAAAATAAAAAAAGCATTAGTTTATACAGGTGGATTATTATCGCTTGGAGCAGTAGGAGTTGCTGTTTCTTGTGGAACAAGTGGTTCAGCACAACAAGACACCGGAAAAGGTTCTAAGAAAATTTACATCGCTGTGGATGGAGCACAAAAGGACTTTTACAATGAAGTTAAGAAACTTTTTGATGCTTCTGATTCACACACAAAAGATGGATTTACACTTGAATTTATTCAAAAAGGTGTTTTCGATGCATTAAACCTTGGTACACAAGGATTAAACGACCCAACTGTTCCTGATATTTTCTATTTACCTCAAGACCGTGTTACAGAATTTGCACAAAATAATTATTTAGCTGACTTAGATACATTCTTTGGAGATAAAGTAAATGATACACCAAAAGTACTAGATGATTTAAACAAAGTTGTATCGCTACCTGATGACCAAAAAGCTGATATTGTTAAATTCGGAACTATTAACGGGACACAAGATCAGAAACCTACACATAAATTTTTAGCAGTTCGTCATAACAAGGAAGGTCTTATTTTAGCATCAAACAAAGATGAAGCAGACACAAGAGCTGAACTTACAAATGAACATACAGATACATTGAAAGAACTAGTTGAAAAAGGTAAATTAGTCTTAAGATTACAAGACTTTTGATATGGTAATGGTATATTATATGGTGGGATCAAAAAAGTATGAGATTCATACACACAAGTGCAACAAGATGAATTAGGTGGAGATTCATTATCTCAATCATTCTTCCAAAAGAACTTATACAAAAATAATGAAGGACAAGTTTCTTCGTGATTTGTAAAAGGTGATAAATGACATGGATTACTTAAAGATGGATTAAAAGAAGTTGCTAATGTTTTATATCCAATTATTCATGCAGCTTATGGAATGACACCAGAGGCATACAAAGAAACCGTTTGAGCTAAAAACGGATTAAGTCAAGGTGACTTACAAGCAATGTACGGAAGCGATATGGGTGTTGTTAACCAAACTATTTTTAGTGCAATGAAAGATAAAAAACTTGACTATGCATTAATTGGGACATGAGATGTTCAAAACTCAAGAGATGCAGCAAATGCACTATCATTCTTCAATGTAATTCCTGTTGATGATGGGGCTCCATACATTCAAGCAGCTGGTGGTTGAGGTTATGGTATTTCTTCAAGAAACAACGGATCATCACTTGAAAGAAAGAAAGCACTTGAAGAAGTTTTGAAAGCAGCATTTAATTTCGATTCATACTATCAATACTTTAAACAAGATTCTAAAATACCTTATTCAGAAGCTCTATTTTCTAGAATGTCAGATAGAATCAAATCAGATAATACATCAGAAGAAACTAAGATACAAAATTTTGCAAAAAATTTAGGTTATGCTGATTTCAATGAACTTAATAGTAAACTAGCAACCGTTTTAAGTGAACTTAATGAATTAAAAGGAAGCTACGGAAAATGAGGTTTATGAGAATCAAAGGCTGATGAAAACAATCCTATCGCAGATGTTAACCAAGTTTCAAAAGATAAGATGAAAATTACATTCAATGGTTCAACTGAAACAAAAGCAAAAGTTGATGAACTAAATAATTCTTTGGTAAATGCATTGCCACTCAGAAATACACTTGCTGGATTAATGGGATTCACAACTAAATGAAGCGATGAATTAGTTGGTAGCACACCTGCACAACCATGACAGCTTGGTGCAGACAAGATGAAAGCAGGAGCATTTGCTACCTTAACAAACAAGGATAAGTTTGGAAATCTAGGTTTTGTTGATATGGTTCAAGATAAACCAGATGAAAATGGTAACAACGGAACATTCCACTTAAGAAAAATTGAACAATTTATTTTTGGTGTCAATGGAGATGACAATGGTCAAAAAGCCGCTTTAATTGCAAAGATTCAACAAGCGATGAAAGACAATAAACTCCATGAATTTGAAGATCAAGTATTTGCTCGTGCAAAATTCTTCTCTAATACTGCTGCTCCTACAATTGTTTCTGATGAACAAATCCGTAAAATTGTAAAACTTTATTTAGCTGGATTTGAAAACTTTGCTAAGATTTCAACTTTTGCTGATGATTTTATGTCATCTAAGATGCAAAAGAAAGATGGAACATTATCTGATGTTACCATTGCTACCACTAAAAATAACATTGATGAATACAATAAATCAATTTCTGTAAACTTTGTGTTTAATGTTCTAACATCAAGCAAAAAACTTCAAGAACAAGGATTAGGTATTCTACAAGTACAACCAACCAGATTTGATAACTCTAATCCAAACCTAAAAACTGTTTGATCAAATTGAAACGATAAAACTTTTGGTTCAGCAGAATGATACAGATCATTAGGTGATAAACTTCAAACACAAGATAAGTTTTTAAGTGCAATGGAAGATAAATTATCAGCTGATTATACTGCAACACTTAATGCAATAAATTCTGGTAACTTACCAGTTAGAGTAGTATTTAATAATTAGTAAGCTAAATGTACAGTTATACTAAATATAAAATAAATATCGAAAAAAAACAGTTTTATATTTTACTAATACTATTAGCACTGCTTACTGCAGTGCTTCTTATATGGGTATTAATTCCATTCGGATATGGAATTAATACTGAATCGGTGCCTATTGAAATAAGAAGTGATGCAGATAAATTAAGTGAATTTGCAAAAAATCATGCCATCGCAACATTAGTTGCTTATATTGCAAATACCTTAGTTTTAGTTTTCTTTTTGATTTATTTACTACTTTTACGAAGTAAATTGAAAGCAGGATATATCTTTTTTACATGTTGGATTATTGTTTTTATTTTACTTACAGGTCTACCTTTTTTTAAGGGAACATCTTATATGAGTAACTTTCAAATAATAACAGGTACATTTATATCTATTTTCTCTTTTTCAACTGTTATTGCTTTATTTACATTCAGTATGCAATATCATATTCAAAGAAAGCTTCATTATTATGAATGGGTTAAAATACACAAAGGAAAGGCAAGGTAATTTATGGAAAAATTAAAGCTGTACAACTGATACGGTGAATCATTCGATTCAATATTACCTCAGAGTGCCGGTAATCTTAAATCCTATAAAAAACAGATTAAAAATGTCTTCTTAAGAACACAAGATCGTATTAATAACCAACAAAAAATAGACAAAGATTTATTCTTACGAGCAAGAACAAAACTACAAGACAACTTAAAACGCGAATTAAATTCGCACAAAGTTGCTTACAAAAACAAGATAATAGTTCTTAAAGATTCTATTAAGAAATTATCATTTTGTACCTCTTCTATTTCTTTGTTAAATTTTGAACTTAAAAAAATTAATGCACAACTAAAAGACATTAAATCATATGCAAAAGATTTTGTTTATTCATTAACAAAATCTGCTGATGATTTAGAAATTAAAGTCGAAAGTATTAAAAAACTACAGACTTCAACTCTTCTTTCAGAAATGCAAACATTTAAAAAATATACTATCTTTTCTATACTTAAACTTTATCTAAAACATGTTAAAGATACAGAATTTGATATCGAAAAAATACATAATTTATTGCTACCTAACGAACTTGCATATATCCAAAAATTAGGAGATTCAGCAAAAATATTCTTTAAAAACTTCTACGAAAGTCTAGAAAAACAAAGATTAAGTTTATTTGCTCGTCGTCAAGAATTAAAACATCAATATGAATCTACATATACTTTACAAAAAGAGTTATATACAAAAGAAAAAGAAAATATTATTCTTGAAAACAGACAAAAAATCCTACAAATCGAATATGAATACACAAGTAAACTGCAAGAACGAAAAAGTCAAGCTAAACAACAAAAGTTGCTTTCGTTAGAAAAAATAAAGCAACAACAAGAACAAATTTTATCAACTGAGGTTGCTAATAAAGCGATTGTTAAAGAAATTGTTGATAAATCAAATTTAGAAGTTATAAAAATTAAGCAATGATATAGATCAATTAAACCATTTTTTAAAGAACGAGCAAGATTGCAAAATTATAAAGACTTATATTCATTACTTTCAAAAAACTTCAATAACTTACCAAAAATTGATTTTAGCATAAAAAACCTAGATTTAAAAGGTTTAAAAGTTAAAAATAACAAAATTCTTAATATTCTTAATGCTTATCAAGTAACCAATAATTATCCTTTTGTTAATATCGCTTTAAAAGAATATTTAAATTTTATTAATGTTTTAAGAGTTCAAAATGAATTTTCAATATTGTTAAAATCCCAATATAAAAATCTGCTTGCAGATGCAAAAGTTAAATATACATATGAAGGTGAATTTCACAAGGTAGAATCAAAAGCATTAAGAGAAAAGTTTATTGATTATCGACTTACTCGCATTAAATATTGCGAAGAACGGATTAAATCAAAGGTTTCTTTATATAATCTTAAACACTTATCAAATCAAAACCAAAACTCTTCTGATTTTGAGAATCTAATGACTGTAATTGATAATCTTATCCAAAAACTAAATGATAATGATGTCAATCCAAATATTAATAAACAAGAAAAACCTATAACTGAATATCAAGCAGAAAAACAAGTTTTTGCTTCATCTAAAAAACTTTATAAAAAAACTTATAAAGAAAATATAGCAGCTTTAAAAGCAAAAATTAAGACAAAAGAAATTACTAAGGTAGCTTTCAAAAACAAGAAAATCGAATACAAAATCGACTATAAAGAGGCTGTTACAGAAGCAAAATTAAAATCAAAAGTTTTATCTAACAAAGAAATTTTGAAAACTTCATTTTGACGTGAATTCGCTGAAATGCGAGTTAATTCAAAAATATATGATAGCAAAATTAATGAAGCACAAAAATCAATACCAATTGAAACAATGAAAAATTTCAGATGACTTGCTTTAGTGCTTGGATTTATTTTCCCTGGTCTTTCTGAATTATTGTTCTTTAAACAATACATAAAAGGAATTTTACTTAGTTTAGGAAGCATCTTTTTATGAGCACTAATTGTTCCATTTTCATTTGGTGCTTACTGAGATAAAATGGGTGGAATTCCTGGTTTTAGCGACTTAGGAGCAGGCAAATTTAACCATGCAGAAGGTATTTTAACAGATGCTCGGATATACTTATTTGGTGGTGTTATAAGTGTTATTTTGATGGTAATAGTCATAATATACTTTGCTACATCATCGCTTAGTAGTTATCGGGTAGCAAAAAACTTAGAATATGGTTCTCGTCCAAGTAAATGATCACATACCAAAAGATGAATTTCGACAGGTGGATATCCCTGAGTGATCTCTATTTTAGGTTGAGTATTAATGCTTTTTGTGGTAGCTACACCTATTATTACATCAGTACTTGTTTCATTTACTAACTATGGTTTTGAGCACTATGCTCCGGCACAAACTGTCAACTGAGTAGGGCTTAAAAACTGAGGATATTGATGAGTATTTCGTAACACTGGTATCTTTAGTGGTTTAGGACGTGTATTTTATTGAACAGCAATATGAACAGTATTTTCAACCTTTATCCCTATTTCACTTGGTATTATAATCGCAATTTTAACAAATAACCAACGCATTAAGTTTAAAAAAATATTTAGACTTATTTATATTTTACCATGAGCTATTCCAGCATTCGTTACTTTATCATTTCTTAGATCATCATTTCAAGGTGGTGAAGTTGGATACATTAACAAAATAATGTTATCAATCGGACTACTAAAGGAGCCACGTAACTGATTAGGTGAAATCGGGACTGCTCGTGTATTGGTAATTGTGGTGCAAACATGAATTGCTTATGCATTTATCTTTATGCTTGTAACTGGTAATTTACAATCTATACCAAAAGATATTTATGAAGCAGGTGCTGTTGATGGAGCAAAAGGAAGACAACTATTCTGACATCTTACCTTACCATCGCTTCTTATTTCAATTGCACCGATGCTAATTGGTCAATTTGTTGGAGCATTTAATAATTTCACTACAATTTCTATTTTCACTGGTGGTGGGCCAAACTTTGCTAAAGCATCTGCATTCAATGAAGCATCAACTGATATTATTATTTCATTTGTCTTCAAAATCGCACAAGGAGCAACCAACATCCCAGGTGACCAAGCATTTGCTGCTGCCTTAACAACCTTTGCTGCTCTTATTTCAATTGCTATTGGTGCAAGAGGGTTTATTAAAACTATGTCAAGGAGAGATTAATGTTCGAAAAATGAAAACGCAAAAGATTTTATCAACATACCTTTGATAAAGTAAAAGTTCCGTATAAAAAATTAACTCCTAGACGAATTAATTTTAACGAAACTGACACCAAACCCTTAACAGCACTTGAAATATTCTGATTATTCTTTAACTACTTATTCTTAATCTTTTGAGCAATAATTATTCTCTTTCCAATAGTTTCATTAATTATTTCAGCATTCAATGTAAATAATGAACGTGTTGTTGCGGTTGTTCCATTTAAATTTGGTTGAGACAACTTCTCTTACTTATTCACCAGTCCTCGTAGCGACTTTTTGATTTGGTATAAAAATACCATCATAATTGCTGTTTTAACTATGGTGATATCAACTGTCGCTGTGGCATTAAATGGTTATGCATATTCCAGATTTAAATTCGCTGGATCAAAAAATTCATTAATGATAATTATGATGTTACAACTGATTCCAGCAACAACTGCTATTATTTCACTTTTCTTACTGGTTCGTTTAGGTAATAGCATTGGGATACCTTCGATATTTATGTTAGTTATTATTTATTCAGGTGGAGCCATTTCAGCGAATACCTTTATGCTTAAGTCCTATTTAGATACCGTATCAAGCGAACTTGATGATTCAGGTAAAATCGATGGATGTAGCAACTGAGGATTATTCTTTAAAATTTTAGTCCCTGTTATTCGTCCTGCGCTTATTATGGTGGCTTTATGATCATTTTTAACACCATTTACTGATGTTATCTTACCTAAATTCGTACTTGCTGATTCAAAAGAAAAAACCTTAGCTGTTGGACTAGACCAATTCTTATCAGCTGAACCAAAACATGTTAATGCAGGAGCATATGCAGCTGGTTCGATTCTTGCTTCTATCCCTGCATTTGCATTATTTATGTACTTACAAAAATACATTGTCGGTGGTCTTTCAGATGGAGCCGTGAAAGGATAATATGTTTTTTAAAAAGAAAAAAGACACAAATAATTCTGTTGTAACAGAAGATAAATTAGATGATACAAGCGGTTTTGAAACCATCGATATTGACGCACTTGTTTCTGAAGTAGGTGAAATTTATGAATCAAGCAATGGTGCTGATATCAAATTAGTTAATATTTCAAAAAAATATGAAGGAAACGAAAAATATACACTTGAAAATATTAACTTAGATATTAAAGCTGGAACATTCTGCATCTTTTTAGGACCTTCAGGATGTGGAAAAACAACTTTATTAAGGATGATTGCTGGATTAAATTCAATTACTAAAGGTGATTTATTATTTAATAACAAAAGATATAACAACCTTTTACCTAATGAACGTAATATCGCAATGGTGTTTCAATCTTATGCTTTATACCCACATATGAATGTTTACAACAACATTTCATTCGGATTAAAAATCGCCCGCGAACGTAAAGATGTTATCGATCGTCGTGTTAAAGATGTTGCAAAAATTTTACGTATTGATGACTACCTTTACCGTAAGCCCCGTGATTTATCAGGAGGACAACGCCAACGTGTAGCTATTGGTCGTGCAATTGCTCGTAAACCACTTGTATTCTTGATGGATGAACCTCTTTCTAACTTGGATGCTAAATTGCGCGAAAGTATGCGTCGCGAAATAGTTAACATTCATCGTATGTTAAATACCACAAGTATTTATGTTACTCATGACCAACTCGAAGCGATGACAATGGGTGATCAAATTGTTGTTTTTAACGATGGAAAAATCCAACAAAATGGAAAAGGTAAAGATTTATACTTTAAACCTGCTAATATTTTTGTTGCTAAATTTATCGGTTCACCTACAATGAATACTTTTGATGCTATATATAAAGATAATTTATTGGTATCTAATGATCAAAAAATTCAAATTAAACTTGATACAGAAACTGCTGCATTATTAAAAGAAAACCAAAAGGTAGTTGCCGGTTTTCGTAGTGAAGACCTAAAAATAAGTTATTCCAATGCTGAAAACCGAGTGTTAGGTAAAATTTCAAATATTGAATTAATCGGTAAAGATCAATTAGTCACAGTGCGGATTAATGAAGATATTGAATTTATTGTTAATGCTTCTAACTCTGAAGAATTTGAATTATATTCACATGTTTATGTTGAATTTATCGTATCTCGCATCCACTTATTTGATAGTCAAAGCGAAGAAAGAATTAACTAATGCATAAGTATTTTGATACTAAAAACAACTATTTAGAACGTAAAATTTATTTAGCAATTATTTCTGTGTTTTTAGCAATTGTAATAATTTTGCAAGCAACCTTATACACTCGCTTTTATGCACAAATTCAACTTGAATATAACTACATTTTAAACAGCGATACAGCAGTCGGATTTACCCCTGCACAAGTTTATGCTAACTCACCTTCATATCAGTTAAAAGAAGTCTTTTGAAGTTTAAATTCAATCAGTATTTTTCTTTCATTGGTTGCTTTATTAACCTTGATTTATATGCAAGTTATGTTATATAAAAATAAATCAAATTCCGATAAAACATTTATTTACTTATTTGCTTTGATACCTGCTATCTTTATAGCTTTATTCTTTATAAATGCTTTACAACCAGATCAGACATTTAAAAATAATTACACACTTATTATAACTGATAATGCAAAATCATATACACCAATTCAAACAGGAGATTTACCAAGAATTAATTACACAACATCATGAATTGCGATGATTTTAGCATTTATATGTATTGTTTTAATAATAGTAACTAAGAAAAGATATGGATTTGTTAAAAAAGATAAAATTTTAGCTGCCAAAGCTCATGATACACAAAAGTTAAAAGTTGAAATTAATGCTTTATTAAACAATTCAAAATAATATTTACCAAGGGTTTCCCTTGGTTTTTCTTAACCTGTCAAGTTTATACAAAAATTATTAATCCATTATGATATCATTTATTCCTATGAAATCTTTTAGTAAAACTTTTTACAAGTTATATTATTCATATTTGCTTAAAAAACAACCTTTTAAAACTGCTGCATCATGAGATAACAATCGCGTCGATTATGAATATCATACAGACTATAAAAATCTGTTTTTAACTGCTCCAAAGGCAAAGAAGTTAGAAAATTACAAAAATACCAACATAATTTATCAAGTTTTAATATATAACTTTGCTGATGGAAATAATGATGGAATCGGGGATTTTATCGGTTTAAAAGATAAAATTGAATATATTAGCAACCTCGGAGTCGATCAAATCTGATTAAGCCCATTCCATCCTGCGTCAAGTTATCACGGCTATTCTGTTATTGATTATTGCAATGTTGATTCACGATTGGGTGGCATGAATGCTTTTATTGATTTTTTAAACACAGCACATGAACACGGAATCAAAGTTTATTTAGATATGGTATTTAATCATACTTCTTATGAACATCCTTGATTTCAAGCAGCACTTGCTAATGATGGATACAGTGACTTTTATCGTCTTGATATAAATTTATATGATTCAGATGTTAAAGTTGATAACCTGAAAATAAAAAGCAAATATCCCTTTACCACAGATATAAATGCAACTAATCGAACCTACTTAGCACGTTTTTCTTACGGGATGCCTGATTTAAATTTAGATAATTATAAAGTTATTGAACAACTGATTCATATTCAAAAATTTTGAACAGCTGTTGGTGTAGATGGATTTCGTTACGATGCTTTTGCAGAATATTATTCAAGTGAAATTGAAACTAAAAACAATTTTAATGAAGCAAAAATTTTTCACCTTCTAAGGGATGCATCAAAACAAATTACTGATGCAGAAAACAGAGAAGAAGTGTTTATGATGGGTGAGTGAGTTAATTCAGATGCTGTCAAAGGGTTAATGTATTTAAAGGATGCAGATGGTAACATCGGGTTAGATACAATCTATGATGGTGGAAAATTTTTCAGACACAATCCAGATGTTAGAATTGAATATAATCAACTAAAAAATATGTTAATTGAATATCAAAATACATCGCAAAAAGCTAAATGAATCCCGTTTTTAGATAACCATGATGTGCGTAGATGACTTGAAGTATATCGCAGTCAAATCAGTAAGAAAAAATGATATAAATTTAACGATAATCTTACAACATCAGAAAAAGAAGCACTAAATATTGCATTATTTGTGCTTTTAGCATTACCTGCCACACCTATTATTTATGCAGCAGATGAACTTTATTATTATTCAACTAGATATTATGGTGATCCTACCTTAAGAGAACCAATGAAATGGGAAAATAATACTTATAACTGCTTTATTTATGATCCGAAAGTAAAAGAAAGTTTTGGTGATCATATAATGTTTACATCAGCAATTAATTTAGAAAGCGCTGATGTGCAAAGTAAGCAAGGACAAGCATACAAACTAATTCAGTTTATGGCAAAACTAAGAAAAGATTATCCATTTTTATCACTAACAGATGCTGATACGATAGCAAATCCTTATGATTTTGTTGATACAGTTGATTATAGTAGTGTTATAATCCGAAAAGACTTAGGACAACAAAAAGAATACTTATTATTTGCTTTTTGTAACTATCAACATAAAGAACTTGATTTATTAAAAATTTCTCGTAATTATCACTTTGAACAAATTTTGCTATATAAAGCAAAAAACGAATCATGAAGAATCTGAATCGAACAAGGTGGATATGTTATTTTCAAGTTAATTAGAAAATAATTTTATTTTGTTAAAATATATTTATGAAAAAGAATAGTCCAGTTAAGTATCAAAAAGACACAAATGAAAAAACAAACCTTAATCAAACCAAGACTAATAATTTGATTAAGTATTTAATTGATTTAATTTCGACTAAAAAAATTCCTATAAATATGATTATGCCTTCTGAACATCAACTTATGAATCGATTTAATTGTTCACGTTCTGTTGTGGTATCTGCTTATCAGAAACTTTTTTCTATTGGTGCAATTTACTCTATTTCAAAACGTGGCCACTTTGTAGCAGAAAATTTTCATAACCTAATTAAACCTATAAGTTATTTGATCGGGGTTGACAGAATTCTTGGCAGTGAAACTAAGGAAACCTTGCCGAATTGATTTAAAGATAAAAATATTATTTTTACCGATGGACATCGTTCTTTTAAAATGAACTATCAAAAAGCAGGTGAGATTATTGCTGAAGGTGATATATATGTTTCTACTAAAAACATTGATGAATTTGAACCTATTGATACTAGAACACCAATTATCAACATTCTAATTGATCGACATAGTCTAAAAAATATTGTTTATGAATTAAAATATGAAAAAGTAAATAAATTTGGTGTTGATAACATGGTTGTTATTGCTTTTTGAGGTTATGACAGCGATAGCATTTGTATAGCAGGGAAATATTATATAAAACCCGAACATTTTAAATTCTATCATCAAGAATTTTCATTATATGTATAATTTTTAAAATAAAATTTATTTTTTATCTTGCTCTTAGTAATAAAAGAAATTTGATTTATTGAAAAAAAGTTAAAAACTAGCACATTTTTTATGCTGTTTTTAATTTTTTTATTATATTTTAGGTGCATAAAATTATCTCTTTGATATGTCAAGAAAATTATTAATTTATACCTAAAAAAGACAAAATAAATTTATAATATTGCATATGAATATTAAGAATAAAAACAAAAGGTTTTATGCAGATTTTGATGAAAAATATGCATATAAAAAACCTGATTTAGGAATTAAATTTTCAGACTTTCATATTCAACTAAAGCTCTGACAGCCACTTGCTCAAAGAGTCGAAGTGATGCTCTATGATAGTAATTTAAAATTTGTTCAAAAATTTGATTCATTAAAAATAGATACAGTTTGAAAAACACAAATACCATTACATTTTGAAGGATATTTTTATCAATATAAAATTTGACAGCCAGATGGTAGCATTACAAATGCTTTAGACCCATATGCTATTTCATTAGCTGCATTTGATTGAGAAGGTAAAGAAGATAAAGTAGGTTATGGAGCATTGGTTAATATAAATTCAAAAAAAGCAGGTTCTGTTCCTAAAAAATTCGCTACCGAACTTAATAATAGCACCGATGCATTAATTTATGAGTTACATGTTCGTGACTTTACTAGTTTAAAAAGTCAAAAAGAGTTTAAAAGTAAACTAGGGACATTTAATGCTCTATTAGAAGCAGATTTATTCTCATATGTCAAAAAACTCGGTATCACACACGTGCAGTTTCTACCTATTCATAGCACATATGCATTAAATGAAAATAACCAAAACATCCTTAAAAAAGGACAAGGAAGTGGATGAACTACTAATTACAACTGAGGATATGATCCTCATAATTATTTTGCAATAAATGCTCAATACAGCAGTAATCCTAAAGATCCATACGCAAAAATCGCTGAATTCCGTAATTTAGTTTCAAATGCACATAAAAAAGGAGTTGGAGTTATTTTAGATGTTGTCTATAATCATATGATGACCAACAACATCTATGATAATGTTTTACCTGGTTATTATTATCGAGATAATGCTAAGGTTAAACCTGTTACATATCCACCCCTTGCTGATGAAAGATATATGGTAAAACGAATTATTTTAGATTCGCTAAAATATTTTGTCGAAGAATTCGGAGTTGATGGTTTTCGTTTCGACCTTTCTTGCTTTATGCATGCTGAAACATTTAATGAAATTGCTAAGGAACTGCGTAAAATAAATCCAAAACTTATCTTACACGGTGAAGCCTGAAGATGTGGTGATTTAAAACATGACATCAGCTACATCAAAGGAGTAACCGGAAATGACATTGCTTTTGGATACTTTAACGATTCGGTTCGTAATGCTATCAAAGGTGATGAACACTCAGAATATGCACCTGGCTTAATTTCAAAATTTGATATCGAACTATTTCGTCAATATGTAACAAGCATTGTAGGTGGCATTAAGGATTACAATTTTGGAAATATATATTATTCAAAAGATCCGTATGCTCTTTTTGCCAATGATATTTCAGTAAATTTAGCTTATGCAGCATGTCACGATGGTATGACTTTATGAGATAAAATTAACACTACAACTAATGATTTATCGTTAATTCAACGTATTGAAATGTATCGACAAGCTTTAATGATGACAATATTTACTCAAGGAAAACAACTTGTTTTAGCCGGAACAGAACTTCTTCAAAGTAAACCCTGCGATATATCAGGAAGCGAAAGTGATCGCTGTGTGGTATCAACCTATGATGATTTTAAGTATTATCCAGATAAGTCTGCATACCAGTCAAATTCATATAAAACAACTGACTACACCAATGGA
This sequence comes from Mycoplasma sp. 246B, assembly GCF_054353935.1. Classification (NCBI taxonomy): domain Bacteria; kingdom Bacillati; phylum Mycoplasmatota; class Mollicutes; order Mycoplasmatales; family Mycoplasmataceae; genus Mycoplasma; species Mycoplasma sp. 246B. The sequence goes on from NZ_JBTHHM010000003.1 coordinate 117,156, forward strand.
ATTAAATGAAAAAATTTAAAGAATCCAAAAGTTGAAAAATATGTTTTTGAGTTCTTTAAAAAATTAAATAAATACCGTAATAAAACTTCATTTTTTAGACTCCATAGCAATAGATTAATCAACCAATGTCTTAAATTTATTGATGTTGATACCTTAAAAAAAATCATAATTTTTAAAATAACTTATCAAAAACAAGTTATTCAGGTAATTCATAACTTCTCTGATGAAGAATATACCTATGACAAAGACTTAAAAGTTTTATTCAACTCAAAAATTGAGTATAAAAATGGTATTTTATCACCGCACTCAACAGTATTATTAGAGGTAAGAAATGATAAAACTGCAAGATAAAATTATTTACCAAATTTTCCCTAGATCGTTTTATGATGCGAATAACGATGGAGATGGGGATTTACAAGGGATTATCACAAAACTTCCATATCTACATAAATTAGGAATAAATGCTATTTGATTATGTCCAACATATGACACTAACTTCGTCGATGCTGGTTACGATGTGCTTGATTATAAATCAGTATGAAAACAATTTGGTACCTTAGAAGACTTTAGATTAATGTCATCAAAAGCTGCAGAATATGGAATTGATATTATTATGGATATTGTGCTAAATCATGTCTCAAATGAACACCAGTGATTTAAAAAAGCCTGTGAATCGGTTGAAAACAGTGAACATAACTACTTTATTTGAAGAGAAAAACTTACCGATGAAGAAGCAAAAGCACAAAGTATTTTTGGTGGTTCTGCATGAGAATATGTTCCAAGTGTTCAAAAATACTACTTTCACTTATTTTCAAAAGAACAAGTTGATTTAAACTGAGCACATCCAAATACCATTGATGCAATGTCTGATGTTATAGATTTTTGATACAACTTAGGCGTTCGAGGTTTTCGACTTGATGCTATTAAACATGTAGCAAAAACCTTTGATAATGTTGCTGCTAACCCTTATTTTGCTTGATGTGATGGAGCAGTTGAATATCTTAAAAAATTCAATGAACAAGCATTTAAAAACAAACCAGATGCATACACATTAGGGGAAGCATCAGGAATAACAGCAGATGAATTATTAGAATATGCAAAAGGTGACAATCAAGTTTCACAAAACTACTTCAATTTTGCTTGATGATGAATCGGTTGAGGTAGAAAAACAGGCAGAAATGGATACGATGCTAATTGAGACTATAAAGAGTTTGTTTATCAGCAACAACCTTTTCAACACAATCACAACATTACCACACAAATGTTAACCAATTTCTTATCTAACCACGATACATCACGTAGCATTTCTAGATGAGGAGATGAAGGTATTTTTCATAATGAAGCAGCCAAATCTCATGCTCTAATGCTTTTTGCTTTAAAAGGTATTCCTTGCATTTATTATGGTGAAGAAATTGGTTTATTAAATACCCATTTTGATAACAGATCACAATTCCGTGATTGCGATATTGAAAATGGATTCGCTGATTTAGTAGATAAAAATAAAATTTATAGCGAATCAGAGTTTATCAAATATCTAAATATCAATTCACGCGATGCAGGAAGATCGCTAATGCAATGAAACAAGCAAACTAATGCCGGATTTAATGCAGGTTCAAAACCTTGAATCAATTTTGGTAGAAACAGTGAACATATCAATGTTGAAACTGCATTAGCAGATGCAAATAGTATTTTTTACTTTTATCAAAACCTTATTTCAATGCGTAAAACAACATATAGAGATGTTTTTGTATTAGGTTCTTCACATCTTGAAATTACTTACAGCGGACTTATTAAAATCGTTCGCGAATATCAAGACACAAAATTAATTGCATATTTAAATGTTACAAACAAAGAAATTTTTGAACAAATCAATACAGGACAACAAATTTTATCAACATATGCTGATAATAAACCAATAACAAACACATTTCGTCCTTACGAATCTGTATTAATCAAAGTTAATTAAGGAAAACATGGATTTTTTAAAATACGATTTAGAGAAAAAACGGATTAGTCAAATTAAATTCAACCGTTCAGTAACTGCAAAAACTGAAAGCATCTTTGCATTAGGTAACGGATATATGGGAATACGGAGCGCAGACGAAGAAAGAGCATCATATAACAAAGAAGACTTTTTTGTTAACGGGATGTTTAATAAAGATACCAAAGACGATTCGCCTGAGTTAGTAAATTTAGCAGATTTAATGACTACTCCTATTATCATTAACGGTATAACTTTTGATGTTAAAAACCGTGACGAGTATAATAAAACACTTTACATTCGAGAAGGTTTTTTAAAACGTAAGATCTTATTAGAACGTGATCACGGAAAATACTGTTTTATTTTTGAACGTTTTGTTTCTAGAAATGATCCAAATGTTTATGCACAAAAAATAAAAATTAAAGTTTTAGAAACAACCGATAATAAAGATATAGAAATTATTATCAAACCTGCTATTAATGCACAAGTCACCAACTCTGGAACTCAACATTTTGGGGAAGGTGCAAAAACCCGAATCACTACTGAATCACTGCAAATGGAGCAGTGTACTACACTTTCTAAGCGTTGAGCAGTTCATAACCTTATCACCAAACTTTATTTAAATGGTGAGTTTATTAGGGGTGGAAATGACGACTATGTTATCGAAATGAAGCGTCGCTATGTAGGTTTTAAAATCAAATTAAATGCTAAAGCAGGCGATGTAATTGAACTAGAAAAATTAATGTCGGTTCATACATCAGTTGATAGCAAAAATTCATTATTACCGAAAAAAGTTGTTCGTGAAAATGCAAATACAAAACATCAGCAACTACTTAATAAATCATATGAAGAACTTAAAAATGAATCAATTGAAAAAATGCATTCTCAAGTTTGAAAAGAATTCTTTGTTAAAATCGAAGGCGATGAAGAAAGCAAATACGATTCACTCGCTCTTGATTTTGCAATCTTTCATCTAAACGGGTTTGTACCTAGACATTCAACCAACTTAAATGTGGGTGCTAAAGGACTTTCAGGTGAAGGTTATCAAGGACATACATATTGAGATACCGAGTTCTTTATTAATCCAATTTATTTATTCAACCGAGCTAAGGTTGCTCGTAACTTGCTAACATATAGATATAAAGGTATTGAAGGGGCTCGTGCAAAAGCAAGAGAAATCAAAGAAAGACCTCAAGAAAGTAATTTAAAAGGGGCACAGTTCCCTTGAGAAATGGCATGACCAACTGATGGCGAGGTATGTCCATATTGAGGGCAAGCTGATGTGATGACCGGTAAACAAATTCCCATCGCTTCACGTCGTCAAGAAATTCATGTTTCAGCTGATGTTGCTTTTGCAGTAAATCAATATTATAAAATTACTGGTGATGAAAAATTCATGGAACAAATGGGATATGAAATGATTATCGATACAGCTATTTTCTATGCATCACGTGCTGAAAAACAAAGTGATGGAAGTTATCATATTCTAGATGTAATGGGTCCAAATGAATATAAAGGAAATATCGATAATAGTGCTTATATCAATATGTTAGCTAAGTTCAATATTGATTTAGCTTTAAAATATATAAATTTATTAAAAAAGAAAAAACCTTATTGATGAGCTATTATTAAATCAAAAATTCCTTACCCAATTAATGTAACAAAACTTAAAGAAGTTACAGAAAAACTCAAGCAACAAAAACCAAATGAGAATTTAGTTATCGCTGAAAATGACCAGTTTTTACAACTACATCGTGGTAATGTTCTACCATTTCAGATGTTAGGTGATGCAGGCAAAAAACTATTTAACACCCAAGAAGGAAATGCGTTACTTTCTTGTCAACTTGTTAAACAAGCCGATGTTATTTTGCTGTTAAACATCCTACCACATTTATATTCTAAAGAAATAAGAAAAGCGAATTTTGATTTTTATGAACCTGTTACAACACACGATTCATCGCTGTCTCCTGTTACATATACCATCGAAGCAGTCAGATTGAAAATGATTGAAAAAGCCTACCAGTTATTTAAATATGGAATCAATGTGGACTTAGGTCCTGCAATGCATACATCCGATGCAGGAATTCATGCTGGTTCATTAGCTGCAATTTATCATATGATTGTTTTTGGTTTTGGAGGTTTAAATTGACATAATGATGCATTGCATCTAGAACCACTACTTCCAAAAAATTGAAGTAAACTTACATATCGTTTTAAATACCAAAATGCTGCATTTGAAGTTGTTTTAAATCAACAAAACTTTAGCATTAGAACAATTTTAGATACTAAATTTAACGGTTATATCTGAATCAATGGACAAAAAAGAAATATAAATAAAAATCCACAAACTTTCGAGGTTATCCATGATTAAAGGAATAATTTTTGATCTAGATGGGGTGATTACTGATACAGCAATTTTACACTATCAATCTTGAGCAAAAGTTGTTAAACAATTTGATATCGATTATACTTTTGCAGATAATGAACTTTTGCGTGGCTTACCACGCATCGAAACCTTAAAAGCTATTTTAAAACTTAAAAAACCAAGTTTGCAGCTAAATAATTCAAAATTACTAGAAGTAAGTGAACAAAAAAATTTGTTCTATAAAGAACTTTTGCAAACACAAATTAATGAAAAATCCATTTTACCAGGGATAACAAAATTTTTATCCGATGCAAAAAATAAAAATTTAAAACTTGCTATTGCATCAAGTAGTTATAATGCCCCTACTATCTTGGAAAAATTAGGTATTATCAACCTTTTTGATTACATTGTTTATCCGGGAGATATCAAGAACGGTAAACCTGCGCCAGATATCTTTATTAAGGCTGCAGCAGGTTTATCCTTAGATGTAAGTGAGTGCTTCGGAATCGAAGATGCAGTTGCTGGAATTCAAGGGATTAAAGATGCAAAGATGAAAGCTGTTGCAATCACAGCAAATGCAGAAGAATTTAAAAATGCAGATATTGTTTTAACATCTACATCGCAATTAAATTTAGATACTATTTTAGCAAAATTCAACTAACAGACATATGTCTGTTTTTATTTGCTTATAGGCAAATAAATTATTTTCTTTTCTTATACTTTTGTTTTTCACCTAAAATATGACATCTGCGACAGCGTGCTTCATATTCGCTATCACCTAATACATTTAACTCGTTGTTCACATCCTTACGAAATGAAAAGGCTGCATCAGATTTACATTGTAAACATACCGCTTTTAACTTACATATATCATCTGCGATCGCAAGTAAACCAGGCATAACTCCGAACGGACGCCTTAAAAAATCCATATCCAATCCACTTACAATTACTCTAACTCCACTTAATACTAATTTATCGATAACTTCAAAAATTCCATCATCTAAAAAATTAGTTTCATCGATTGCAACAGCTCGATATTCAGGATTTCAGTGATCAATAATATCTTTTGATTGCTTAATAACAATTGCTTTAGTTTTTGCTCCTGTGCGACTTACAATTTTATTTTTATCAAATCTAGTATCAAAATGTGGTTTAAATACCATTGTTTTTACTTCTGCTATTTCTAGAATTTTAAGTCTTTTAAGTAATTCTTCAGTTTTACCTGAAAACATTGGTCCAGTAATTACTTCTAAGGTTCCTTCTGGTCTTTTTAAGTTCATTCTTCCTTTCAAGTGTGTTATATCATTATAAAACTTTTATAAAATTCCTAAATATCTTTTATCAAATTTTGATAAAATTTTCAAGAAAGGAAAAAAGATGAAACATAAAAAGAAAATTTGAGCATTTTCTGCCGCTACTTTATCGTTAGTTCCAGTTGCCGCTGCTGTTTCTTGTGGTTCAGGTGAAAAAGCAAAAGCAACCGAATCTAGCAAAAAAAATAATTTGATAAATGCAATTTTAACAGAAACTAAAAAAACTTATAACTTTATAGAAAGCAAAGAAACTGAAGCAAAAACTGAGATGCAAAATAAGTTAAAAGATGTAGCAGATGATGTTGTTGCAGATACATTAGCATTTTACCAAGAAACTATGCATTTAGACAAAAATACTCCAGACTATACAGCAAAATATGCTGCAGCAGGTCTAAAATATCCAAAAAGTAATGCTACTTTATTAGAGCAATTACAAAACATTGCTAAAGGAAAAGGAACTGCAAAAAGTTCAGAACCACAAAATTAATAGAAGTAGCGATGAAAATATTAATTCAGTAGATTATCTAAATTAAGATGATTTAGATAATTTTTAATTATGAAACTTTTTCAAAAACTTTTTTATCTATCAGTAAGATAAAAAAGTAAAATGAATAATTTTTATAATTAATTTTAATCAACTTTTTTAATTAATTGCTAGTTTTGCATTTGTTTTTTTGCTATACTTAAAAACCACAGGAGGAAAAATGGTAATAGGAATTAGTGGGATGATAAGTAGTGGAAAAAGCACATTATCCAAAAAATTAAATGAACATTATAAAACATCTGTTATCTTAGATGAATTTGATAAAGACGATGTAGTTTTCAATACTTTTTTAAAATGATTGTATGAAAAGAAACCTAACCTAACAATGGCTTTACAGACTTATGTTGTGGAAAATCATACAACTAAACTACAAGAGTTATTTACAGAATTTGCTGCAAAACATAACGATTTAAAAAATAATCACTTAATCTTAGATCGCTTTAGCATTGAACATTATATTTTTGCACATGTAAATTTGAAAGTTAAAGGAAGAAATTATTTAAAAGGTTATGATGCTTTATTTGAACATATGATTACAGATGAAGAAATTCCTGATTTAGCAATTTATTTAGATATGAGTTATGAAACCTTTGAAAAGCGATTATTTGAACGAGGTCGTGAAGTTGAAATAAATAATTACGAGCTGAACAAAGACTACTTTAAAAACCTTTATAGGGTTTATAAGGACTTATTTATCAAGCAAGCTGATAAATATCATCTAAATTATGTTATTGTTGATACCAACAACCTTACAGAAGCAGAAGTTTTAGCAAAAGCAATTGAAATCATTGATAATTTTGATTTATCAAAAGCAAAAGAGCGAGTATAAAAATAGCAATTAGTGGAATGATTGGATGTGGTAAATCAACACTCAGCAAACAACTTGCTAATCATTATCAAAATTCAATGTTATTAGAAGAACTAGATTCCAATGATGATGTTTTTAATACTTTTTTAGAATGAATTTATAAAAAATATCCTAATATCGACATTGCATTTCAATCATACATCATTGAATCTATTTCAGAAAGATTTAAGAATGCTGAATCAGAGTTTTTAAAAAATCATAATCATAAACGACACCATATCTTCTTAGATCGCTTTAATGTTGAACATCATATTTTTGCAACCGTTACACTTGAGCAAAAACCATCAAAATATCTAAATGCATTTAATGCTTTGTTCGATTATATTATAGATTTAAAAGATAACCCTGATTTAGCAATTTTTTTAGATGCTGATTTTGATGTAATTAAAAATCGCATCCTAAAAAGAGGTAGAGATGTTGAAATTAAAAACTTTGATTTGAATATAGATTATTTTAAAAGATTACATCAGCTTTATCGTCCTTTGTTTGAACAATTGGTGCAAAAATATAATATTCCTTATAGAATAATTAATACAAATGATTTAGATGACCATCAGGTGTTTGAAGAAGCAATAAAGATTATAGATAAATTTGTTGATGAAAAATAGATATTATTTGATATCTATTTTTGTCTATTTAAAAATTGATATTTTTAAATATAATTATAAAAAGAAAGGATAGAAATGGACAAAAAAGTACCTAGTTTGAGGTTTAATGGATTTGAAGATGAGTGAGAACAAGATGCTTTTGGACAAATTTTATTTCGTGTAGATGAGAGAGGTTTTGCTTTTCTACCACTTTTAACCGCATCAATTAATTACGGGATGATACTAAAAGATTCCAAAAAGAAAGTTAAATCACTTGAGCGTTTTAAAAGGGTTCTCCCAAACGACTTTGTTTTGCATCTTTCGTCTTTTAATAGTGGTTTAGCCTTTTCTAAATTTGAAGGACTTACATCGCCCATTTACAATGTTCTAAGATTTAGAAATCTAGATAAACATCATCCAAATTTTTGAATGTATGTCTTCAAAAGTAGTGAGTTCATAAATTCTCTTGTTCCTTTAACTTACGGATTAAGACAAGGAAAAAATATTAATTTAAATGAGTTAGAAAAGAATTTGTTAAAAACTACATCAAAGCATGAACAACAAAAAATCTCTCATCTTTTCAATTCCTTAGACTCCTACCTTTCACTTCATAAGCGAAAATATGACTTTTTAAAGAACATTAAGTCAACTTTACTATCTAAAATGTTTCCTGATCAAAACTCAAAATTTCCTAATATTCGTTTCTCTGGATTTACTCACGCTTGAGAACAGGAGGTTTTGGGAGAATATGCTAGTTTTAGAAGA
>NZ_JBTHHM010000004.1:0-70154 GCF_054353935.1 Mycoplasma sp. 246B
TGTTCTCCTTTGTTTTATTTCACTTACAATTTTAAAGGAGTTTCACTCTTTTTTTAATATTTTTTTAAAAAATCTTTTTTTGTGAAGATAACTCAGTTATGAATACACAACTTTTTTTAAGGTCCCTTATCTCTTCTGTAATATTGATAAATATTATAATTATTTAAGAATTAGGAAGATATATATATCCTTAAAAATTGTAAATATTATTTTGTGACTTTTATTTTTTGCTTGCCTAATAAATTTATCAATATGACTTTTGTTTTATTTAATAAAATTTCCAAAATGAAAATATCAATATATTATTAGATCATTAATTTATACATTCTTCTCTCTACTAATTATAAAATATATATTTAGTTTAGTTGGTGGACATTTTAAATTTTTATATCGGAGTTTTATTTATTCACATAAAGGTTATAAATCATTTTGAGATGGGTTGGATAACACTTATATAAAAAATAAGATTTTAGAAAATATAGCTAATGGTATCGATATTGATATAAGTGGTGTTAAGACAAAATCCGATTTATATATTAAAACAAGCATTATTTTTAAATCCATTTTATTTATTTTATTATTATGTTACTCAATATTATTTATAGTGATTATTGATCCAGATTATAATGTTTTAGGTATTTTAAAGCACCGAGTAAACTTTAATCCTATATGACTCTTTATTACATTAAACACTCTTCTCTTAGTTTTATTTATCAGTTGGTTTTTTAGAGATAGAGAGGCATCATTCAATATAAATGATACTTTTGAAAAATGAATTCAAAATAAATATAAAGATTTTTTTATAAAACAAAAACACGATGAAGAACAAGAAGAATATTTAAAGTGAAAGCGTCCATCAGAAGATGAAAAGTTATAAAAACTTCCTACATAGGAAGTTTTTTACTAATTTACTAATTCTCTTCATCTAAATTTATTTATGCCAAGTTTTTTAAGTTCTTTGATATTAGAAATAAATACTGCAATACCTGCTAATAAACCAACTAATGCGATTGCTAATGCAATACTGATAATAATTCTATATCCTTGTAAACTAGTATGGAATCCGTTATATGGTGTGTATGCTTTTCCGATAGCTGATGACATTGGATAAAATCATGCATCTAATGAGAAACCAATAAATGACATAACTCCTACTGATGAAGTATAACTACCTTTTTCAATATGGATTTCATTAAGTTGAGCATATCTTAGTGTTGCCATAGCTCATGTTAGTGAACCAATAAACATAAATAATAGAATACTTAATACAATAATTAAGGTATTAGCATTTTGAATGTATCCAATCAAGATAATAACAACAATAGAAGCGATTGCTAATCCTGTCGAAATTACCAAAAACATAATATATGAACGTGTTTTATCTGCTCAACCACCAATTACTCAAGAAATAAAGATTCTAAATCCATACGAGATAATTCCGGTTAAAATAAATGAAATTCATCCTGGTGCCCCATATTCATTAACCAGCATTTGTAAAACATAATAAGGAAAAACAGTTTGGAAAGTGTACATTCCCATTAAAAACACTGATAATGCTCATAGTTTTCAATTCTTAAGTTTCTTAAATCCTTCTTTTAAAGATGCTTTAAATTTTACTCAAGAAAACTTTTCTTTTGGTTTGTTTGGATCTGCTGCAACTTTTTCTATTGGCCGTTCTGGAACCAATAACATTACCAAAATTGCAACTAAAATCAAGAATGCTACTACAATAAAGATATAAACAGCAAATGGAACACCTGATGATGGAACTTGGTTTTTGCTTAATTTTCCAATTCAGAATGTTGCAATTAAGAATCCTAATGCTCAAATTAAAATAAATCCGATGATTCCGTTAAATGAACTTTCTAATCCGTATGCATATCCTTGATTTTCTTTTTTAGCTTGTTGTGACACAAGCTTTCATAACGGACTTCAGAACACCAATGTCGATGTTACTCCTCAAAGTCCCCATATAACTGCATATTGTGCAAACAATGAAGCTCTCAATGCTGCTGTTTGTTGATAACTTCTTTGATTAAGCAACAAGATCGCAAACCACACTGCGATAATTGCTGTCGAAATAATAGCAATAAACAACAATCATCTGGAACTAAATTTGTTTGCTAAGAATCCACCCGGAAGTTGGGTAACTAAAGTAACTATCCCGATGATTGCGATTAATATTGCAACTTGATCTTCTCGGATACCTAAATATAAGTTAAAGTTAGGAATAATATTTTTAAGATAGTAAGGTACTGCTATCACAAAAACATCAGCTGCCGCAAGAATAATTAATGCAACAATTTGCTTTCAGGTAAATTCTTTTAACCTATTTAGCATTTTACTCCTTTCTAATTTTATAATGAATTTTATTTAGTTAAATAAAATTCAGATAGAATGCTAAAGTATTTAACAAAGTCTTCTAAAAATGAAACATGTCCTGTATTTTCAATAACTTTAACTGTAACATTTTTAGCATGTGCTAAAAAGTATGTTTTTGTTTTTTCACAATTAATAATAATATCATTTGATCCTAAAACCAATAATGTAGGAACTTTAATACTTTCGATTCCTGCTTCAACAGCATTGTGTAAACTTTCTTCAGCAAGTGAAAAACCTAGTTTCATTACATGTGGGTTGCTTGCTGCGCCAGATTCAAAATATGCTCTTTGTTGTGCCTCAACACTAGGGTCTTGTAATGCTTGTAAATACACAGGTGATAAAGCACCTAACAGTGTCTTATATTCATCAAAGGTTTGTGGGGCAAACAATTTAAAGAATTCTTCTTTACGTTCTAATAAAGTCTTATTCATTGGTGAGACATAAATCATTTTAGCGAATAATTCAGGTGCTTTTTTGTATGCAAGCGAAATGGTTCCACCACCCATTGAATGTCCGATTAAAACTACATCTTTTAAATCGTTATCTTTAATAAATTTAATTAATAAGTCCGCAAATGAATCAACACTTACTTCATCACCATTTTTAGGTTCAACCATATTGTTGCCTGGAAATGCTAATGCATAGTAATCACTAAGTGTTCAGTGCTTCATAAATATATCGTGTAGTTCTGGATTTGAGTTAAATCCATGAACGAATATAATTGGATTTTTTGGTTGATTATTATCCTTAACAACTAATGGATAATCATATTTTAATGTTTTCATAATCTCCTTTATAATTTAAATAACACATTTATGGAAATGTTTTTATAATAAACATAATTATTATACATTTTTTTAATAATTAGGTTGTTTATTTTTTATTTATTTTCTAAATATATTAATTATATTTTATTTTTTCCACACCTTATTGCAACTAAAAGAAAACTAGGTTAATAACCTAGCTATTAAATACTAATTTTCAAGTTTTCTTCATTTGTAATCTGTTTTACCAAGTTTTTTAAGTTCCAAGGTATTGCTTAAAAATACTATTACACCTGATAAAAATCCTAAGAATGCTACTGATAAAGCAACTAAGATAATGATACGATATCCTTGTAAACTTGGATTTGGTGTTCCTTCGGTTGTAAAATGTTTTCCAATACCGGCTAAAATAGGTGAAAATCAAGCATCTGATGATGAACCAATAAATGACATAATACCAACCGATGAAGCATAGGTTCCTTTTTCAATATGAACTTCATTAACTTGTGCATAACGTAATGTAGCCATCGCTCACACACAGGTTCCAATTACCACAAATAATAAACTACTAATTCCAATTACCACAAAAGAACTTTTTATATATCCTATTAAAATGGTTCCTGCAAGCGAAATAAGTGCCAATGTAGTAGCGATAATTAAAAATAATGTATATGAACGGCTTTTATCTGCTCAGATTCCGACTATTCAAGAAATGAAGATTCTTAACACATATGCTATCAAACCAGTTAGTATCAATACCAATGTTTGGGGTGCATGATACTCATTTGTCATCATTTGCAGAGCATAAAATGGAACCACTGATTGGAAGATGTACATTCCCATTATAAAGAAAGCTAATGCTCATAATTTTCAATTACGGATTGATTTTCAAAATGAAAATAATGCTGCCTTCAATTTTGCATATGTAAATGGTGTTTTGGGTTTATTGGATTTTTCTCTTGGTTTTTCAGGAACAAAAAATAAGGTAAGCACAGCAATTGCTAATAAAAATACTGCTAAAATAAACACAAAAACTGAAAACGGTACACCTTGATTGCTTGCTGGATTTTCTTTAACTACTGGGTATCATAATTTAATAAATAAAAACAATAACACTCATACAAAAATAAATCCAATAATACCATTAAATGAATTAACTACTCCATATGCAATTCCTTGATTTTCCTTAGTTGCTTGTTGTGAAACAAGTTTTCAAAGTGGTGCTCAAAAGATTAGTGTGGAACTTATACCCCATAATCCTCAAATAATTGCATATTGTATATATAATCCTTCATTATTATCATAAGTATAATTTTTAGTAGTTAATAATGCAGCCCCGAATCAAAATGAAATCAAAGCAGTAGTGACACAGGCTCCAAATAACAGTCATCTCGAACTATATTTGTTTGCTAAAAAACCGCCTGGTAGTTGAGTCAATAACTTAACTATACCTATAATTGTTATCAAATTAGCAAGTTGATCCTCACGGATACCTAAGGTTTGGTTAAAGTTTGGGATAATATTTCTAAGATAATACGGAATTGCAATAACAAATACATCAGCAGCAGCTAAAATCGTTAATGCTATTCATTGCTTAGGGGTGAATGATTTAAATCTCGCAAACATATTTTCCTTTCTTGTAAGAAAATAACATAATTTTATGTAAATGTTTCTATATATGCAAATAAAATTATATAGTATTTTCGAATATGTAAGATTTTTTGAGTTGATTATAATTAAAATTATGCAAAAACATTGCTTTGTGGTATTTTTTTGCATAATTTTAAGGTGTTTCATTTCTTTTGATACCTTGTTTTTAAAACGAATTTTAAAACCAAAACAAACACATAATTTTTGAATATAAATCTACCTTATATGATATAATAAAGAAACTAAGGAGAAATATGACAATTAAAAACAAATTACTCTCTATATCTGCAAGTGTTTCCGCATTAGCACCAATTGCTTTAGTTGTATCTTGCAATTCAGGAAGTCATAAAACTGGCGAAGAAGCAAAAAGAGAAGTAGCAGATCAAATATTAAATAACTATGAAAATATTTATAAGAACAATAATACATTATCTTCATTAGGTGTAAGTGGAGTTTCATTTAGTATCGATGCTGAAACTAAAGAAGAAGTAAGAACAGAAGTGATAAAAGATTTAGCCGGTAAAGATGATGCTTTTGTGCAAAAACTTATTGAATATCTAAAAGATACAAAAGAAGCTACATCAGCTTATATATCAGGAAATACACCAAATGCAGCAAGTGGAGTAAGTAAACTTCAACAAAAATACGGGAGCGATGCTGTTCAACTTATGACAACAATATCTAATATATATCTAAAAATTACTCCAATTATCACTAAATCACTAACCAAAAATATTTCTGGTAGTTTGAATTTAGGATAAGTAAATTATAAATATTACTATTTAAATAAGGAAAATATGACATTAAAACGAAAATTTATTTCTTCTTTTACTGCTGCTTCTGTTATAATACCTGTTGCTTTAACAGTTGCCTGTGCTCCGATATACAATAGTCAAGAAGCAAGTAAAAAGTCACATCAAGGAACTACAAACGAAGAAGATATTAGACAGATCGCTAAAAATAATGAAAATATTAATGTTATAAAGCAGAACCTTGCTCAAAAATTTACTACATTAATAACATCACAAAGTTCTAGTATTAATAATTCATTAGGTATTCATATTTCTTTTCCTGCTGACTTAACTAATGAAATGAAACAGGCTGCTCTTGAGGGGTTACAGCAAGTTAACGATATTAATGAATTAAAAAGATTGGAATCTTTTATTGAAGATACCAAAAGTTTATCTCATAAAATTACTTCTTCTGCTTTAACAGGTAATATTGACCTTAATAAAATTCAAAATGAAGCAAATGCTTTAGAGAAAAAACATAACACACCCGAAGATAAAAAAATATTAGAACTATATTTAAACATTATCTCTAAAATGAATTCAAGGGTGTCTCAATGAGCAAGAAGTAAATCAAACTCAATCCCTAATACTTACTCTAATATAAATAATTATGGTTCATATGGTTCAAATATTTATGGTTTAGATTACAGGTAAAAAACTGTTTTTTATTTATAAAAAGTAGTATTATATATAAGTATTCAGAGGTTGTAATGTCAACTAAAAAGAAGTTATTTTGAATTACTACATCAGTTATTTCTGCTGCAACAACATCAGCAGCAGTTATTTTTAGTATAAATTCAAATAACGAAAATAATTTTATTCAAACAAAGACAAATATTTTTAATGATAAAGGAACTGGTGTTAAAAAAGACGATGAATCAAAAATGAAAGATTCAAAGGCTGATATTATCAAAAATCCTAAAAATACCGAAAACCATAAACTTCCTGATTTAGAACCTATTAATAAAAGACTAGAAGTTAAATTTACAACCAGAAAGGAAAATCTACTTGCTCAAATAAGTAGGACTTTACAACAACAGCTTGTCTCATACCAAGCAAATATTAATAATGAATCATCAAAAGATTTTTTAAGTGAAATTCACAGCAACTTAGTAAACTTAGAACCAAAAAATGTGGATAACTTAGTTAAAATTTGAAACAAATTAATTACTTTTATCAACAGCACAGAAGTTAAGACACCACAAAATCTAAATGATGAAATCGTCAAATTAAAGCAAGAATACAATAATCTATATAAACAAGAATTTGAAGTATTTGAGAATATTATAAGCAAATATAATGTCATTATTTCTGTAAAATATAAAGAGCAACAAAAATTACACAGTTTTCCTGTCGTTCCAGTTAATCCTATTAGTGATACTAAACAAAAAAACCCAAAAGACAATAAACAGATAAATAAAATAACAAAAAAATTACACGAAGAGAACATCAAAGAATTTATAAATGAGTATTTAATCTTTAGAACTTATAACCATCTAGAATTACTTAAAAATTATAAAGAGCAAATTTTTATTACATTTAGCAAAATCATTAAACAACTTGATACAAATGATGTTGTTTTAAAACAAGCAATATTGCTTATGAAAGAAATTTCAAATAATATTTCAAAAGTTGCTGATTCAAAAGATGCGGATTATAAAAAGAAAGAAAATGCTATTTTAGTTAATCTAGTTCAAAAACACCAAGAGGCATTTTTATTCTTACAAAAAATAAATCCTATTTATTCCAAAATAGTTAAAATTATTAATGAAAATCAGAATCCAAAAGAAATAGACAAAATAAGTTAGATGAATTTAATCCATAGTTATAACTATGGATTTTTGTAAAAAATGAGATTTTATAAAATTTATCAACTTATTATGTTGTTTATTATATAACTAAGAAGAAAAGATTAATATAAAGTAAGAAGCTGGGTTGGTACCACAACGGTGTCCTACTTTAGTGAATTTGGACAATAAATTGATATCAAATTATTGGTAAAGTTATATAGGCTGCACATATGTGAAGTTTTTAAAAAAAATAACAAGCAAACTTGTTATTGGTCAATTATTTGAAATGGAGCGAGTAAAGGGAATCGAACCCTCATAGTCAGCTTGGAAGGCTGAAGTTCTGCCATTAAACTATACTCGCATCTTTATTTACTATTTAATTATAGCACTAAGAGTTTTTTTTCAAAGAAAAAAATTATTTATTTTTTTAACTTGCTTTTTGTTAAAATATTTATATATTATCTATTATACATAATTTTAGGAGAATAATGGGCTTTTTTAAGAATTTAATCAATAAGGTTTTTAAACGAGATAAAAAAACAATTGAAGAAAAACAGCAAGAAATAGAGATCCAAAAACAAAAAGAAATTATTAATAGTGAAAAATTTAGAAAATACGAAAGTGGCCTTTCAAGTAGTTCAAATTTTGGTAAGCAACTTCTCGAGATTCAAAATCGACATTTAAAAATTGATGAAGATTTTTTTGACGAATTAATGGAGCTTTTAATAATGTCTGATATCAATTCTTCATTAGTTGATGTTATGCTTGAAAGAATTAAAAAGGAGGTTAAAACCAATAATATCGATGATCCAAAGCTTATTGGTGAAATAGTTGCTGATCAAATGTTTTTAATTTATACAAATGATTCAGTAACTAATACACAATTAGATTATCAAGACAACAGGCTAAATGTGTTTATTTTTGTCGGAGTAAATGGTTCTGGAAAGACTACTTCAATTGCTAAGATTGCTTATAAATATATAAATGATGGTAAAAAAGTATTAATCGCTGCTGCTGATACATTTAGAGCAGGTGCAGTAAATCAATTAGGAATTTGAGCTGAACGCATTGGTGCTGATATTATCAAACCAACTAAGAATGGTGAGGACCCTGCTTCTGTTGTTTATAAAGCATTAGAGAAATCAAAAAATGAATCATACGATTTATTAATCATTGATACTGCTGGACGCTTACAAAGCAAGGTAAATTTAATGAAAGAATTAGAGAAAATGGTTGGCATCATCAAGAGATTTGAACCATCAGCTCCACATGAATCATTGCTTGTTTTAGATGCAACTACAGGACAAAACGGATTATCACAAGCAAAAAGTTTTAAAGAAATTGCTGATTTAACTGGTATTATTTTAACTAAAATGGACGGAACTTCTAAGGGTGGAATTGTTTTATCTATAAAAGATGAATTTGGTTTATCAGTTAAATATGTTGGTTTAGGTGAAAAACTAACTGACTTACAAGAATTCGATTTAGAGTTATTTATCTATCAGATGACTAAGGATTTAATTGATGTCTAAGAAGAGTTTAGAAAATTTAACAAAATACAGTAAATTATTTGAAAAATATCGTAATTTTTTAACACAAAATCAACAACAACTGTTTCAGTTATATTTTTATCAAGATCTCTCGTATGCAGAAGTTGCTGAAATTGTTGCTACAACCAGAACATCAGTTTATGATACAATTAAACATACCATACAAAAACTTGATAAACTGGAAGAAAAAATGCATTAAAAGCAAGGAAGTTCCCTTGCTTTTATGATATTTAAACTGTTTTAATAACTACTTCTTTTGAATAATGTTCGCCTTTAAGGTTATCTCTTTCAACATGAATAATTTCAATTTTTTCATTTCCTTGTGTATGCAAGCCATGTTTTTGTCCACGACGGAAACCTTTAATTAAACCTTCTAATTCTTCTAATGAATTAGCTTTTGCAATGACTTCATTGCTAGATAATAATTTTGCT
This sequence comes from Mycoplasma sp. 246B, assembly GCF_054353935.1. Classification (NCBI taxonomy): domain Bacteria; kingdom Bacillati; phylum Mycoplasmatota; class Mollicutes; order Mycoplasmatales; family Mycoplasmataceae; genus Mycoplasma; species Mycoplasma sp. 246B. The sequence continues at coordinate 9,360 of NZ_JBTHHM010000004.1, forward strand.
TTGTATTTATACATTTTATCTCCGTTTCTATGTATATTATATTATATCTTAGCAAAGATTGGATTTATAACAACAAATAATTAAGATAATTTAACTAAGATTACGAAAATAATATGAAAATAAAATTTTTGTTTGTGTAAATATAATATAGAATTTATCTATGAAAAAGAATAAACGAATATTTTGATTACTATCATCATTAGCAACTGCACCTATTTTAGCAGTTGCTTGTGCTAATAAAACGCAAGAAAAACCAAGAAAAGAAATTAAAGAAACTCCGATTGAAATAAAAAAACCTGTCGATACACCACCTAATCAACAACCCAACAATCCATCAAAAAAACAAGGTAATCCAGAAAATCATGAACCTAAAAATGATGAATCATCAACTCCTAAACCAAAAACCCCAGTTTCAGATAGTCAACAGCAGCAACAACAACCAATTGATAAACCAAAGAACGATGAGACTTCAAAAGATGTTAAAACACCAGATAACTCAGAAAACAAAACTAATACCGATTCAAGTAAGCAAAGCGAACAAGAAATAAGAGAAATCCAAAAGCACCCTGATACATCTAAAACTAACCCACAGCAATCAATAATGAAAAATGATTTTTCTGATGTTATAAACTTACAAAAAAATATCACTATAACTAATGCAAACAAATTCTACAAAGAACATGATTCTGCTGCAGCATGATTAAAATTAAAAACTGAAAAAAGCAATTTACTTAGCATACTAAATATTAATAATGAACTACAGAATAAATATAATGTAGCATTTACTGATACAAATAATGATTTTTATACAAACCAAAATAATGGAACAATAAATAATATTGCATTAACATTTACTACTAAAAATCCAAATATTGAAGAAAAAACTTTAAGATTCAATATAAATGGTTTTAAAGTAAATAATTCTACATCAAAAACAAACCAAAAAGAAAGTTTTTTAAGCAAAAAAACACTTACCGATAAGGTAACTAGACTCTTTCCATCGTTGCTTGCTTATATGTTAATGTATTCAGAAGATCCAAATAAATATAATGAATTACAAATGCAGGCAAAAGAAGATGAAACAATTATTAATTTTGAACAACTATTTAATAAAAATACTAGCTTATTTACAAATGGGGTGGCTTCCTTAAATGATTCATTAAAAACACAGTTTTTAGAAAAAAATAAATCATTAGAATACTTATATGAATATAAAATTACAGGTGTTAAATTCAACGATGAAGCAGGAACCTTAGGAATTCAAGTATTAATCGAAAATCAACATGATAATCATTCAAATGAAGCAAGTATTAATCAAGAATTTGAATTTAATGGTTTAAGAAAACTACAAAAAGATGTTAATATGCAAAACGATATAGTTTCTTACTTTATTACAGCAGCAGACTTAACATCAATTATTACACAAAACAATAATTTAAAACAAACAATTGACAAGCATAAAAATCCTAGTGCAGATATAGATATCACAAGTGAAATAGGTGACGTGCAACTTGCTCTTATCACTAAAAAGATATTTGATAAATTATTAGTTGATGTAACTGATCCATTAGGTGCATATAAAGTGACGTATGCTTCATTAAACACTAAAAATTACATCGGTTTACAACAAGGATTTGTGTTATATCCATACTTTAGTAGACTTAATCAAAATATAAATAGTTCCGCATCTGATAAAACAATTCAAAATATGAAAGTTATAATTAAAAAATCAACTACAAATGGATACAATGTAACTTTTAATTTTGATGTTATCACACCTATAGGAGTAAGAAATTCATATAGTGATCTTTCTGATAACGGCTATGATGAAGAAAAAAATATTGTTCATCACGTAATTGGTTCAGTAAGATTGGATGCACTTGAAAAACGCTAAATCTGTCTTTTCAAAAAATACTAGTATTTTAAAATATTCGTTAGCTATTACTAATGTAGGTTTATGAACATCTGAATTAGATTTAGTTAATAAGTGATTTAGAAATAAGCAAGAAAATTTACTGGATTTAGGTTGTGGAGCAGGTAGAACATCATTTAATCTACAAGAATTAGGATATCAAAATATCTATGCTATTGATATTTCAAAAGAAATGGTTGATACAGCATTGCAAATAGCAAAATTGCTCCCTAATAATACAATTCGATTTAAATATATGGATGCTTGTGATTTAATTTTCCCAAACAACTTTTTTGAATATACTTTCTTTTCTTTTAACGGTTTTATCGGAATACCATCTGAAAAATCTCGTATTCTGGCATTAAAAGAAATTTATCGTACATTAAAACCAAACGGAATCTTCATCTTTACAGCACACCTAAGAGATGAAGAAAAATATAGACAAAGATTAAAACTAGAAAACATTCAACAAACTCAGGAATTTAAAATTGAAAGCAAAGGAGACTTAATTTTTAAAAACGAAGATGGTTTTTATGATTTCTTTCACCTTTATAATAAAGATGAACTGGTTAATTTGCTAACTGAAAATGGTTTTGAAGTCATTTCTATAATAAATAGAGATGAAAGTTATAACGAAACAAAAGAAGTTATAGAATTTGCTGATAATACTTACTTTTGAATATGTAAAAAAGTTTAAACCACTAGTGTGGTTTTTCTTTTATCGCTTGCTCATAGATATTTTCGATATCCTTAAGAGTTCTTGTAATTTTTAAATCCTCTAATTTAAAATCTACTTTATAACCTGATCCTGTTGCCCTTTTACTTGTTTGTTCTTTGCCTCTAAAATGAATATTTTGAATCTTACCATTAATTTTTACTGTCCCGTATTTTATAACTAAATCATTTTTAACTTTTTGCAAACCAAACTTAAAATCATCTTTATGGATAAAACTTATATATAAGTCATTTGGTGCAATATCCAAGAATGCTATAACATCCCAAGACTTATTTTCTTTAATCCCTTCATGTTGAAATTTCTTACTAACATCCAAGGTAGCGGTTTTTATTTCGATTTTAACTCCATCTACTACTATATCTCAATCACCGAATCCATCTTGTTGATAGATAACTTCCTTATTTAATTCCTTAAATATAGTTGTAAAAAACTTTTCTCCAACTCTACCTCTTTGATCAATTTGGATTTTTCTTATACTTGCAAATTTATCCGTTAATTTTCAAGGATGCTTATTAATTTCTTCATCAATTAATTCAATCAATTCTTCATAAATACTTTTAATCATTTTTTATCCGTTCTTCAATAGCATCAATAATAAGTTGTGTTCTAAGATTATTAGCAGAGTTTGTCGATTTAAAACTTTTAGATTTTCAATCAACACTTTCAATTATTTTTTGTATTCTTTGTTTTTCTTTTAAAATAACAATACCATATCCTCGATTATGTGGTAATTTAGAAAAACTTGTTTCTAAACTAACTTCTGAAAATGTTGTAGATGGTAGATAATAATCACACTTATCCAACATTTTAACATTTCTTTTTGAACTCGGTGTAGAGCCATTACTTAAAGAATATACTTTTATCCAGTCACTAACTTTTTTGGGTGGTTTAATTGGTTTTACACTATGAGATGGTAGTTTTGTTCATATCTGAAAAATACTTTTAACATTAATAATCTTGTTATTTGGATAATGAAATTTGTCATCATTTACCTTAAATTCTGCTGCTAAATAAAAATTCTTGTTTATTCTTAGCATCGGTGATCCTTTACCATTAGAATTAAAGAGTGGAGGTAAAATAAAACATATAAAGTCACAAAATTTTGCTGCATGATTAATAAACTGTAAAGCAAGTTGTCCACGAAGTCCAAAGGGAGGATTTCCGATAACAATGTTTTTATCATTTTTTGGATAATATTCTAATCAATCTTGTTTAAGAATACTTTCTTTTTGTGGTTCAATATCAAATGCATAAGTTTGATTAAATAATTCCTTAGGAAAATTATTAGAAAAACTCCCATTTCCAGCCGATGGTTCTATTAAGTCATATTCTTTTAAGTCTATATCATAGTGTTTTTTAATAAATTTAACCGTTTTTTCAATCATTTGTTTAGCAACCTTTACTGGCGTAAAAAACTGATCCATATTTTTATAATACTGCTGCTCATTAAAATCAGCTTGATATTTATGATTTAAAAGTTTATTTATATGGTTAAAGTAGTTGCTTGGTACTTCTTGCTTTAAAATTCAACGATTTATTGTCCCAGTATGTAGGTTTCATAACTTTGCTATATCATTTATCGAATGTAAATTCAATATTTCGCTTTTGAATACATGGTATAAGTGTTTTTTATCCATATTATTTTAATCCTAATAATTTATCCACACGATCTAGCAAAGAATCTAAATCCTTTTCTTTTTCTTTAACTTTTTCTTCAGATTTTTTTATATTTTCATCGTGTTTTTTTATTGTTTTAACACTAAAATCACTTAATGGATCAATATTTTCTTGTTTCTGAATATCATTGATAAAAATATGTTGAATATTATTAAAATCTATATAACTTGTTTTTTCTTTTATTTCTATATATCCTAAGTATCTAATTAAATTATGTTCTATGGATTGGATTAGTAATTCTTGTTTTCTGCTAATATTTGCAACTTTGATATTAGCACCTAATTCCTTGATTCCTGCTATTTTTTTTCCTTTTATTGATTTAGATGTTATAGGTAGTTTTGAGCCCTTTATTTTGCTTCAATAACCTTGTTTTGAAACAAATAAATATTCATCTTCTAAATTAATTATTCTAAAATCACTAACTTTATCACTGAGTGACAAGTAAACACCTTTTATCCCTTTTGCTTTGGTTCCATAAGTATTAATTTCTATTTCAGGATAGCAAGTTATTAGTGATTCATCGGAAACTATTAAAAGATGGTTTTGGTTATTTGATAAATAAGCACCAAGCATAATATCATTATCAATTAAAGACATTGCTACATAAGTTTTATTAACTCTTTGGACAGCAAAATCACTTAATTTGGTTCTTTTGAAAAATCCGTTTTTGCTTCCAGTGACAATAAATAAATCAGAATTTCAATCTGCTACTTCAATCACAGAGATAATCTTTTCATCTATTTTAAGGTTGAAAAGTTCTTTTAAAGATGTTCCATAATCTTTTCATTTATTTTCAGTTATTTTATGAATAGGTAGAATTATGTAATTACCTAAATTAGTAAACACTAGTAAATTATGCATTGTATTCATTTTAGATATATGAATAATGTTGTCATCTTCCTTAAGATAATAATTGCTTAAATTATTATTTTCTTGTGTTTTTTGACTAAATCTTTTAATATAGCCATTTTGCGAAACACAAATATAAACATCTTCTTCTTTAATTAAGTCGGTTTCTTTATGTGAAAAATCAAAACTTTCAGTTTCTATCAAGGTTTTTCTCGGACTAGCAAACTCTTTTTTAATTTCATTAAGTATTTTTATAATAAAATTATTAAATTTTTGTGGATCACTAAGCAGTTGTTCAATATGAGCAATTTCTTTTTCTAAATCTTCTTTTTCTTTTAAATATGCCTGTTTATCTGTCTTACTTAAACGGTATAATCTTAACTCAGCAATTGCTGTTGCTTGAATTTCACTAAATGCAAAATAATGCATCAAATCTTTTATCACACCTGCTTTTGAACCTTCTGATTGACGGATAACTTTAATAACTTTATCTGTAATTTCAGAAACTTTAATAAAACCTTTAACAATTTCTAAACGTAATTTGTTCTTTGTTAAATCATATTGCAATGTCTTGGTTTTTATATTCTTAACTTGCAATGAATAACTTTCAAGCATATCTAATAGAGATAAAAGTTTAGGTTGATTGTTTTGAATTACAGTATTATTATATGAATAAGAAACCTTAAGTTGTGTTTTTTGGTATAAATATGATAACACACTTTGTTCATTAACACTTGGGTGCATCGTAATAAGAATATTTATTCCATTTCGATCAGATTGATCCTTAATTTCAATTACCCCATCGATTTCACCTTTGTTAATTAATAAATCAATTTCATATACCAATGCTGATTTAGCAACTCCATAGGGAATCTGTGTAATTTCTATATACTTATAATTATCTTTTGTATATAAATTACATTTACTATATAAATGTATTTTTTCTTTTGGATTATTACCAAATTCAAAAGCATCATTAATCCCTTTGATTCCTTTGATAATCCCACCTGTCGGAAAATCTGGTCCAAAAATGTATTTTTGAACTTCTTTTAAGGTTATATAAGGCTTTTTGATTTTTGCAATAGTAGCATCAATGACTTCACCAAGATTATGTGGTGGTAAATCAGTAGCCATACCAACAGCAATTCCTTTTGCTCCATTCACTAATAATGTAGGGAAAATTGATGGTAGCACAGCAGGTTCTTGCTCACTATCATCAAAGTTAGGAATAAATGCAACAGTATTCTTTTTTAAATCATTTAAAATATATTGACATACTTTTGATAATCTTACTTCGGTATAACGCATTGCAGCAGCAGGATCATTATCTACTGACCCGATATTCCCATGCATATCAAGTAACGGAATATTTGATTTTCAAGACTGTGACATATTAACCATCGCTTCATAAACCGATGAATCACCGTGTGGGTGGTATTTACCGATAACATCACCTACTACTCTAGCTGATTTTTTATAAGACTTATCATAATCAAGACCTAATCCATACATTGAATATAAAATCCGCCTTTGAACGGGTTTTAACCCGTCTTTAATATCTGGTAATGCTCGTTGTTGGATAACATATTTTGCATAGCGACCAAATCTTTCTGCCATTATTTTATCTAATGATTCATTTATTATTTTATCTATAATTGCTTTTTCAGTTGCACTCATATAACTCCTTAATAATTTAATTATATAATTTATTCTTGTATTTTGTTAAAAAACAACAATTCCTTGGAGTTGTTGTTTTAAAGTAATGTATTTGTTTAATTTTTATCTAGGTTTTTTTTACCTAAAAAACTAAAGATCTTTTTCATTCAACTTGGCATCGATTCTGCATTTGGATCTGGTTCGCGAAGCAACAAGGTACCAAGTACAGAAATCAATCCAAAGACAATAATTAAGATAAACTGAATTATTGAATATTTAAGTGTATTTGGATCAACTTGTCCTGCAGCAACTGGATTTACACTCTTGCCAATTAATGTAACAGCTGAAATAATAATTAATCCAACTGTAAACATTAAGTATCCAAATCCTCAAATTAAACTAAACATTCAACCAATGGTTTGTGGATCACGTTCTGGATATTCGTGTGGTAGATTAAGCATAACGCCTTGAATTCCTCAAAGACATAATCCAGTGATAAATGCAAAAATGTAGAATATTACTTGTGAACCAACACTACCATTTGAAGGAACAATTCATTTAGTAAATACAACCATAGAGAATATGTAAAATAATATTCCAAATGTTAAAGCAAATACTTGATAAAGTTTACGTTTTAATTTAAATCTTGATCAAAGTCCGATTGTAATAGGACCTAAAAACACTGCTGCTCAATAAATAACTAATCAAATATTTATGAGTTTTTCTAACTGAGCAGAAGGAATTTCTTTTGTTGCTTTATCAAGGTTTCTAAGTGTTGTTAAATCAATAAATAATCTTTTAGATAATACCTGTGGGAGCACAACAGCACATAATCATCCACCATAAACTAAAATTCAAATGTATGTTTGTTTTTTCTTCAAATACATTCATAAAAATACGAATGGATTAGGTTCTTTTGCTCGCTCTTGTTCTGTTTTGATACCGAATCTAGAACCAACAAAAATGAAAATAAGCAATGGTATAATGTTTAATGCACTAATTACAGTAAAAATGATTTGTCATGCACTTTTTACATCATTAGGATTTGCTGCCAAAAATGTTACAACTGTAATAATTGAACCAAGAGGGAAGAATCAAATTCCAAATTGTGAAACTATTGATTTAGTTTTTGCATTAAAGAATCTAGCAACAACTGGCTGAGTAAGAATTATCAACATTGTTCCACCGATAGCCATCAAAGTTCTAAAGATAACAAAACCTACATATCCACCTTGAGAAGCCGGAAAAATTCATTGCGCTGGAATACCTATTAAAGTCAAAATAAATGCTATAATAACTGTCCAACGATGTGCTAATCTAGTTAAAATAACAGCAACTAATATTGAACCAATCCCGCGACCTATCGTAATACCTCAGTTAGTTGCTTGATTAGTTAGCTGAAATGCAGCATTATTTTCTATATTAAAATGTCCTAGAACTCCAGGTGTGCCTTTTCCGCCGCCATTGAGCAATCCACTAAAACCAAAATTTACAACAAACAGTGTATAACCAAAAGAAATTGAAATTCATAATAATAATCCATAGAATAACTTTTTCTTAGGTGACATACTTTCGATGTTATCTAAATGTAACATCTTTAATATCGTTTGCATAATACACCCTTTCTGAGTCTTAAACTCTATTAAATTATAAATTGAAAATTATAAATTAAAATATTTTTACATATTTATAATATTTATTTTGCATATAATGTAAAAATATTTGCACATTTATTAGTCTGTTTTATTTTTAAGACTATTATTTAGCAAAAACTGGATTTAATGTGGATAACTTCAAAGTTATTCACAAGTTGATTCAATTTATATGAATATAATTTAGATAAAATAAATTATTGTATAATTAAACAAATATAAGGTAAGGTATCAATGAAATCGAAGCAAAAATTATGATTTTTTATTACATCAGGAATATTATTATTTGTCTTAATAATTGTCCTCTTAATAGTCTTTATTAAATTGCAACCACAAAAATGACATCTTATTTTAATAGTTATTGCTCTTTTCTTTTCTTTAATCTTAATTACTTTGATTTTATATTTTGCAATTATTAACTTTGCAAAATCACGTGAACTAGTAAAGCATTCCTTTAATCGTTTTGTTGAAAAAATAATGACTAATAACTCAATTGGTTTAATTATTTATGATACCTCTGCTGAAGTAATTTGGATTAGTGAATTTATTAAAAATAACTTTCATAATGATTTCATTGGACTAAAAATTACAGATGCAATCGAAAAAATTGATGCAAGTGTTAAAGGTAAAATTAAATATAATAATCCAGAAAATATAATTTTACAAAACAATAATAATTATTATGAAGCACAATTTTGACCATTAGATAACACAGTTGTAATACGAGATACCACTATTAAAACATTATACAAAAAAGAACTACACGAACAAAAACCAGTTATCGGTGAATTGGAAATAGATAACTACAGCCACTACCAATCAGTTTTCTCTGAAGAACAACTTTTTAAAATTAATAAAGTTATTATTGATGCATTAAACGAATCGGTCGAAAAATATAATTTAATTTATCGTCAATATACAAATGGTAAATTTATTATTCTGACTAATGAATTATCTTTAACAAAACTTAAAGAAACAAATTTTGAAATTTTTACTAAAATCAATGATCGACTTATTGATAAAGAAGTTACAAAACTTTCTGTTTCTTTAGGCTTAGCAGTAGGTTGAAGTTCATTAGAAACAAAACTTTCACAAGCAAAAAAAGCACTAGTACAAGCTCAATCACGGGGAGGGGATCAAGTTGCAATCTTCTCTGATATTAGTAAACCACAGTATTTTGGATCATACACCGAAATATTTGCAAATAAAAATCGAACCAGAATTAGTGGTTTAGCACAAATTATCGCAAATAAGCTTAGCGATGATAAAATTAAAAATGTTGTTATTTATGGACATAAATGAGCAGATTTAGATGCAATCGGTTCTGCTTATGGAATATATACAATTGCAAAAGCTTTTCAAAAGGATGCATATATTTCTATTACGACTATGGATAATACAACAAAAAATTTCTTACAAGCAACCAAAAAAAATAATTTATTTATCAAATATACACAAGCAAATAATTTAACATCTGAGGATTCATTGGTTTTCCTAGTAGATAACTCTGACCCTGAAAGAACAGATAACATTGATGCATTAGTTAATACAAATCGTGATAATGTTTTTGTTTTAGATCACCATAGACTAGGGAAAACTATTGATTTTTGTCCAAAAAGCAATCTATATGTAGATACAACTGCATCTAGTGCATCCGAAATAGTCACCGAAATATTAATGTTTTTATCTTATAAAGTTGATGTTAACAAAGAAGTGGCACAGTGGCTTTTAAATGGTATTTATTTGGACACATCACAGTTTTCTAAGTCAGCATCAAAACGCGCTTTTGAAGCGGCTGCATGATTAGAATCGAAAGGTGCTGAACCAAATATTAGTGGTGAACTTTTAAAATATGATGATGAAACAGCAAAAAAAGTAAAAGCATTATTAGAAAACATTCTTGAAATTAAAGATGGATATTATCTTGCTTATTCAAATCAAGAAGCATCCAACGATGTTATTTCGATAGCCGCAAATGAAGTACTAAAAGTGCGTGGTCGTCGTGCTTCATTTGTAGTAGGTAAATTACCTAATTCTAAAAGATATAAATTAAGTGCGCGTGGAATTGATACAAATGTGCAAGTAATCGCTGAAATGGTTGGTGGTGGTGGACACTTTACAACCGCGGCGGCTGAATCTGAAGAAGATTTAGAAACATTCGCAAATAATATAAGACATGCAATTACCGTTGCTGAAAGGACATAATATGAAAATAATTTTATTAAAAGATTGTAAAGATGGTAAAGCTAACACTATCATCGATGTGGCACCCGGATATGGAACAAATTTTTTAATCCGTAAAGGATTAGGTGTTGCATTTAATATTCAAACACAAGCACAATTAGAAAAGAGACTTAATGATTTAGTTGCTAACGAACACGAAAATCGCACCAATGCATTAAGACAAAAAGAAAAACTTGAAGATATTACTTTAAAATTTCAACTAACAGCAAATATTGATGCCAATTCAAGCTTAAATGTACATGGTTCAGTTTCTACAAAAGATGTTGATAAAGAACTCAAGGAACTAGGATTTAAACTTCCGAAGCATTCATTACAAAAAATTCATTTGGTTTCCGAAGGAAGTCACGAAATCGATGCTATCTTATACAAAGACATTGTTGCTAGAATAAAAATTCAAATTATAATCAATGTTAAGAAATAAATTTAAAAAACCTTTTTATAAAAATTTTGAAGATCTGAAAATTAAAGCCTACAATAATACATTATTTGCTGATAAGAGCGTTGAACGTGAAACGCTTGCACTTATTTTAACAGATGATGAAAAGCAACATTTGGGTTGTGATTATTTAGATATTGACGACTTTTTTATTCCTGAGCATAAGCAACTTTTTGACTTAATCAAATACAAACGTAGCAAATCTTCTCCTCATCCTACTTTTTACGGTTACATTGAATTGACTGAAACATTAGAATCTGATGTTTCACTAAGAAATCGTTATTCATTAGTAAATGAAGCCTTATTAAGTTCCCTTTCTACACAATTTAATAATCAATCTAATTTTAATTATAATGTTGAAAAACTAATTGAATTAACCCGTTTACGTGCATTAGAAGTTTTTTATGGGGAAAGTTTACAAGCATTTAAAACTAATAACGAAATTTCTTGGGAAAACTCATTAAATGACTTTGAAACATTTATTCTTACACATAATGAGCGGGGATTAAAAAACAGTTCGTTTATTTCATTAAATGATGCAACAGATAGTTTTATTGAAAAACTTGAACAAATGATTCAAAGTGGTGATGTTGATGCAGCATCAGTTTTTAGTGGTTTTGATGCAATTGATCAATATACCAAAGGATTCAAACCAGGTCAATTTATAGTATTAGGAGCTCGTCCGGGGGTAGGAAAGACTGCATTAGCATTAAACATTGCCAAAAATATTACAAAAGACCCAAACAAATCATGTGCTTTTATTTCACTGGAAATGCCCGTGCATGAATTAGTTTCACGTTTTTATGCATCTATTTCAAATATCGAATTGAATAAATTACAAAACCCTAAATTTTTAAAGCACGATGACTTTATGAAATTACGAAATATCGCTGCTATTACCAAGGAACAGTCTAATTTATATTTTGATGATGTTGCTACAAGCAAAATTCAGGATATCATTTGAAAAATAAAGCAACTGAATAAAGATTTAAATGGTGGTTTAAGTTTTGTAATTGTTGATTATCTGCAACTTGTCAGCAGTGATGGTCATGGTGGTAATCGTAATACTGAAGTTTCTGCTATTTCTCGATCATTAAAAACAATGGCATTAGATCTTAAAATCCCGATTATGGCACTATCACAACTTACTCGTAATGTAGAAAACAGAGAAGATAAACGTCCACAATTAATAGATTTACGCGAATCGGGTAGCATTGAACAAGATGCAGATATTGTTATCTTTTTATCTCGTACTATCTTAGATAAAAAGAAAAATCAAAATAGTAACGATATCACCGATGCATACAAATTAACTGAAGTAACAATCGCAAAAAACCGTAACGGTTCACCTGGTTATGCAGAATTATTATACGAAGGAAGAATTGTTGCTTTTAAGGAACACGAATTTAGAAAGGACGAATAATGGACCCATATTCCACTAGTCAGAATCCTTATATAGGAGTATGATGCATTTTATAGTTTTACCATTTTTACTGCTTCTATTTATTCTATCAGCAATTTATAGTGGTTGCGAAACAGCTTATTCTACTTTTTCAAAAGCAAAAATCTATGAAATGGAAGAAAATAAAGAGCGAGCAAGCAAACTTATTAGCAAGCATACTAAACGTTATAATCGGATTCTGACAACTATTTTAATCGGAAACAACCTAGTTAATGTTATTTCATCAATTCTGACATCGTGATTTTTATCACAACTAATTCCTAATAATAATACTTTATCAATTATTATTTCAACTGCTATTGTAACACCTTTGCTAGTTATTTTTGGTGAAATTACACCGAAATTATTAGCAAAAAAATATCCAAAAAAATACTTACAACTTTTTAGTTGATACATCGATGTATGTTACTGAGTTTTTTGAATTTTAACTTGGCCGATTTCGAAAATTTCAAAACAAGTTTATGTAACAAACTCTGAAGAAGATTTAAAAAATATGATTAACCTTGCCCAAAGCGAAGGTGTGCTACAAACTGGAGAAAGTTTACTTGCTAAAAAAGCATTAGATTTGGATTCTACCAAGGTTTTATCTCATTATATAAAACTTAAGGATGTAACAATACTAAATTATCGGTCAACTGTTTCTGAAGCAAAACAAGTATTTAAAGAAACAAATTATTCAAGGATACCAGTTGTCAAAAAAGATGAATTAATAGGAATAGTATTATTGAAAGATATTTTTGATATCGAAAAAGGTCGGATTGAAAAATATGTAAAATCTGTTCCTTTTGTCTCTGCTAATTCAATATTATCATCCGCCCTAGAGAAAATGCGTGCTGCCCGCGCACATATGGCATTTGTTGTAGAAAATAATAATTCACCTGATATTGTAGGAATTATAACTATTGAAGATATTATTGAAGAAATTATTGGTGAAATTTACGATGAATATGATGATGATGAAGAAATTTATGAAATTTCACTTGAAAAATCAAGAGTAAAGGGTAATGTCGTAATGCACGATCTTTTCAAACAACTTGAGCTTTCTGCTGATTTATTAAATGAAAACGAGAAAGAACTTACTTTATATAAATGATTTTCTCAAAAAATACATCGAGATCGTCTATATAAAAAATCACGTTTTGTTTTAGAAAACAAAGTTGTTTTTAAAGTAATTGAAGCACAAAAAGATGATGAAAAAACATTAATAGAAGTGTCCATTATTTAGCCAGCTTTGCTGGTTTTGTTTTTAATAAATAATTTACACTAAATTAATAGATTAATTTATAATATAAAAACAGAGGTATTTTATGTCAAAATTTATATTTATCACAGGTGGTGTTATTTCAGGGTTAGGCAAAGGTGTTGCGGCAGCATCAATTGGAAACCTGCTCAAAGCAAAAGGTTATAGTATTTTTGTTTTAAAATTAGACCCGTATTTAAATGTTGATCCAGGGGTGATGTCACCATTTGAACACGGTGAAGTTTATGTTACTGAGGATGGTGGAGAAACTGATTTAGACCTAGGACACTATGAAAGATTTATTAATGAAAACTTTTCAAAGGATTCGAATTTTACCAGTGGACGTATATTTCAAAACATTCTTGAAAAAGAGCGCAAAGGTGTTTTTAAAGGTAAAACTGTTCAATATGTCCCGCATGTAACTAATGAAATAATTTCTGTTATAAAAAATATAGAAAAAAAATATAACAGTGATTTTGTTATCATCGAAGTTGGTGGTACTGTTGGTGACATCGAATCAAATCCTTTTATTCATGCTTTATCACAAATGGGTTATTCAAATTCTAACGACACTTTCTTTATCCATGTTACATATGTTCCTTTTTTAAAAACATCAGGTGATTTTAAAACAAAACCTACACAGTTTTCAGTATCAACTTTAAAAGGTTTAGGTGTTAAACCTAATATGATTTTACTACGTTCTGATGATTCGCTTCCAAACGAAATAATCAAAAAAGTTGCATATACTTCTTTATTAACCGATGAATATGTGGTTTCTGTCCCTGATTTATCAAATATTTATGATATTCCTTTATATTTAAATAAAAAAAATGTTGCTTCGAATATCTTAAAATATTTTAATATGCAAGATAATCAGGCAAAATTAGATGATTGAAAAGCATTTGCTCGTAAGGTTGCAGCTAACAAACAAAAATCACTTGTAATAAAAATGCTAGGTAAATATACAAGTTTTTCAGATGCATATAAATCAATTAATGAAGCACTAAAAATTTCTGCAATTGATTTAAAAATAGACATAAACTTAGAATATGTTGATTCAAGCACCCTGAACGAAGAAAATATTAAGCAAGTATTATCAAATGCAGATGGAGTTGTTATCCTTCCCGGTTTTGGTATCCGTGGGTTTGAAGGAAAAGTTTTAGCAGCAAAATACACAAAAGAAGAAAAAATCCCTACTTTCGGGATATGCTTAGGAATGCAGGCTATGACAGTCGCACAGGCACGCAAACAAGGTTTAACCGATGCTACTTCTCGAGAATTTGCACAAGGTGAAAACGAAATTTATGTGCTCGATTTTATTAAAGGGAAAAGTGCTAAAGATAATTTGGGTGGAACCTTGCGTCTTGGTGCTTATGAAACTGTATTTAAGCCTAATTCACTCATTAGTAAATATTATAAATCGGATTCTATTTGAGAGCGTCACCGTCATAGATATGAAGTTAATTCAGCATATATAAATAACATCCAAAGTGATGACTTTATATTTAGTGGTTTTCACCCTACTTTAAAACTTGTGGAGACCTGTGAAGATCCAACCCAAGATTTTTATATCGGGGTGCAATATCACCCAGAATTCACTGCACGACCATTACAACCACATAAATTATTTACTCGCTTTTTGCAAAGTGCAAGTAAATTTAAAGATAAAAATGTATAAAAAAGATGCTTTAGTTGATAAGACTAAAGCATTATATGTACATATATATGGAATTAATTTTTTACAAAATATTTATTACAAAATTACTTTTTTTAAATTATAAGTGATAAAAAGTTTGATAATTGTATAGAAAAAAATATAAGAAGTTGTCTATAGTATATGAAAGGTTTAACTATAAACGATTAAAAGCTTAAAAAAATAAAAAATATTATAAATTAAAAATTAAATTAAAATTAAGAATGGTGCACGAGGAGGGACTCGAACCCTCATGCCGTAGAGCACTAGAGCCTAAATCTAGCGTGTCTGCCAATTTCACCACCCGTGCAAGGGTAGTTTTTGTGTAAAAAAACTCGCTTTGGTGCCGTCTATAGGACTCGAACCTACGACCTACTGATTACAAGTCAGTTGCTCTACCAACTGAGCTAAGACGGCATATGGTGGAAGATAAGGGACTCGAACCCATGACATTCGCCTTGTAAGGGCGACGCTCTCCCAACTGAGCTAATCTTCCAAAATGGCAGTCTGTACGGGAATCGAACCCGTGCATGCATGGATGAAAACCATGTGTGTTAACCGCTTCACCAACAGACCATAAATGGCGCCGATTATTGGGATTGAACCAACGACCAACTGGTTAACAGCCAGCTGCTCTACCGCTGAGCTAAATCGGCATTTGCATTTAATAAATTGCTAACTAATTATAGCACAATCAAAAAATAATCAAAATTTGTTTTTTATTTTTTGTCCAATCCTTTGTGTTTATATATTATAACAATAAAATCATTTTCTTTAAATTTTTGATATAGTAAAACACACATAAAATGTGTGTTTTGATGTTATTATACATTTGAAAAAATTGCTCATAGAATCAACACAATAGCAACACCTACAGTTAATCCTATAATCAAAGGTCAAATTAGTCTTACATTTGCTAATTTATTTTTTTTATTTACTTTTTGAATTTCTTGTTTTTCCATAATTTATCCTTGTTTAAATATTATACATTATTTTTGGATAAATACATTTGAAAGAAATTTTTTTGTTTCCTTCTTATTTGCTAATCACTTACTAGTAACAGTCGCCATTGATGCTGCACCTGCTAATAAAAAAGCATTTTCGCTATTTTTATTCTTTAAATAACTTGCAGCAAATATTGAAATCATTGTATCACCTGTACCAGTTGCAGAAACTAAGTCAACCTTTTGATTAATTTTTAGAGTATAAAAATTTTGTTTTGAATCTAATAAATATGCACCTTTTTCACCATTTGATACTATTACATTTTCGGCACCTAAATTTTGTAATTGTTGCATAGAATGTTTTATATCATGAACTGAATCCGATAAACTAGCAAATATCATCTTTAATTCATATATATTGGGTTTAATTAAAAATGGTTTAAATTGCAAAAAATTAATAAAATTTGAACTCTCTATATCCAAAACAACCTTTATATTCTTTGAAGAAACAAATTCGAGTATCCTCAATAACAGTTCTTCATCTGCTTTACCCATAAGCATTAAAACATCATCCTTAGTAATTTTATCAAGTTCTTTAAATAACTTGTTTTCTTTGTCTGCATTAATCAATGTTTTTGGTCCGTTGAGTTCAAAATCAGTTGTTTTTCCATAGTATTTAATATTAATGCGAGTTTTTTGTTCTGTTGCTATATTTAAAACATCAAGTTTTTCTTTTGAAAAAGTATCTTTTTGGAACATATCAAAAGTTTGTGAGTCAAAAAATGTTATTGCTTTATTATCAAAACCGTGTCTTTTTAATACTACTGATGCATTTAAACCCTTACCACCAGGTAAAAGTTCGAATTCACCATAACGGTTCACTTTCTTTAAATCAAAATTTTCAGATGTAATGAATAAATCTATTGAAGGTGATAATGTAAGTGTATAAATCATTAATTTACCTGTGGTTTTTTAGGGAATTTTTTATTAATATAACTTGCAAGTCAAATAGTACCAGCTGATGCGAATGAACCAGCGATTAATGCTAATAAGAAAAATACTATACCTAATCCTATTGATAAACCAATATTATTACCAAACAATGATGAACGTGCTAAGAAGATAACGAAGATTCCACCGTGTGGAGCAATTATATTAACTCCGAGAGCTGCTGTAATTAAACCAGCAACAACTCCACCGACAATATTTGCAGGAATCATAACCTTTGGATTTTTTGCTGTATACGGAATTGCTCCTTCTGAAATAAACGACAATCCAAAGAGAATGCTTGATCATTTACCTGCATCACGATCTTCTTTTGATCATAATTTCTTGGTAAGAAACATTGACACTGATATTCCAAGTGGAGGCACCATTCCGGCAGCCATAGCGGCAGCCATTGGTATAGAACTTGTTCCTCCAGAAATTGATAATACCCCGAAAATATATGCAGCTTTATTTATTGGCCCACCTAAATCAACAGCCATCATTGCTCCAATGATAATTCCTAATAATCAAGCTAAATATGGTTTGCTTTCAAATAATTTTAAGAATAAATATAATCCCAAGTTAATGTAAATTAAAACTATATTTACACCTCAAAAGATAATTGAAATAGCAAATGTTGAAATTAAAGGCATAAATAAGATGTTCTTAATCCCTTTCATGCTTTCTGGTAATTTACCAAAGACATATTTAGCAAAAACAATTACCATTGCAGCAGCAAAGAATGCACCTAATATTCCACCAATGAATCCGGACCCTGTTTCAAGCACTTTATCTGCATCTGCGCCTGCTGCTTTAATACTTTCACCTAAGAATCCGTATGTTTTAGCAAGTTGCCCACTTGCTATTGCTCCAACTACAAATCCAGGTAGCAATCCTTGACGACCTACAATTGAAAAAGTTATATATGCAGTTAAAATAGGAACTGCCAAACCAAGCCCAATTTTACCAATTTGGAAAATAATATTTGATACTGGTGCATTAAATCCGAAACTTGATAAAAATTCTTTTGAATCAACATTAGTTCCATTTGATGAGCCAATAATTAAGTCAATAATGAATGCAATCGCAAGCATAATACCACCAAAAATAATAAATGGTAGCATATGAGAAATCCCAGACATCAATGAACGATACATTTTTTTAGCAAATCCATCAAAAGTCATTGCTGCTTCAGTTTGGTTGCTTGGTGCATTTATTCCTTGTAATTTATTTCCTTGCTTATCAAGTATCTTCTTAATTTGTTGCTCTGGTTTATGAATAGCTTTTTGAGTTGATATTTCGATAACATTATCACTATTAGCAAATCTTGATTTTTCAATTTCGCGATCTACTGCTAAAATCACACCTTTAGCATTTTTGATATCATCATCAGTTAGTTTATTATCAATCCCATCAGCTCCTTGTGTTTCAATTTTAATTTTTACATTCATTTGCTTAGCTTGCTCATATAATTTTTCTTTAGCCATAAATGTATGTGCAATTCCAGTTGGACAAGCTGTAACAGCGACAATATCGTAAATATCATTATCTGATTTTGTATCAGTTTGTACATTTTCAAAACTATCAATTAGGTTTAAAAATTCATCTGCAGTCTTTATTTGTTCTAGTTTATTTATAAAATCTGCTTTAATTAACAAACTTGATAAATTAGCCATAATTTGCATATGTTCGCTTGAACGATCATTTTTAGATAAAACTATTCCAAAAATATATTTGATATTTTGATTATCAATAGAATCTCAATTGAAATCTGAGGTTCTTATAAAAACAAGGGTATTTTTTAAAACAATATCATCTCCTATATGTGGCATTGCGATATGGTCACCTATACCTGTGGATGCTTGATTTTCGCGTTCTTTAAATAATGCTAATGCTTTATCTTTATCCGATACATATCCTTTTTGATAAAGTTCATTTGATAAAAATTCTAATGCTGCATCCTTATTAGCAAAACTTTGATCAAAAAAGATAGTATCTTTTTGTTCGAATAATTTTGTGATTTTCATTTTTCTCCTTTCTTTTTTGTGTATTAAATAATAACAAAAAAGCAAAAAGATGTAATTAATTATTCAAAAATTTGGTGTTTTAACTTATTAGCAAATTTATTTTGTTATATAATTAACAAGTTATAAATAAAGGTATATAAATCGTATATTTACTTTTATATCTATATCATAGACTTAAAAGTAGAATATATAATTTTGTTATTTTTATAATAAATTAATTTTATACCTTTAAATTTATAATAAATAAAGTGTATTTATAAGGAGAAACTATGAAAAAACCAATCTTAACACAAGAGCAACAACTTGATATTCTAAAGCAACAAATGCAATTCTTTATAGATTATATTTTAAGAAGCGAGTTATATAGTTATATTAAAAATAATCGGAAAATCCAGGTATCAAAAAATTTTAATTCCAAAAATGGTTTTTACGAGCGTACCCTGAATACACAAATAGGTAAAATAAAAATTTATCATCCTAGACTAAGAACAACTAGGTTTGTTTCAGTTTTTATCCAAAAATATAATCGCGAAAGTCCTGCTTTTTTACCTAATATTTTCTATTCATATGCACACAATGTAAAGAGTTCTGATAAAATAGAATATTTATCTAATATTATGTCTAGTTATGACAAGGAAATTCAAAATAATTTTGCTCATGCTGTTATAAACAATGCCTGCGATTTTATGCAAACACCAATAGAAAAAGTTTGTGATTCGCTTTATTTAAATAAAATAAATATCAAAAATGACTTTGATGATAAATTTAATGAATATTACTATTTAATTACTGAGAACTCTAATAATCATCAGATTATATGTATTTGATTAAATGATGATAAAAACGAAAACTACTGAACAGTAGTACTAAACGACTTAAAACAACGAGGTTTACAAAGAATTAAACATATTTACAGCAATAATCATAGATTCAATAATGAAGCTGTAAATATCTTTGGAAAAGTTGTTGTCCATAATAATTTAGAATAATAAACTACCTAACTACCTAGGTAGTTTATTATTCTAACATCTTTAATAAAGTGTTTTTAAAATTCTGTGAAAGGGTTTGACTAAAATTAAAGAATTCTACTTTTCAGTTCATCTTATTAAGCAAATTATCTTGATTCTTTCAAAATGGCCCATCTGTTATCAAGATAAAATTTACTCCTTTGCTAACTAATTCATTTTTTCTATTTATATAACTATCTATAATCTCAATTGGTTTGGAACCAGAATTTAAGAAGAAATTAACTTCAATATTTAAAATTTTTTCATTTTTAATGAGCATAAAATCACCTATTTTATGTAAAGATTTTATGCTATTTATCTTTTTAAAATTCTGCTGTGAAAACAAATGAATATTATATTTTAAACATATCTTTTTTAGTTGTTGATAACATCTTGCTTCAAATCAATTTCCACTTCTATTTTTTCTACCATTAGAATCTAAACCGACTAAAATACCTGTAACATAGTCAAAAACAGAAAATCTAAGTATATTTACAAAAAGATTTTTTAATCCTGTTTTGTTAAACAATTCAAGGTATTCATCTATTTTGCTGTCTGTTAATGTTATCTTTTCATTAAAACTATATTCTTTTATAAAATCAAAATCATCTATAATTTTAAAAACCTTGTTTTTGGAAAGTTGTTCTCTTTCATTTTTGCTTAATGCTAATAAAAGTGGAAAAACTGAAATGATGTTTGGATTAGTATTTAAAAGTTGCTTAAAAACTTCATTGAAATTAGGGTTTTGAATTAAAACATCCATTTTTTTTAACAAATCCTTATACTTATCTATTTGTAAAACATTATCTCAATTTGTAAAAAATAAAAAATTTCTGTTAGTCACTAACAAACTGCTTTTAAACTCTTCAATATTAGTCATATTAATAATTAGTAATAATAATTTCTTCCCCTGTTCTTTTATTTTTATCCCTGTTTATCGTTCTTTTAACAACTATTACCTCCTTGTTAAATCCTTTATATAACTGATTTATTAAGGGTGTATTATGATTTGTAATCATAAACAGACATCCTTTTTTATCTAATTTTTTAACTTCTTCTGAAAGTCGAATATGATCATCTTTGGTGAATCCTGTTTTATTATATGCTACAAATATTGCATCGCCTACTACATCATAAGGACTATCAATAAAAATAAAATCTCCCTTTTTTGCTTCATTTAATACTTCTGCAAAATCATGATTCATTATTTTTATCTTTCGATTTAAAAATAATGAAACATTTTTAATGTTTTCTTCGCTAAAAGATGGGTGGTTTTGATTTCCGTTGAATGGAACATTAAATTGTCCTTTGGAATTAACCCTATATAAGCCGTTAAAGCAGCGTTTGTTTATATATACAAACATAGCTGCAAGTTGCATATCATATTCATTTTTAAGCAATTTCTGGTTATATTTTGCTCTTATGTAATAATAATCTTCTTTACTGGTATATTTTTGATCATATTTGCTTAATTGATTAATAAATAACTTGTAATTGTCTTTGATGTTTTTATAAACATTAATTAATGCAGTATTAATATCATTGATAAAATATTCTTTTGCTTCAATTGTAAATAATACAGCACCACCTCCTACAAAGGGTTCAAAATAACGATTTATATTTTTTGGTAGTTTTT
Organism: Mycoplasma sp. 246B; assembly: GCF_054353935.1. NCBI lineage: Bacteria > Bacillati > Mycoplasmatota > Mollicutes > Mycoplasmatales > Mycoplasmataceae > Mycoplasma > Mycoplasma sp. 246B. Next base: position 31,518 of record NZ_JBTHHM010000004.1, read on the forward strand.
GCTTTATTTTATTTAATATTTGTCTTTTTCCGCCTGCTCATTTTACAAAAGGGGATATTTTTAGAGAATCCATAATTTAATTTTATTATATTTACTCACATCACATCTTAAATTTAAAAAATTTATGATGTGATGTAAAAACATCCCAATAGAGATGTTTTTTATTATTACAATCCTAATTCTTCATCTGTTGGAATTTGCAGATTTGAACCTACATATTGGAATATTTCTGGACTTTGTTTGATGTATTTACCTTCTAAAATCCGTATTACACTATCGACAGTATCTTCTAAGGAAACATATTGACCTGGTGCTTTAGTAAAGTGTTCAGTCATAAAGAAATTTTGGGTAAAGAAGTTTTCAAGTTGTAAGGCTTTTTTAACAATTGTCTTAGATTCTTCATCTAGTTCATCAAAACCAAGAATTAAAATAACATCTTCTAAGTCTTTATATGCTTTCAAAATTCTTTTGGTTTCTATAATTGCATCAAAATGTTTTTTACCAAGTAATTTTTCATCAACTGAGTTAGATTGTGAAGCGAGTGGGTCAAAAGCAGGGAAAATATTTTTGGCTGATTGCACACGTGAAAGCACTAAACTTCCATCAAGGTGGTTAAATACAGCAACTGCTGATGGATCAGATAAATCATCCATAGGTAAGAACATTGTTTGAAACGATGTGATTGAACCATTTTCGTTTTTATATAAACGATCTTGGATATTAGCAACATCTGATTCTAAGGTTGATTGGTATCCACCAACTGATGGTTTTTTACCTAAGGTTGCACTAGTTTCGTTTTCAGCTTGTAAAAAACGGTAAATATTATCAATAAATAACAGCACATCCTGATGTTCAACATCTCTTAAGTATTCTGTAGCAGTTACCCCGATTGGAACAATTGACATACGAGCACCTGGTGATTCGTTCATTTTTGAAATATACATTGCAGAACGATCCATTAAGTTTGAACTTTCAAGTTCATTAAATAATTCGATGGCTTCACGAGAACGTTCTCCCGAACCGATGAAAACATTTGATGTATTAGCACTGTTTTTGTTAACATTAAAGATAATTTCTTTCATTAACACAGTTTTACCAACTCCAGCACCCCCAAAAATACCTAATTTATATCCTTTGATAATCGGGATAAAGAAGTCAATTGCTTTAATTCCTGTTTCAACAAGTTCAATTTCATTATGTAAATAACGATTTGGATTAATTGTTGAATCCATTTCAATGTATTTTGGATGGGTATCACGATCTAATAAAGGTTGTCCACGGAATGAATAAATGTTATTTAATGATTGCAATCCAACTGGAACCATAAAACTTTGTTTAGTATTAATTACAGCATCATCGATCGATATTTCTTGAGAGTTATAAATTATAATAGCACGAATAGTAGTATCATTTAGTACTCTTTTTACTAGCAGATAGGTTTTTCCATCATGTAAAGTAAGCAGTTGATTTACTTTTGGAAGATTGTCTTTATCAAATTCTACTTCTATAACATCTGAAAATAAATTAATAATTTTTCCTGGCATTATCTATCTCCTAATTCTCTAGCAACTTGTTCTAATATCGCAGGTTGGATTTTGAATAAATCATCTGTTTCAATTTCTCAATTTAAATTATATGTATCTGAATATTGTTTCAATGCATTAGCAAAAAATGATTTATGTAAATTATCATCGTAGTTTTCACCACTCATTACAGTATTATATGAATTACGCGCTTGCTCATCAACTTGAATTAATTTATCAATAAAAGCGATTGCTTTTTGTTCATCTTTAACACCTTTTAAAATAGTTCAACTGATTAACTTTGATGAGAACAAAATAAGATCTTGGGTATGTAACGAAAATCCTCTTTGGGTAAACATCTTATCAATCATTTTTCCTTTATAAATTAATAACGAAGTTTCTTTATTAAAATCATAATCTAGCATCGCAAGCTTTAAATGACGTTTATATTCTTTATATGCTTTACCAATTTCAGCAGCAACCTTAGTAACAAGTCTACTTTGCACACTTGAACCAGTTCTGGATACTGATAAGTTAATGTTTATTGCTGGTAATACCCCTTGTGAGAATAAATCAGCACTTGTAACAACTTGTCCATCGGTAATTGAGATAATATTTGAAGCAATTAACGATGTAATATCACCATCAACAGTTTGCAGAATTGGTAATGCTGTAATAGTTTTACGACCTACAAACGAACCAGCTCTTTCGAGTAGTTGTGAATGTGAAAAGAATGTATCTCCAGGCATCGCTTCTTTTCCTACTGGTCGATCTGTTAATAAAGCAATTTCACGGATAATATTAGCATGCTTGGTTAAATCATCAAAAACAATTAATACATCATCTTCATAAGAAATATTTTCAGCATGTGCCATACCGATATATGGTGCTAAATATTGTTCATATGCACTTGTTGATGGTGCATCAATTATTATAGTATTTTCTAAAGCATCATATTCTGCTAAGGTATTATAAATTCTGGTAATAGCTTCGCGTTTTTGTCCGATCGCTACATAAACACATTTTACCCCGTTGCGAGCTTGGTTAATAATCGCATTTAACGCAATATGAGTTTTTCCGGTTTGACGATCACCGATGATTAATTCACGTTGTCCTTTACCAATTGGGATTAATAAATCGATTGCTACAATACCGGTAAATAATTGTTCGTTTAAGGTTTTAACGGTGGTTAAATCATGTGCTAGTTCAAAGATTTTTGCTCCGAGTGGAGTAGGTTTATATGTGTTTTCTGCAGTTGGTAAAATCACATTCCCTTCGATGTCAATAACCTTACCAAAATAATTTTGAAAAGTATCAATTCTTGCTTCATCGTTTTCTAAAACAACTTCTGAATTAATCCGTAATTGTGCATTTTTGGTATTAGCAATCAAAAAGGCACGGGTTTTGCTTGCATTGATTAACATAAGTTTTATCTTAGGATTTTCCTTAAGGTGATAAAACTGTCTCTGTTTATAAGGGAATTCACCAGATACTTCAACTATGTAATCAAAAATTGATGTAATTTTTGGGTTATTCATATTAAATTCCTTTCAATCCTATTCCTAAAAATACTGAACCGATAGCTAGGAATAGAATAATTGCTACGATTGCGATAATGTAAATAGTTTTAAGTTGATTATTTCTTTTAAGTCTATTAATAATAGCTCCAACAGAATTCAATGCAACTAAAATGCTTCCTGTGGCTAAAAATAATATTCCTAAAATTGTTAACAGATTATTATCAGTTTGTTTAAACTTTTGTAATTGACTATCAATTAATTGATAGTGTTGTTGATATGAATCAATTGTTTTTTGACTTTCTTTATCTGCATCACTTTGATCTTCTTCGGGTGGTGTAGGCGGTAGTTTATTAGCAATAATTAACTGTTTAAGTGCTAACATACCAGGACCAATTTCTTTTACTAAATTAACATAATTATCATATCAAGTGATAATATTAAATGTAGGTTGTTGTGATTGTGAATATTGTAATAATTTGTTAATGTTAACTTCTGTCTGTTTAATAAAATCATTAAATATTTTGGTATTTGCTTTAATTTGTTTAAAGTTTTCTTCAACTGTTTTTCTTACTTGGTCATTTTTTAAAGCAAGAAGAATAAAAGTTAATTCATCTTTATATGCTTGTGCAAGGTGAGAAAAATATGGACCATTATATCTTTTCGATTCAACTGATGAACCTTTAAGATTTCTAAATAAAAATCCCATAACTGCCTCAGAAGATGTTTTTATTGATTGTGCATTTACTTTGTCATAATCTGGAGTATTTATAACTGTAAATTTTGGATCATTTAATAATGTTTCACGTTGGATGTTGAATGGTTTTTCGGTTGCTGTAAATTGCGCCCCGTAAGCTACCATACTAAAAATTGCTGTTCTAACATCTTTTAAGAAATTTAATTTATCATAGTCTAAATAGAATGTTTTAGTTACTTCATTGTCACCGTCTTTAACTGTATCTTCGTATTCAATACCTACTGCTTTATATAAATCTTCGAATTTTTCTTTTAGTGCTTTTATTTCACCTTGATATAAGAAATTGAATCTCTTGTGAGTTTCATCATCAGTGGTATCAAGGTATTTATATTTTGTAGAACTTGGAGCATCTTTATCAGCATCTGTTTTATTTGCATCCGAATCAACATGTGCAACTTGATATTCACGTTTTAACTTAGGATCTAGTAAGTCCTGAATTTCAATAGTAGGTATTAATGAATTTCTAGCATTATCGGTAGGTTTTTCAAGTTTTACAACTCGATATCTATAACGAATGTTAATCGGATTATCAAAGAAGAATAAACTATCTTTTACTTCTTGTGAAACATTTTGGTCATTGAAAACCCTATATAAATAATCTCCCAAATCTTCTCCATCATTTCTTGCGATAGGCAGATTTTGATCAACAGGGTTATAAAGTTTATAACTGATATTCGGAAATAATGGTGGTAGTTGCAAAATTAATTCTTGAGGATTTATCGGAGGATTTAATGCATCATTGGGTTGTTCAGGTAAATTCGGATTTGTATTCGGTGCAGCCGAATCAGGTGGAGTGACTTGATTGTTTTGTGGGGGCTGTTGCTTAGGTTCTATCTCAATATCTTTGTTAGCTTCTAAGTCAAATGCTGTATATCTTGGTTTGATCTTATTTATAAAGTATTCATCTCAAGTTTTAAATCCTTTAGGTGGTGTAACAGTATATGAATCGGTTTTAGGATCATATACAACTTCAACATCCTTACCGATTTTAGTGATATCATCAGGATTCATAAAGATTTCTGGAATCTTATCTTTTAACTTATTGATATACTTATTTAAAGCTGTATCGAGTTCAGTTTTATTAATGGTATTTTTTTGATCTTTACGTTTTTCATCAATATTAATTTCATTTTGATCATTACCTTCAATAGCCTTCTCATAGTTTGTCGGATCACTTTTACCGACTTTTATATTTGTATAATCCTTACCATTGAACTTAACGGTTGCATAATCATAATATTTATCCCGAGATATTACCTTTGGAAAGATTGCATTCATTCCGTATTTTTCAGGGTTAGCAGCAATATCATCTTTATGATCACTAAAGAATTTAATTAACTTATCTAAGTAAGTTATTTTACTTCGATTTCCACGATAATCATCTTTTGGTTTTTGTTCTTCACTACCTTTTCCTGGTTCTTCCCCAGGATTGGATGGTTGTTGTTGACCACCCTGACTGCCTGGATTTGATGGTTGTTCATTACTTCCTTGATCCCCTGGATTTTGGGTATTTCCACCAGGTTTTGTTTCAGGTGTTGTTGAAGATGGATTTACAGCAGAATCAGCAACTTTTTGTTCTTTATCTCTTTCGTTCTGTAAATATTGAATAAGATTATCTAAAAAAGGTTTTAAGTCTGAATGAAACTTATCATCTGCTTCTGTCCTAAATGTATCAAAATCAGGCGATATATCTCTAGGTTTATTTTGCTTTGGATTGCGAGGATCCTCTGGTGGATTATTTGGATCGCTAGGTGTCCCAGGATTATCTGGAGTACTTGGATTTTCTTCACCATCTGTTTGCTTAATATCTAACTTTGCTTTGTTTTGTGTAGAAAGCGAAATTATAGGTGTCATTGTGGCAGTTGCTAACGAAAGAACATTAAGAATTTTTTTTCATTTTTTACTCATATGTTTCCCTTTCTGTTAAATTCAACAACTGCTTTAATTCTAATTCATATAAATCATTTTTCAAGTCATCTAATAAGATGGTTTCATCAATGCTTAAACCGACAAATCGCAAGGTTTTTAAACGAGATATTTGATATTTAAGTGGATCAAGTTCTTTTTTGTATTTTTGCTTTGTTGCAGCAACTTTGAAAAAATGGATATTAGAAAATGATTTTACTAAGGTTTTATCAGGTTTTGAAACTATATTAACATTCTTTAAAAACATAAAGAAAGTGTTTTTGTTTTGTGGATTAACTAATTTAATTAACATTCTTGGATATGCACCAATAGAGTTATCAGAAACTTTAATTCAAGTATTTTCTTGATAATGATTAATATATAAATCATAATTTTTAATTCTTAATTTCTTATTATCCAAGAAAATCATTTCAATAGGTTTACTCATACTCATTTCGACCTTCTTCAAAAATAGTTTGTTTTTTCTTAGTTAATAAAACAATTTCTTCTATTTGTTTTTCTTGTTTAATGCGATGGATCCGTTTAGTAACTTTAAGAAGTTCTTCATCGAGTTGTTTTACTTTTTTATTAGCAGCAACCAAAGCATTTTTAGCATTATAAAACGATGATTCGATAATTAATGAGTTAATTGCATTTTCGATGAAAATAGTAATTTGATTATCAATAAAACTTTCAATGTTTGGATAAATTTTATAATCTTTAATAACCTTATCAAACTCATTTTCTGGATGAATGTTTAGTAATTTATCAACATCAAAATTTGACATCGGAAGCAATGTAAAAGGTTCTTTATAGTTTTTATTTGAGTTAATAACTAGATGCACATTTTTGTATTCACTATCTAAATATAAAATCTTGGTTAGTTGTGCTAATGTTCTTGCAAGGTTTTTTTCTGCAGAACTTTTAAATGTTTTTATTACATTTAAATTATTACTTTTAGCAAAATTTAATGCACGGTTTCCGATAGTAATAAAATCAACATTTTTACCTTTAATTTTATTTAAAATTGTTTTTTCATAACGAGTATATGAATCGGTTCCATATTTTTGTTCTTCAGTTAAATAAATATACAGTTCTTTTTCTTTAATAAATGATTTTTTTAGATTTCTTAAAAAACTATTATTTTTAACAAATGAAATATCTTCAATAAAACTGTTTTTGATGTTATATTTATTTTTAAGTGCTTGAATTAACTGCACATTTAATAAAGCATTATCAACATAAAAAGCAAGTTTTCGTGTTAGTTTAACAATTGTTATTAATAAAATATTTTTATCATTATTAACTTTGATTTTAATATTTTCAAAGTTTTGTTTTTTCTGAATGATATCTTTTAAATGCATTTTATTCTTCTTTTAAAATATTATTATTAAAGAAAAGTTTTAAAGCATTGGTATATTTTGAAATAAATAAAACTATGTTAGGTAGAATTTCAACAACATAACCACCTAGTAGCAACCTTAATAAAGATAAATTAATTTCATTTAATAAAATTTCAAATTTGTCTTCATTTTGGTTAGGATTTTCAGTTAGATAAACCTCTCCGTCAACTTTTTGATATTTAGCAATTTCTAAATTTAATTCATCTATATTTTCATCTGGGTTAACAACCAAATCAAAAGATTGTGTTTTAAAACTTATTGCTTGATTATTAGATGATTCATATTTAGCTAACATCGGAACTAGTTTGTTAAGACTAAATTTTGGATTTAAATTAAAAGTAATTACAAATTTTTGAAAAAGTAAATCATATTTATTTTTAAATGCCTTTTTAACTTGTTCCTCAAAGTTTTCAAATTCCTTTGAATTAAAACTTGAATTAAGTTTTAACAAAACAGAAGCAAAGAATTGTTTGTAACTGACGAATTTTGATTCTGAAACAAGTTGGTTATATGAGTTATAAACCTCTAAAAGTTCAGGTGTTTCAACTAGTATAGTTTTATTTTTCATGAGTAATTACTCCTTTATTTTTAGATGCAAAATTAATTTTTTGTAATCAAACATAAGTGTAAATAAGAATTGAGATAAAGAACAATCCGACAACAATTAAATTAATAATGGTAAGTATTTTAAGTAAGGAAATTGGGGTAGGCGCTGATATCAACATAAAGTTATCTTGAGCAACTAACAAGTGATTTAAAGCATAGATAAAGATTAATGAGCTATGTAAAAATAAGGAACTAAGAATTGCAAAAATTGATAATCGATTTATATTTTTATGACGAACAATATAATGAATATAAATTGCTGCAGAGAAGATAGTTATAGCAAAGACATTATATACATAATCGCTTGGGCTAGATATAACAAAGATTGAAACTGTTAATAGCATTCATAACAATCCTTGTGTTAAGGACATATAAATGGTAAATAATGCAGTATTTTTATTTTTTCTAAAGAAAAATTCAATCCCAACAAAATATCCAGCTGTAATTAAGAATCCAATTACTATGAATAAAATGTATAAATAATTATATGAATCACCACCATCTAATAAGGTAAGACGATTTCGCAAATTGATAGTCATTGTTTTAATAACTAATAACAATAAAACACCTATAATAGCAAAATATAAAACAAATTTATCTTTAGAAGCATTATCAGAAATTTCATTTTCACTATAACGAAGTACTTTTTTGATATTTGCTCCTAAAATAGATAAACCAACTAAGATAAATAATAAAATAATGATTACTAGGTTTTTAGCAGCTTTAACATTAAATAATGCATCAACAGCTGCTCAATAAGAGTTTTTGCTTGAAAATAATAAGTATTCTGAACCTTTTATTAATTCGTTACCTGGGACTGTTGCTCTAATGGTATCTGGATTTTCTTGTGTAGGTTCAGGAAAATAAGCATTTGCATCTCATAAAAACATATTAATTAAGGTAAATAATAACAAGATAGTATGTGAAACTATTTGAATTACCAAAGGTCATATTGAAGCATATAAAAGTGGTTCTGATTTACGTTTATAAATATAAGTATATATTTCATACGCAACATTAATTAAAAATAGCGGAATTAATAAATAATACAAATTAAATACATCGTGAGCGATTGTTGTGGTATCTTTGGTTAATGCAAAAAAGAGTGAAAACAATGATATAAGCGATAAAGTGAAATATAGTAAATAAAAAATTAAATAGGTTGCAATACGTTCTTTTTGTTGTTCTATAGATTTGAAGTTTTTAAACACTGAATAAAAGAACACAAATACAAGTGGACTAAAGCGCAGCATTATTACAGCATTATCTTGCCTTGAAATTACTGAATTAAAGTTAAATAAATCTGAATATGGTTTATCCGAAGCAGATTGACTAAGTAATGATGTAAGGAAAATAGATTTATCTAGCAAGTTGACAACAACTAACACCGAAATTACAAAGAAAGAAACTAAAATATATTTATAAATAGTGCTTCATCAACTCTGCGATTTAGAATTAAGTCGATTGCTATAATCATTATAAATTTTACGATTGATTATGACTTTATTAATTTTGTTCATTATTTTCCTTGGTATTTTGATATGTTAATAGATTATTAGTAAATTTAAATTGTTCTGGGATGTTTTCGCTTGCAAATCCATTTGGAAATAAGTTAGTTTTACCGACATTTAACTTAGACATTGCTTCACGATATGAATTCTTTTGATCTTTTCCACCACCATAAATTAAATCATATTGTGGTAAATTATAGCTTCCATATAATCCATTATAACTGTATCCTTCGGATCTAAATGCTGCTGCTAAACCGGTTCTTGCTGTTGGATTAGAATAATGATAAATTCCAACTAACTCGTTTTTTTGGTTTCGAACCGACGAACCAGATGCACCACCACCTGGAGCATATCAACGTGGCATGTATTCTAAACCAAAGTTGATATATTGCTTATTATCATCAGATGTATATAGGTTTTGTAATGGACTTTTTCCGTGAGATAAAACAGGTGCAGATAAGAAAGCATCAGTAAGACCAGGTTTATCAATAAAGGTGCGATATGCTAAATCGTATGATAAACGGTTCCCACGAGCCAGTCGTTCTTGGGTTTTTTGATCTGAATCGTTTTCTCCTACCTTATAGTCATAAAAATCAGGATCAGAATTAATTCATAAGGTCCGATAATATTTTGCTACATTAATTTGGTCATCATCAATATATCTTTTTAGATAAAAATCTCTTCAACTACCTGAATCAGCTAACGGGAAACCTAGAATAAATAATTGATCGTATTTATTTAATGAATTTTCTTCGTTTTTCTTAACTGCTAAGGGGACATTAATCTTTTGATAATCTTTTAAATACGAATTAGGTAAGAATTTAACTTTTTTATCATCTGGTAAGTCCTTATAATCATTAGTAACCAATTTTGCTAATGCTGCAGCATTGGACGCTTCATTAGTATTTATCAAAACTTTTGATAAATCTGCTTTTGCAAAATCTATTTCTACTACCGCAAAATCCGCAAATTCTTCAGCATTTTTATATAAATCTTTTTGTGGTTCTGCTAAATAATCTGATGGTTTAGTATTAAGAAAATCACGTGCATCAAAAACTCTACGAATTGCTTCCTTGTTAAATCCAAAAGTTCTAAACATTGCAGGACTATTTAATCCAACTAATTTTAAGGTATTTAACACAGGATTAACATCCTTATTCATTCTGGTTATTCCAAAACCAACAAACCTTCCTTCTTTAATCGCATCAGCAACATGTAAATTAGTTCCAAAATAAAACTTAGTTGGGTAGCTTCCATCATCTGGAATTTGATAATCCATAATTCACATTGTTCCACCAATATTATCTTGTTGTTTAGCAAAAATAGGTAGGGTAATTAATGAATTATAAGCAACAGATGAATTAATTTCATTTAGAACTCTTTGCTTTACATCAGCAGGGAAATTTGCTGCTTCAAGTTGCTTGCGCATTGGTGCTTTATAAATTTCTAAATAATCATTTACAAGTTTATTAACTTTTGTGTAATCATTATTATTTTCTTTAACAAGTTCGTTATAAACTTCATCACGAACATATTCTTTTCATTGCGATCCTGGATTTTTAGTAAGTCTTTCAGTGTAATATTTAACTCTTTGTGGATCACTTAATTTTTTTATAAATTCAGTTAAATCTTCTTTGTTTTCAAGTATTTTAGCAACTTGATTACGAATATTTTCATCACCGGAAACTAAGAAGTTCCCAATATTAATTGCATATGTTTGTTTTGCAATATCAACATATGTTTGATTAGGTAGTGTACGAGCTAATCCGGTTGTTTTAAACGGTTCTTTCTTACCATATGAATCAACTCAACTCGGATGTGCTGGTTGTGATTCTTGATTAATATATAATCCATCCACACTCCCATCTGATTTATAAACAGGTGTAGAAAAACCTTTAACAACACTGCTACGATAATCAGAAACACCTACCGACGCTGCTTTTTGATTAAAACTTGCTATTTCAGATGCACTTGTTTTTTTGAAAAGTCCACCACTTAAACTCTCCCAAGAACCATCAGCAGATGCATATTTAACAAATGAATCAGTATATTTTTGATTATCATAATCATATCTTTGTTTTAAATCTTTATTAAAGTAGGTTTTGAATTCGTCATTACTTGGAGCAGGGATATGGATAGTTTCTTCCATACCTTGCTTAAATCCACTGATATCATAACTTTTCACAATGGTATCTTTTTTATTAGTAGGATTGGTGAATTCAACATATATAGTTAATTTACCTTCTTGATTTGCCTTAGCACGATTATTTCCATCTAAAGTTGCATTAGTTAAAACTGCATTAAACTGATTTATGTAGTTATCTTTAACCTTAATGCTTCAATTTTGCAAGTTATCAAAAACTTTTGTAGGAAGTGTATTTTCTTTTGTGGTAGGAACTAATGTGTTTGTCGCAACTAATTCAAATTGGTCATCTGGTTTTAATGAATTAACTATTGTAGCAAATTCTGCTTTTGATATAGGTTTAACTGGTTTTTGCACACCAACAGATTGTCCACCTGAACCACCGGAAGAACTTGAACTCCCTGGGTCATTAGAACTTCGTGTTCCATCCTGATCAGAAGAACTTTTTGCTCCTCCTGAATCGGTTGAACTAACTGAACCACCTTTTGTTACTGAACCATTAGTATCTTTTTTGTCCTCTTTGGTTCCACAAGCAACAGCAATTGTTGCTGGAATTAATAAGGATGCAGATAAAATACTAAATCGTTTTATTTTATTCATATAACCTCCTAAGTTAATGTAAGATCATCTTCTTGTTGACTATATACAGCAACTGTATATCCATTTGATTCAAGTTGTTTTTTTAACTCTATTGCTTGTGGTTGTACATAAATGGTCGTTTTATTAAGTTGTTTAGCTAAATCAAATAAATCTTTTAAATAACCTAATCCACGTGATGTTAATTGATCTGAACCGGTTAAATAAACATATTTAGTTGTATTGTTGTTACTAAATATTATTTTTGCATCTGGTGGACCCGGTTCTCCTTTAGCGATGTTTTCAAAACCTGCATCATTTAATTCTTTAGAAGAAATGTTAAAGTATTCTGAATCATTAAATAATAATAATCTTTTAATTTTTCTTGGAGCATTTGATGTTTTAACTACATCTGAGAATACTAAACCATGCAATGAACGAATTGATGGTGCTCTAGAAAAATCAAGACCTAACGGATAACTGTTTCCACTTTCATTGTTATCGGGATGGTTTCCACCTCCACTTTTTCCTTCAAATATTTTTTCATTATTTCTAGTTCAATATGCCATTCTTAAACCATCATTAATTCTTGAATATGGATCAGAAGTGTTCTTTTTTATATCACTTTCTTCAAAAGCAAGAGAGTCAAATACAATTCTAGTAGCTATATTTGAATTCGCTGGATAATCTCTACTTACATTATAATCTAGTGTATTAACCCAAGCGGTTTTACGAAGAGCTAACGGGTTAATTGATCATTTTTCTGAAAGTGCATTTCCGGTTGTATATAAACCTAATTCATCGATTTCTTTGTATTCTAGCTCTATTAATGCAGATGTATTTGCAGCAGATGCATCGAAGAATAATTCTAATTGAGGGATTTTTTGTGGTAATAAATCTAAAATTTCTTTAAATTTTTGGTTTGCTGATGTTGCGCCCATATTTAAGAAACGATATGAAGTTATATTAATATTATCTTTTTTAAATCCTTCCAAAAGTTCTTTTGTTTTAGCATATGCTTTAGAATCAAACATATTAATTTCTAAAACAGTTCCTTCATTAAGTTGTCCATCGACTTTTTGCTTTGCTGTAAGTTTATAAATATTAATACCTTTTATTCCTTGAATATCATATTTAGCAAATCTTGCTTCATTTTTTATATCAGTTTTATTTCAGTCTTTATAATTACCACTTAAAATTGAATCACCATCACGGCGAAATGGTCCTGAGATCCTAAAGGTTCTTCTAGTTTCATTATCTCTTGTTTGTACACCTAAAACTGAGTTAAATTCATCTGGTTGACCAAATGCACGTGAGTTAATTTTTCCATCTTCAGTGATATAAATTTCTCTCGGATCTAAAACAAATCCTTTTTGTAATTCCGAATATGCACTTGGATCTATTTGGGTAAATTTAGAAAAGTCAATATTTTCTATTAAGAGTCAATCACGAACTGTTTTATCAGGGTAATTTTTAAATTTTTCATAATCAGCTGGATTCTTTAAAAAATACTTGATATTAGGTGAATCTATTAATCTACTGTATTGATATCGTTTTATTTCTCAAACTCATGGTTGTTGATTAATATAACTTTGAATATTAGCATCGCGTTCAGTTTCTGTTTTATATTGTTTATCATCAAAAATTTGCTTAATAAACCCTATTGTATCATTCGGATTATCATGTATGGTTTTAAATGCTGCAACTGCATTAGATAAAACCCTGTTAGTCAGTTGGTCTGTAACTGTAATACTATTTAGAACCTTATTTATTTCCTGTGAATATGGTCTTCGATTAGCGATATCACGTTCTACATCATATTGAGCAATTGTTCTTCCTGGATTTTGTGTAACATCTGCATCAACAGGTACACCTTGAATATATATTTTATTCGATTGTTCTTGTTTAGGACTAAAGTTTTCTTGTTTTTTTACTTCCTGCTTTGGAGGTTGAGCAATTGGTAATTCTTTCTTTTCGTCTTCTTTTGGTGGGGTTATAACGATTTGTTTTATTTTTTGTGCTGAAGCAGGTTCACTCTTCTTTATTTCTTGTTTTGTTTCAGGTTTTGGTTCATCTTTTTTCTTTTCAGGAACTTGTTTTAACTCTTGTTTTTCTATCGGTTTTGGTTTTTCAATTTGATTTAAAATAACTGTTTCCTTAGTTTTTGTCACTTCTTTGTTTTCATCAACTTTTTTAGTTGTCTTAACAGTAGGTTCATCTATTTTTTTAACATTTTCTTTTGGTTTAGGCAAATTTAAATCAACAGCTGAACTAATACCAGCTGTTATATCAGTATGATTTATATTTTCTAAAACTGGTTTATTAATTGATTCAGGTAGGTTGCTAATATTATCTGACGATGAGGTGGGTGAAAAATTATACAGGACTGAGCCAGTGACACTTGAAACAAGTGATGTACCAACTACTAAACCACTTAATATCAAATATTTTCGTTTTAATTTTATACTCATATGACACTCCTTCGATTGACACGTATATATATATATATATATATGAAATATATGCATACATATCTACTTAAAATGTCTTCTATACTGTTATTATAGTATTTTTACTAAAAATAAAAGATTTTTTTCTTTAAAAAGTTTTTACTTTTATTTTCTAATGCAAAATTATATTATTTTTTCATTTTATAAAAGAAATTCATAAAATTTTTTTATAGCAGTATTTTATGGTAAATTATAATTTTGTATAATTAAATTATGAATAAACCTAAAATTATTTTTATCGACTTAGATGGAACAGCAATTGATGGTCCTGGAGAAAAGTTTTGACAAAAAGAAGTAACCGAATTTACTAAGGAAATAGTTAAAAAAGTTCAAAATTTTATTCCAATTGTAGTTTCAACAGGACGGGGGGTTAATCCTAAAACTCTTGCTATTGTTCAAAGTTTAGGTTCAAACTCTTATATTGCTTGAAATGGTGCACAAACTGTTATAAATGGACAAGTTGTACATTCAGTTGTTATTCCAAAAGATATTGCTAATGAATTATTTGATGAAATAAAGAAAAATAAATGCTTTGTTGTTTATGATTCTAATCCAAGAGAACATGCATATACCAAAAACTGATTTTATCGTCTAGTAATGGGTTTTGGTAAAAAAACAGCAAAAAAATATTCACAATATAATAAAGATTTTGAACCTGCTAAAGCATTGATTTGAAGTCTATCAAAAAATAAGATTTTAAAGCTGGCTGAAAAATGAAGTGAAAAATTTGATGGAAAATTAAATGTTTCTTTATCTGGAAGCAACAATATTATCGAAATAACAAATGTAGGTATTTCTAAGGGTTCAGAAGAGGCAAGATTATGTGAATTATGAGGAATAGATCCAAAAGATGCGATGCATATCGGTGATTCAATGAATGATGCATCTGCTAAAGAACATATTGGTAAATTAGTTGCAATGGCTAATGCTGTTCCTGAATTAAAAGAAATTGCTGATGAAGTTACAAAATTTCCTTGTTCTGAATCTGGATTAGCTCGTTATATAGAACAATTTATAAAATAAGCAGATTTTATCTGCCTATTTTAATGTCTTTTGAATTTGTTTATAAATGTCAGAATTAGTTGTATCTGAAATCTGTGCAAGAACTTCATTAAGTAGTTTTGCTTCTTTTCTAGAAATATCAGGAACTATAAAACTTAAAATAACAATTAAATTACCAACTCCATATTTGTTTTTAACGCCCTTACCTGGAATTCTAATTTCTTGACCAGATACATAACTTCTTTTTAATGTATAACTTACATCACCATAAGGTGTAGGAATTATAATATCTTTTTCTGCTAATACATCAAAAACTGATACTGGATAATTTAAATATAAATCATTATCTTTGCGTTTAAAATGTTTATGTGGTTTAATACGTATTTGAATATACATATCTCCTGATGATCCACCATTAATTCCCGGTTCACCATAACCATCGAGTCTTAATTCTCTACCATCATCTATTCCTTGTGGGATTTGTAAGTTAACAGTTTTAAGTTGTCTTTCATATTTGTTACCACGACATACACTACATTTTTTAACTATTCTTTTACCAACTCCACCACAAGTTCCACAAACAACATGCTGTTGCATTTGTCCAAAGATACCACGTGCCACTTTGGTTACATGACCACTACCTCTACATGTTGAACAAGTTTGGATATCAGATGCACTTTCAGCTCCACTTCCACCGCAATGTAAACATATTTCATTTTTATACATCTTTTGTTTAATATTTTCACCCATTAAAGATTGCATAAAAGTAATTTCCATTGTTGCATGGATATCTTGACCCTTTCGTGGTTGATTGCTTGTTTTGCGAGAACCACCACCAAAACCTGAAAATATTGATTCAAAAATATCACCAAACCCTTCGAAACTACTTGCAAAATCCGAATAATTTGCTCCATTTGCATATTGTCCATTTGCTCCAGCATGTCCAAATTGATCATATGCAATACGTTTTTTAGAATCTGAAAGCACTTCATATGCTTCATTTATTTCCTGCATCTTTGTATGACTATCTGCATCAGTTGATTTATCTGGGTGATATTTTTTAGCTAACGAACGATAAGCTGATTTAATCTCTTGCTCGCTTGCTGTTTTACTTACTCCTAAAACTTCATAATAATCTCTCTTTGTACTCATAGTATTTAAATTTTAGCACATTTTTTGTTTATTTGCTAATTTTTTAATTTTTTATTCTTCTAATTTAATAAGATACTTTTTAATCTCACTATCACTTTTATCACTATATTTTAATAATAAAAGTATTTCTTTTTCATTTATTTGTTCATAATTAAAATCAATTTGCCCTTTTTCCTTAGCAAACCTACGGATAATATCTTTGATTATTTCTTCAACTATTTTTTTATCTAAAATATAATTACCATACTCGTCTTCTTGAACATATTTAGCAAAATACCTAGGTTCTAGAATTGGAAAAGATGTTGCTATCTCTTTCTCTTTAATAGGAACCGTATCTTCTTTATTAGTATTCTCTTCTTTAACTTCTTCTTTTTTATTTACTACTGTGTATATTCCATAACCAACTCCTGCAATCGAAAAGCCTACTAATATAGATATTGTGAATTTATAAATCTTCTTCATTTTTCTTTCTTTTAATTCACTGATTAAGTTTAAAAGTATTTATGTCATAGAGTTTCTCAATTAAAACAGAGTATTTAAAAATTTGTTTTTTAAATTCTTCTGAATTATTTATCGGCAATTCTTGAATAATTAATGAATTGGCTTTACTTGGTTTGCTCAATGCTTTAAAGTTTTGTTTGCGGTTGATTATAAACTTTGCATAATTTGTTTCAATGTAAAACTTAGAATTCAACTCACCTGAAAAGTTTTTATTTACTACAACTGAATTATCAATTTTTTGAATCAATTTTGCATCTTCTGCCTTTGCAGATGTAACAAAATCAAAATTGTAGCTTATCTTATTAATTCCTGCTACTTTTTTATCTGCTAATTCTATCTTTTGCTCTTTTTTATCTTTATCAAAACTTGCTGCATAATTACTTTTTATTACATCAAAAGACGTGGAGTTTGGTAGATATTTTTCTATTTTTTCATCATATGATTTATCGCGATAAACATATAATTTTAAAGGTGTTGTCACACCTTTTGATGTATTTAAATCATCAAAAGTTAAAAAGACATTCCAATACCTTTTGCTAATCTCTAACTTTTTATTATGAATACGATAAGTAATAGAATAAGGGATTAAAAGTTTTGCTAAATTTTCTTTTATGATTAAATTATCAACATAATTTTTAATATGATTTTCTTGGATTTTGATTTTTCTTAAAGGTTTATCATCATCGGTTGCTAAAACTATCGAAATTTGCTTGTTCTCATTAGTTAAATCATAAATTAAACCAAATCTTTGCAAACTTGCATCAAAGATATCGTGATCTTTATTACCATAAAAAATATGCACTTTGTATTTATGAAGATTTTCAACTGCATTTGCACCATTTAAAGTTCGAAACAAAATTACAGTTTTCTTTGCACCTAAATTTCTTATAATTTCTATTTCAAAATTTCTGTTAAATGTTTTTACAACTTGATTATCTTCAATATTATATGTAACATTTTCAACAATTAACTCACTGCTTCGCTGGACATCATCATAATTATAATAATAAGGAATCATAAAAGTAACCTACAAACTGATTAATTGCATCTTTTTTATACTTATAAAAGGTTGTTTTAGAAAAGTGTTCTTCATATCAAGTTGTTTTACTCCTAGTTGCACGATCTAAATAGCATTTTTCAATAATCCAAGCATTTCGTGGTGTAAGATAATTTAAAATTGTGTGAATAATATCATTTTTATCATTTAGTTTTCTTTCAAAATTTTTTAATTCAGCAATCCTATTTTCTTCTGTCTCTAAGGTATTAAAACGAATCCTAATCAATTTCTTACGAATATGATCTAAATATTTTTCATATGAATCAAATAAGGATTTCATAATTTTTAGTTTAAAATTATAGTTGTTTTTGTTCTTTAATAATGTGTCTTTTTTTAAGTCAATTTTAAATACAAATTGATCATCTACGTACGGTTTTATTTCTGCCATAGTTTTCCTTTTTCTGAGGTTTCCCCTTTTAATTTATAACATTTATAAATATAAAATTATGGAAATTATTACAGACGAACTAAATACGGACTAATACGGGAATTTTTAATTGAAATTCCACATTTTTTTTACATAAATATATAATTTTATATAATAAGAAAATGAACGAAAATATAGCAGCAATTAGTAGTGGTTCACGAATAAATCAACCGATTTCTATTGTTCGTGTAGCAGGTCCAGATGCCGTTAAGATAGTTAAAAAAATTTTTAATGGTAAGGTTGGAGATGATCATCAAATTACATATGGTCATATTTTTGATAACGATATTTTAGTTGATGAAGTCTTGATAATGTGGTTTGTCGGTAAAGAATCGAAAGGAAAAATAATTTATAACAATTATGTTGGTGAACCCTTGATTGAAATTAATTGTCACGGTGGAATTGTAGTAACAAATAAGGTATTAGAACTACTTTTAGCAAATGGTTGCAGATTAGCAGAAAAAGGTGAATTTACCCGTAGAGCATTTTTAAACGGTAAAATGGATTTAGTTAAAGCAGAGGCGATACATGATTTAATTATGTCACAAACTACTTCACAAGCATTTGCAAGTGTAAATAAATTTAACGGTAAAGCATCACAACTGATTGATGAATTTTCTAATGATTTAGCTTTATTAATTGGTATTTGTGAAGTAAATATTGATTATCCTGAATATGAAGATGTTGAAAAAGTTTCTACTCCTTTGATGCTTGAAAAAGTTGAAAATTTAATTACAAAACTTGAGCAAATTGTAAAAGTTTCTGAAGATAGTAGATACATTTTTGACGGAGTTCATGTTGCTCTTTTAGGTAAACCTAATGTTGGTAAAAGCAGCATTTTAAATACATTATTAAGCGAAGAAAAAGCAATTGTAACTGATATTGCAGGAACCACCAGGGATTTAGTTGAAGCAAGTTATCAAATTAATGGGATTTTATTTAAACTTATTGATACAGCAGGATTAAGAAAAACAACAGAAGTAATTGAACAAATTGGGATAAAAAAATCACTTGAGCAAATTCAAAAAGCTGATTTAGTGGTTCACATCCTTGATCCAAGTCAAAAAGAAGATGAATTTGATGAAATGATTTTTAAAGAGAGTCAAAAACTAGGGAAATTTTATATAAAAGTTCAAAATAAATCGGATTTGGTTAATAATAAAAATACTAACATTGTTAATGTTTCTGCTTTGAATAATGACATCAAAGAGCTTGAAGAAGCAATGGTTAAGAACTTTGCAGATATTAACATTTTTGATGAAAGAATTTTTAATAACACTCGTCAATTATCACTAATAAAATCTGCACTAAATTCAATCAAGGAAGCAAGAAAATCCTTACAAAACGATCAAACTTACGATGTGATTATTATTGATTTATATAATGCTTGAGATGAGTTGCAAAATATCAAAGGAAACGCTAATCGCGAAGACCTTTTAGATGTGATGTTTGCAAACTTTTGTTTAGGAAAATAATGTCAAATAAAAAAAACAAATTTATCGACGCTCATTGTCATTTGTTTACAGAGTATTATAAAAAAGAAGAGATTGAAAATATCGTTGCTGGCATTAGCAACAACAATATTGAATTTATAATTAATAACGGGGGCTCTCACAAAAACAATCTTGAATGTATCAATCTTGCTTTGAAATATCATTTTATAAAAGCTTGCATCGGTATCCACCCCGAATCTGGTGAAGGTGAAAATGGCTATCTGCAAGTTGAAAAACTTCTAAATGAACATCAAAATTTAATTGTAGGAATCGGTGAAATAGGTTTAGATTATTATTATGAAGATGGTTTATCAAAAGAAAAACAATTGCTTAGTTTTGAAAATCAAATAAAATTAGCAAATAAATATAATCTTCCTGCTGTTATTCATATCCGTGATAAAGAAAATGTATATCAAGCTTACCGAGATGTCTATGAGATATTAAAAAAATATCCGAATTTAAAATGTATGTTACATACTTTTGCAGGAGATTTATATTGAGCAAAGAAATTTATGGAGTTTAAGAATTTATACTTTTCTTTCAGTGGTGTAATAACTTTTGGTTCTGCTGATAAAACCAGAGATGTTATTAAAATGCTTCCACTTGACCGAATTTTAACTGAAACTGATTCTCCTTATTTAAGGGTACATCCATATCGCAACCAAATAAACGAACCTATTACAGTTGTTTATGTTGCTTATTATATTTCAGGTTTAAAATCAATCGGAATGGATAAATTTGTAGATCGAATTAATCGAAATTTAAGGAAGTTATTTAATTTATAATGAAAAATGTAGTATATGCTAAAAAGAGGTTTGGTCAAAACTTCTTAATTGATAAAAATATTATTAATAAAATTATTAATCTTGTTGGAACATATGATTATATTGTTGAAATAGGTCCAGGTAGAGGTGCATTAACATTGCAACTTATCAAAATTGCTAAATCTGTGTATGTATATGAAATCGATCCGGATATGGTAAATGTTTTAAAAGAAAATATCAATACAGAAAGCTTATTTATCTACCAGCAAGACTTTTTGAAAGTCGATTTATCAAATCTACCTAAAAGCATCATTGTTGCAAATATTCCTTACTATATTACAACTGATATTCTTTTTAAAATTTTTGAACACCGTGATAAATTTTCAAAGGTGATTTTGATGGTGCAAAAAGAAGTAGCTCAGCGTATTGTTGCAAATTATAAAAGTAAAGAATATTCCAAACTTTCTCTTTCATGTCAATTTTTAGCAAATGTAAAAATAGAATTTGTGGTTTCTGCTTCTTGTTTTTCCCCTGCTCCAAAAGTAGATTCAGCAATTATTTCCTTAGAATTTAAAGATAATATTGATAACTACACCTGAAATACGTATAAAGAATTTTTTAAACTGTGCTTTATAAACCGTCGTAAGAAGCTTATAAGTGCATTGAAAAGTGTTTATTCGATGTCTGATATACAATTTGCTTATAACTGTCTTAAAATGCACGAAAACATACGAATCCAAGAGATTCCAATAGAACAAGTGATTTTGCTGTATCAATATTTAAATAAACGAATATAAAAATCTGGCCTAAGCCAGATGTTTTATTTGCATTTTTCTAAAAAACTTTTAACTTTTGTTAATATGTTTTCACTTGTAAACCCATTGAGATGATATACAAAGTCTCCGGGTGCTGAGTGACCAAAATCTTTGGCAAAATGTCCATCGAATTTTTGATATAAAGCTAATTTATATCAAAGTGGATCATTTGATGCTTCAACTGCAAAGTTAGGAAGTTTATCTAACCCAAGTTTTGAAATTAATTCACTGTCATCTAGCAATAACTGTAATGATGGAACTGAAATCACATTAGCAACAATATCACTTCTTTTTAGTTCTTCTGCTGCTTTATATACTAATTCAACTTCTGAACCTGATGCAAGTAAATTTACAACAGCTGATTTATTTTGTGAAATAAAGTAGGCAGGTTTAAATGTTTCTTTTTGTAAATTAAATGACTTCATTGGTTGACGGGTTGCAATAATTGCTGATGGTGTAGATTTTGAATTCAATGCATATTTAAATGAATTCAACATCTCATTTTCATCACAAGGACGAAATACTAGATAGTTCGGAATACTTCTTAAGGTTGCAAGTTGTTCAACCGGTTGGTGGGTTGGTCCATCTCCCCCAACTTGATATGAATCGTGACTAAATACAGCGATGTTTGGCAGTTGCATAATCGATGATAATCTCAATGCTGCCTTTCCATAATCGGCAAAAACTAAGAATGTTGCCCCAAATGTTGGCATTCCAGAATGTAATGCAATCCCGTTGTTAATTGCAAACATTGCAAACTCTCTAATTCCGTATTTTACATTACGATCACTGTTAAATCCTACTTTTGTAGCCCCTCTTAAGTCAGCAGAACCTCCTAAGAAGTTTTTGTGATTTTTATCCAAATAAATCATAATTTCATCAACATAGTTTCTTGATGCTTGACTAGTTTGCTTAAATTGAAAATCTTTGAAATCAAAATGTTTTTCTTTGTTAATAAGTTGTTTTAATTCGGCTGCTAATTCAGGAAATTCAGTTTGATAAGCTTCTAATTTCTTCTCTCATCTTGAATAAAATCCGTGTTTGGTTTTTAATAATTTTGAGCCAAATTGATATGCATTTGGATCATATTCAAACGGGTTAGTGTAAGATAAACCTAAATTTTGCTTATATTCTACTGTCGCTTTTTCATCTAAAATTCCATTATGTCCTTTAGGTGAATTTGCAACCTTAGTTCCGAAAGCAATTGTAGTAGGAACCTGGATGTAACTTGGACGTGTGCTTTTTTTAGCATGTTCTAATGCAGCTAAAATTGTAGCAGGATTATTGTTTTTTAAAATTTGCACATTGAAATTTAATGCTTTGAAATATTTTTCAAAATTGATATTATTTACTTCTTCAGAAGCTGTATCAATTTGCATATTATTATAATCATGCACTAAAATCAATGAATCGAGCTTATTGGTTCCAGCAAAGGCACATGCTTCAAGAGCGACTCCTTCTTGAAAATCTCCATCTCCACAAAGAGCAATAACATTATGATTAATAATGCGATGTCCTTCACGGTTGAAACGATTTGATAAATGTTTATTTGATAAAGCCATACCAACAGCCATACCAACCCCTTGCCCTAATGGTCCAGTTGATGCATCAACATAATCCAGTTTTTCAATTTCTGGATGTGATGGTGTTTTAGAATCATACATTTTATGTTGTTTGATATCTTCTAAGTTAAGTAATCCCATCAAATGATATAACGAATAAAGTCCCATTGAACCATGTCCTGCTGATAAAACAAAACGGTCACGGTTAAATCAATGTGGATGTTCTGGTGAGAATTTTAAGCTTTCTCCAACAATGGCATAAAATATTTCTGAAGCACCAAGTGCCATTCCGATATGTCCTTGTTTTGCGTGATTAATTCCATCTATTGCTACAGCACGCATGTTAGCAATGAAATCTTTATGGGTAAAGTTTTTTTTATGCATTTTGTAGTTGATCCTTCTTTCTTTTGTCAAAAACAAATCTTTTGATAAGTCCATCTGTGACTAAAGCAAGATAACCAGCAATAATTACTCCAAAAGCTACGAATTTACCAACTTTTGGTATTAAACCAAGGATACCAGGAATAAATCCAATAAAGTAATCAGTATCTCCTCAGTTAAGTGATGTTATAGAAATATTTTTAGATGTTTTTTCAATTAGCACCCCTAGTTCATTGGTTGCTGTTGGAGCTCAATTTCCTACTACAAAGATTACAGGAATGAATGTGATAATTAAACCTACCACAAATGGTCCAACAATTGCACCAATGATACCACCTTATGATATTTCCAAACACCCCCGATGTTGCACCTAAGAAAAAGTGTGGAACTAGTCCTGGTAGTACAACTGCAGGTATTAATGCCGCTTTACCAAGTCCAATTGTGATGAACATTCCTATTATACCAGCAATAAACGAAGAGATAAACCCAATTATTACAGCATTTGGTGCATATGGAAATACAACCGGACAATCCACGGCGGCTTTAGAATTTTTAATTAATTTGTCGCTAAATCCTTTATACATCGGAACTAGTTCGCCAACAAATAATCTTACACCTGCTAAAATTATTTCTACCCCTGCTGTAAAGGTAAACGCTTGCACAAACATTGTAATTACTCAGTTTCCTGATGTTAAAACTTCATATGCAGCAGGTGCATTTTTATCGTTAATTTTACCTATTTCATATAGGATACCACCTGGTAAAAAGGCAGCTAAATAGAAAACAAATACAGTTATGGAAATAGAAACTAAAGTATTTCTAAAGAAAAATAATGATTGGGGAAATTTAATTTCTTTAGTTGATAAAACTTTTCCTTTCTTTAATTTATTAATTCCTTCTCCTATTAAACCTGATAATGCATATCCGAATCCACCAGTATGTCCTAGTGCAATTTCGTTGCTTCCAATAATTTGTTTCATATATCTTTGTTGGACTGCAGGAGAAAGCACCATATAAATTGCCATCAAGGCAGATGCGGTAAATAAAGCAAGAGCAAAGTCGCCTGGTTTATGTTCAAAATCAAACCCAATGACATACATAACTGCTGCTAACATTAATGAACTGTAATAAAGCACATGTCCAGATAAATAAACATATTTAAATCTTGATGTAAGTGCTAAAACAATGTTTAACAGCATCGCTACCAGCATTACAATTGAACCTAGGGTAGCAATTGATGGTAATGCTTGAGCAAGTGCTCCTGCAAATGCATCGTTGTTTGGAATAATTCCATTTAATCCATAAACTGATTCAAAAACAGGTTGAAACTTATTAAGTGAACCAACAAGTACACCTGCTCCACCACCTAGGATTAAAAATCCAACAATGACTTTAAATGTAGAAATTATTACTTGGGATGCCTTCTTACGTAGCACCAAAGCACCTATCATTGTAAAAATTCCAACTAATAGGGCAGGTGTACCAACGAATGCCTTTAAAAATCCAAGCAATCATAATAAAAATGCCATACATCCTTTCTAAATTAAGTTTAATAATGCTTTTAACTTAGTTTCTAATTCGGTTTTTGATAATATGTTGGTTAAAACAACCATTCTTTCTTTTGGAAAATCTAGTGCTGGAGCAACATCTGCTCCAACTACTACATAATCTACACCATTTTTGCTAAATGATGAAATATTAGTGTGTTCAACACTGTCATATTCAACACCTAATGAATCTAAAACTGATTTAACATTCATCTCTAATAGTAGTGATGAACCTAAACCCGAACCACATACACATCTAAAATTCATATTTACTCCTTGTTAATAAATTTATAAATTCACTTTTATCACTTACTGCTAGTGCTTTTGATTTGAAATCTACATCCATAAAGTATTGTGCAAACTGTGAAATCAACTGAAAATGAGAATCATTATCTGGAGCAGATAATGTGATAATTATTTTTGCAACTTTATCTTCTTGGTCATTAAAAACAATTTCTTTATCCAAAATTAATGTTGATGTTGCTGGTTCAATGCAGTGTTCTCCTGCTGGTGCATGCACTAAAGCAAGACCTTTTTCTAAGACATAATATGCCCCATATGTTGCTGTGGATTCTAAAATCATTTCTTCAAGTTTTCAAGTTGCTTTTTTATTTTCAACTAGCATTTTTACACCGATATGGATTGCTTGTTTTCAGTCTGTTATATCTTTTCGAAACTCTAGCATAATTAAATCAAATAATTTCATCTTTTCTCCTATTTAAATTTTATAAATGCGACAGTAATAAACAAAACAAACAACCAAATTAGCATTATAATAAATACTAGGAAAATTATTTTTCCACCTTTGGCTGTTGTTTTGTGCTTATATTCTTTTGGTATTGGTAAACTTTTGATATAAAAGAATTTGTTTGGATTCTTAGCAATTATTAATGATTCATTTTCTTTTTGCTTATATAAATTTTTTAGTTGTTCATCATTTAATGATTTTAAATACTCCAAATCCATTTCATATTTATAAATAAGATGTTCAATAATTTTCTCTTTATTCATCATTTCCCCAATGTTTAAATTTATAAACAATTTCACTTATAAATTTAATATAAAAATTACTATATTTGCTTAAGATAAATAGCTTTTTATATTTTAAATTACTCAATATCAATACAAGATGTTGGTTATAAAAATTTTCTATAAAATAATTTTTTGTAAGTATATAAATTTGTTTAGATAATTTATAATTAACTCCAAAATCTATTGTTATTACAATCATTATAAAAGACAAAATCATAATAAAAGCAATTCAAAAGTTCATCATTAAAACTATTCATAAAACAGTTGTTAATATAAATACAAATCACTTTAAAATTTCTTGGTTGATATTTCATTTAGCACTTGTTAGTTTTGTTTTATAATAAAAATAAACTAAGTTTACTAAAGCATATATATTTGAATCAAGATACTCCTTATCAAGATATAAAATTGATCTTTTAATATCCAATGATGTTTTAAAATATGATGTTTTTAAACTTATAACAAATGATTTATGATGTCTTGATTCAATATCTTGCTTTAACTTAACCAAAAACCTATCATTAATATTCAACCCAACTCTTTGATACTTAATTTTTAAATTAAACGAATAAACAAAATGAATAAATAGTTGTATGAGTAAAATTATTATTAAAACTAACGCACCGAAGATGTTAAATTGCATTATTGCTTTTTTTAAATAAGTTTCTTTTCAATAACATCTCAACAACTTTTTCTGCATTTAAATTCTTTTTTGATAACTGTGAAATTTCTTTTGAAAGGGAGTTTATATTTAAGGTACGATATGGACTATTATTATCGATTAATTCAGATGATATATTTTCATCTATGAGTATTATTATTTCAAAAAAGTCTTTAATTTTATGATTCATTCATTTATTTATTTCATTTAATCAACACATTTTAAAGTTTTCTTTATATTTACTTTTCTTATTTGCTTGCAGCAGGATTCTGTTTGAATCTATCTTTATTTTTTCAAAATTTGAACTTGTTATAATGTTGCTAATAACAAAAATTTTTTCTTGTGTTATTACAACACCAGTTAATATTGAAAATCCTTTTTTAGCATAAGAATTTTTTATTAAAATATTGGTTAAAACACTTGATTGAGTAAGGTTTTTTAAGATTAATAACTTATCTACTGTTGCTTTTGAAGTATATCCGATTTTGTTGTTAATATTTTTATCTTCTTTTTTGTTTACTTTCAATCAAATTCTTCAGATAATAACACCTATTAAAATAAATCCTAACAAAGTTGATAAAACTATAATAATAATAGTTTGGAAAGTCATTAAAAATTATCCTTTCATCAGTTACAAAAATCTTTTTCATCTGCAAATGAGTATATGATAGAGCCACCAATCGCTACATCTATATTATGCAAACTAAATAAATATGCATTTTCTTTTCTTAAACCACCATCGCTATATATTTTGATGTTCGAGTTGATATTTTTGATAGTTTTTGTTTTATCAAGAAGTTTAGGATTTAACTTTTGTCCTGTTCTTCCTATAACATCAATTGTCATCAAAAGTATTTTTTGTGAATTTATAATAATATTTTTATAGTTTATTGGGTTGTCATTTGCTTGTAGTATAATCCCAAAATCTATATGTGGATAATCATTTTTGATTTTATAAAATTCTGTATTTACCATTCCCATTGGGATAAAAATTGTTTTAAAACCTATATTAATTAGTTTTTTGATATGTATATATGGATTACTTAACATCAAATGTGCATCAAAATGCACATTTTTATATCTATTAATTAAAAACTCTGCTTGATAAAATGTAACCCCAAAATTACTTACATAAACCCCATCCATAAAATCAATATGAATGTGTTTCATACCATTTTTAACTAAACTATCAAGTTTTGATAACGAAATGTATGAATTAAGTGCAGCAACAGATTGTGAATATTTCATAAAATCTCCAATTACCCATAAATAATTTTATGCTTCCTATATATATATATATAGCGAATAAAGTTGTGTAATATAGGATATTAATGAATATTTTTTCATTTTTTTGCCACATTATGATAATTTGATTGAAAAAGTATGGAAAATAGTTTATAAGTATATATTTTAAAAATGGTAAAGTTTTGGCTCAGAAGCAAATATGTTATTTAAAGTTAGAATGTTCATAATTAAATTAATGCATTAAATATTTCTAAATCAACCAAAATACATCTAATCAATAAATTAAAAATTTATATTAGATATTCATATATAATTTTATAAGGAGAATAATGAAAGATATATATTCGATCTTAATTTTGTTATTAATAGTTGTTTTTTCCTTTAAATTCATAAAGGACACTTTCGATGTAAGAAAATATTATATAAATAATGTTATTTATAAAACTACTAAATCATGAATGTTATATAACTGAATAATCTTACTTTTTTTTGCTACCATAACTTTTATTTTTTTATTATTATTTTCTGCAAAAGTTATTTTAATAAAAAGTTACACTGAAAAACAACAAGAAGAAATCATTAACATAATTTGGTATAAAACTTGAATAATATGAGTATATATTGGTTTGTTTTTAATTTATCTATCATTAATTAGTTTTAATATATATTTTTATATTAAAACTAAAGTAAATATGCATATAAGTGATCAAGAATTTAGCAATTTTGATAAAAATCGCATAAACGATTTTTCTGTTGAAAATTCATATTTAATAAAGCGCAAAAAACAACGTAGTGGGGTTATCGAACAACAAATTCGTTTTCAAGACTACATTTCTGTTGCTAGATTAAATAGATGATTTGGTAAAAAATTATTTTATAAGTCAATTGTAAATCGATGTTTATATTTTTATTTAAGACAACCACAAAAACTGACTGCTAAAGGTCAGCAGTTTAAAGATACTAATGAAGCTTTATTAGTTTTAATTCACGCTGCTGTAAGATTTATAAATAACATATCAATTAAAAAAATAAGGATAAACGAATTATGAAACATTACTAAGAATTTAATTAACTAAATTGTATAAAAATAATATGCAAAAAGATTAATAATATTGAAATTTATTAAGCTTTTTTGTTACTTTATATATTATCAACATTTTTCGTTTATTATTTAATTAGATATTGCATAAAACGAGTGTAAATATTAAAAAACTAATTAAAATGAATTTAAATATTAAACCTTATATTTGCTATATCTAAGAATCAACTATTATTTTATTAGTAGTTGTTATTTATAATAAATTAAGGAGTTGTATTGAAAAAGAAAATTAAGATGCTAATAGGAACTTCATTATTTATTACATCAATAGTTCCAATGGTAATTACATCAAACATAAATAAGAATTTTAATCAGAAAATAACTATATCAGAGAACTGGTATGATAATTTTAAAGAATTTAAAATAGAAGTTAGAGATTCATTTATCAATCAATTGTCATTAACTAAAAAAGGTTTAATGATAATAATTTTGAACTTAAAATTTTACTAAATCATCAATATAACCTAAATGATGACACACAGAAGCCTAATATAGTTTTTTATAAGAGCAACGAATTTATTAATAATGTAAAAATTACCGGTAATTCATTTAAAAATTATCTAGTAAGTGAAGAATTACCAATTGTATGGTTTTATTTTAATAACGAAAAACAGAGAGAATTGTTTGTTAAGTCACTCAAAGAAGATGAAAATATAGCAAAAATTATTTTATATACAAATAATATGAAAATCCCCAAATCAACAGTAAACGATAATTTTCTTTCTGACCTTTATTTCGATAAATATACTGGATCATCTGGTGGTGGTTCAAGTAATACAAATTCGTATAATTTTTCAAAATATGATATATTAAACAAAAATGATATATTTAAAATCTTAAATTTTGAAAATGGATATAAAAAGAGTTTAACAGAGACAGATAATAACAGTTTAGATGTAGGAGTTTTAGAATTTGGTAGTGTTTTTGATAAATTTAAGACAGATAATTTTTTCGCAACTTCCGTAGAATTTCTAAATAATGATATAGATAACAAAAATAATACATGAGAGCATTCGTTAAAAGTATCATCAATTATTGGTGGTGAAGAAGGTTTCGATAAATCAGCAAAATTATATATTGCTTCATTCAACTCTAGAAATGGCAACTGACAAACTAAATTGGAAAAATTAATTAAATATTATGGTATTAGAATAATTAACCATAGCTATGGTATGGAAAAAGATTGATATAACAGATTTTATTCTGAAGAGCGTTTCTTGTTAGATTATTTATCGTGCAAGTATGGAGTGATTAATGTTATTTCTGCCGGAAACGAAAATATCGGTGATCAAAATTCTGGTTGAATCAATAATTATTCTCTTTAATACAATTCTATAACTGTCGGTGCCCTTGATAAAAACTATAAATTTCCAGTCAAAAACAACAAATTAGCATTATATTCAAATTATAAAACAGATAATGCTAATGGTGGTCCAGCAAAACCCCTAGTTGTTGCTCCAGGTTATTTTAATTTTAAAGATAGTGATGGTAGAGAAGGAACATCGTTTGCTGCTCCTGCAATAACCGGATTAATTTCAACATTATTAAAATTAAAACCTAATTTAAATAATGAATTTAGAATTCCAGTAATCAAAAGTATCCTAAGTGCAGCTGCTATTTCGATAAGCGACAAAGAACATACAAAAAACAAAAACGGATTTAGTGATAAATACGGTGCAGGGATTCCAGATTTTAATAATATGTTAATTGCTGCTAAAAATATTGAAACTTTTTCTGCAACTGACTTTGGTTTTCTAGATTCTATAAATAAAGAAAGCAAACATTTTAATGCTTCAAAAGGTGATACCATAAAAGCAGCATTATCATGACTATTTAATGCTGGAATAACTTCATTATTCAGTCATTCTGGGTTTCCACTTATATATCCTGATGCTGATACAAGAACATATAACGGTCCTTTTAAATAACATGCAGAAACACTAGAAAATAAAAATGAATTAACTAATGAGTTTTATGGTCCATTTTTATACAAACAACTAAAAAAATTCGGAATTTCACAATCTTATTCTGATAATTATAAAGGTTTTTCTGATTATAACTTATCACTTCAAGAATTTGTTGATGGTAAATGAATTACTGTTGATACTTCTAATTCAAACGATTCAAATGATGAACTTATAGAATATAAAGTAAATCACGACGGAGTTTTTAGGTTATTAGTTACAGGTTTTTGAAGTTCTTTTTACAAATATTCAATAAAGGATTTAATAGCATTTACATATGTCATTCAAAAAGAAAATAATTAGATTTCTAATCACTTCATTGCCAATATACACTTCTGTGTCTGTTGCATGTGGATCTAAGGTTGAAGTTAATAAGGGATCGGAAAATAAACAAGAAACTTTACCTAAAATACAGTTAAGCGAACCTGAATATCTAGAAAGTATTAACTTAAAAACTCCTTTATTTGTGAATCTTATTAAATTGAAGCAACAGCAACAGAGCATTATAACTTCTAATAGTGTTTTATTTGACCAATTTATATTACAACTTTTTAACAAACGAAATCGTAATGAAAAACGATTTAATTCTAATTTTAAATTTATAAAAGATGATTTTCTCCGTATTAAAACTGAGCAAGATTTTTATATGAATATCGTCTCCCTTATTAACAATTTGTATACTTATCTGGGTTTAAATAAAACTTTAACAGACAAGCAAATAGTAGAAATATTTGAAAATGATTTTTTAAATAACAAAAAAATAAGTAATATTCTTAAAGATAACGATATTATAATAACTGAACAAAAAGATAATTGAAGTTCATTTGGATACGATTATATTCTTATAGATGAAGATAAATCAAATATAGATGTTGTTTATGCTCTAAAAGCAGAACCATATTATATAAATAATAGAGTATCATTAGTTTCAACTACCGATCTTAGACCAAACAGACATATATTTTCAGCATTTTTAGTACCCAAAGATAAGGAATTTGCTCTTTTAAAAACAGACAAAGAACAAAACGAAAAATTACTTTCTGCTTTATATAAAGAAGCAGATTTTATTTATATAAATAAAGAAGATAATATAGAGCATTTAATTACATCTGTAAGCAATAATCAATCTGAGATTTATAAAGAAATTAATTTTTTAGGTAAATTGACTAATGATACAATTTCAGACTGAGAATTGAATCAAGGTATCAAAATTATCACAAATATAGATGAATTTTATCAACTTATTATCACTCCTTTACAAATTCTTGCTGCGAAACAAAATTTTCTTATTACTCCCGATGAACTTACAACAAAATTTGAAAAAATATTTTTAAATAATCAAAAAATTATTGATATTTTAAAAAACAACAGACTTCTATTTTATACGCAATTATTCAGCACTCTTGGAGATTATTTTAAAACACCATCACATATACTAAAATTAAATAAAAATAATAACGAAAAATCTGTTTCCTTAGGTTTAATAAATGCATCGTTATTTAGTTATAATTTCACTATCAATCCAGATAAAATCGATAAGAATCAAAATCAAATTAAACTTTTTTATAATATTATCTTAATACCAAATGATTATAAGTTAAATATAAAAACTGTATTAAGCTTTAAGGAAGCAAATGACTTTTTGGTTAGAGAGAACAAAACCATAAAAGTAATAAAAAAGTAAATTTTCTTATGTAGGACACCGAGGCCTACCTTAAACATAAACCATTATTAAAAACTAATTTACACAAAATTTTTATACTCAATTATTGAAGCTTCTTTTTCACAGATTTTGCACATTTTCTAAGTTTTTCACAAAATTTTTTTGAAATTTCTCCCTTTTTTATGTAGAATAAGAATGTAAAAAATTAAAGAGAAATTTATTTCTTAATAAAACATAAAAGGAGCAATATGAAAAAGCAAATTAAAAAAATATTTTTATTTAGTAGTATTTTAACTACATCAGTTGCTAGTATAGCAACATTAATAACTACAAATATATTAAAAAATCAAGAAAAACCTTGATATTTAGGATATCAAAATAATAAATTAGAAGTTCGTATAAATAAAAACGGACAACTATTTAATTCTGTCAGGAATGTACCTGTAAACAATAATTATGAATTAAAACTTTTATTGAATTATGAAGCAAACAATTCAGTTATGGATGAAAACTGAACCATCCAAAAAAACAATGAATTCTTAGAAAACATTAAAAAATCAAATTTATATTTCAAAAGCTATCAAACAAGTTCAATGATGCCAATAGTTTGATTCTATTTTAATAATGAAAATCAAAGAAAAGAATTTCTCAAAAGTATTATAGATAAAAAAGAAATTTATAAAGGTATTGTATTTCCAAACGAAATACAAAATCTAGAATTATCTAAAAGCAACAGTTCAGATAAAGAAGAAGAAGAAATCGATTGAGATGTTTACTATAATCGCGATATTACAATAGATAATTCAAAAGACTTAGACATTGTAAACTTTAAAAAACAAATAGAAAGAGAAAATAGCAGATATTGAAATAAAAAAGGAAATGTTGGTGTTTTAGAAGTAATAGGAAGTATAGACGAAAGTAAGTTACAAAATTTTAATAGATTTGGTATCGAATTATATAATACTTCAAAATTTTCAAAAAGTCACCATGCAAACGAAGTTTCAAATATAACAACAGGAATGAAAGGTTATGATAGATACTCTAAACTTTTCTTTTCTACTCATATTAACGATTCAGAATGACAAAGCTCTATTGAATGAATGGTTAAAGAAAAAGGTGTAAGAGTTATAAATCATAGTTATGGTGAGAGAAAAGATAACAGACGTGTATCATATGACGAAAATAATTTATTTTTAGATTATATATCAAGAAAATATGGAGTTGTAAATATATTTTCTTCCGGGAATGGAAATGATGAAAGGGAAAAACAAAATGAATGAATTAATGGTGACACACTTTCTCTTAATAATATAGTAGTTGGTGCATTAGATTTTGATGAAATAGATCAAAAACCTATTGAATCAATAGCAAAATATTCTAATTATTTATTAAGAAGTGCTTATACATCACTTTCTAAACCTAATGTTGTTGCTCCAGGATATTTATATAAAAGATGGCATAAAAACAGTAAAGGTGAGTGAAATTATTTAGATACAAATGGGACAAGTTTTGCATCTCCTGTTGTTACAGGTTTAGTTTCAACATTATTAAGAGAAAGAGATTTTTTAAATAAAGACAAAATTAGATTACAAGCAATAAAAGCTATCATAGGTGCTTCATCAAGAGCTCCAAAAGTAAGTAATCTTAACTACAAAGAGAATGGGTATACTCAAAAGTATGGTTCCGGTATTATAGATTTTGAAAATATGCTTGAAGCGGCAGATAATTTAGTAACTAAAGAAGTTTCAAAATCTGATAATGATTTTGTTTTATGAACTAGTTCCTTTTATGTTCCAAAAGGTAAAAAAATTAAAGGAGCAAGTTCTTGATTGTTTAATGCTGGTTTATTAGAGACACCTGAAAATTCACCAAGTTACAATGCAAATGTAAATTGATGATGGTTTTTAGGACTTTTAGGTGGTGTTATAGCTAATTCAGTTGAAGGAGCAAGATTATCAAAGGAAAAAGCACAATGACTTGAAACACATATAGATGAAGAAAGACTTAATTTAATAACAGTAAATCAAAAACAGCAAGATAAGTTATTTTCTGATTATGATTTATATTTAGAAAAAAAAGATAGGGATGGTAATTGAAAAGTAGTTAAAAGTATTACATCAATTAATTCTAATGATGAAATACTTGAATATATAACACCTGAATCAGGTATTTATCGATTAAAAGTTAAAAAATATTCCGATGTATTATTTGATAATTCAATCTCTGATAGTTTAGCTTTAACATATACAGTGCAGGAAAAATAGCATGAAGAATTTTATAAAAAAATGAGTTTTTCTTTTTTCTGCATTAACACCTTTAATTGTTGCTAGTTGTGGAAACACCGCAAATAACAAGGAATATTTTATTAAAAATTTCAAGGATTTTGATTGATATATCGAATACAATAAAAAGCAAAATTCTATTAAAAATATTGGAGAAAATTATTTTTCTTATATGTGAGAAAATAACAAAGAAAATAATGGTAAGTTTGAACCCTTATTCAAAGATAAATATGTATTTATTAAATCAGTTGAAGAACTTAATCGATTATTTTTAGATAAATTTAATTTAAATTATGTTAAGAAATATTATCAAACATTTAAAGACAAAGTTGATTTTGACATTAACACTCTAACAACTGAAAAACTAAAACAAATGAACAAAGAAGAGTTTCAAAAGATTTATTTAAATAATGAAGATATTGATGAATTCTTTAAGACTAAAAATTTGTTAATGAATGAAGCTGGTAAAAATAATTTAGCAACATCACAATATAACTTAGTTCCAGATTACAAAAAAGACGATGCAACGAATTTAAAATTTTTATTTATTAATTTAGAGCAATTAGGTGCAAATTTTGATGATAAAAAAAGCACATATGAAGTACATATAACAATGAATGTAAAATATATTGATAAATCTAGAACCATTACTGTTATTAAAAATCCAAGTAATCATCAAATAAAAGACCTTTACCAATATTTTTATGAGACAATATCTTTAAAAACTAGTGATATATAATTTATACATATAAACTTTATAAATGCAGGAAACTAGTAAAAATTACTAGTTTCCTGCATTTATATAACTTTGAACTATAACTATTAACATTTTTGACCACATCACTTGGTTAAACAAATTTTAATAATCAATTTGAGACGGTATTTGTTATAACTGTGTTAAATTTTAAAAAATTATGAAAAATCACAGTAGAGTTGAATAAGAAATGAAAGAAATTAAATCAAAAGCTAATGAATGAATTTTTTGTTGATTTACCAGAAAATGTTAAAAATATGTTTGTTTCTTATATTAGTTCGTGAAACAATAGTAAGGATATTAAGTTTGAAAAACCTAAATTCTGCACAAGTTGTGGTTCTGTTAATATTCATAAACACGGAGCAACTAATAATATGCCGCATTATAGAGGTTATGATTGCAAGAAAAAACTTAGCGATTTTGCACAGGAACAGTTTTTGAACATTTAGGAAAAACACGCAGAGCAAAATATCCTCTGTTTTTTGATTGTCATTTAAAGAAATTATCCCCCCTTCTGCAACTGCAGAAATTTGTGGGATAAATTTAAAACTCCTTTTCTTTGAAGACACAAATTACTAGATTTTATAAAATCAAAGTAATATGAAAACGAATCAGTAGTGGAATAACTGAATTAGATGAAATATACTTTAATAATGTAAGAAAAGAAAATTTCAATGTTGGAATCTGAGGAAAAGCAGGAAAAAGTGGGAAATCCATGTATTTTACTTCAAAGGGGCATTAGTTGAGAAAAACATTGTCTTTCTACAATAGTTGATCGAAATAGAAATATCACAATTCAATACTTAGGTGCTGGAAGATCTTCCGTTAAAAAAACTTTATAATGCTTTCAAATATAAAATTACGAATACAGAATCTATACAATTTTTAACAGATGGTGAAAATGCTTATAGTGATTTTGTTAACAAAATAGACGGTAAGCTGTTTATCGTTGAAGTAATACAAAGAAAACCAAGGATTTTTAATGATAATTTAAATTACAATATGAAAGCAAATTGAAAAACTAAATATTACATCCAAAATGTAAACATTTACCATTCAAAATTAGAGAATTGGGGAAATATTTACAAAAATGTTTCAAGCAAGAATTTAGTGAAATATATAAATTGAGTCAAGTGAGTTAGAGCAAACAAAAATAACCATTACTCTATGGTTACTACACCGAACAAATTTTAACATGCAGGTAAGAAATGTAGGATTTCTAAATTTATAAAAAATCACAATATTTAAAACATAAACCATTAATTAAAAAACTAATTTACACAAAAATTTTTATACTCAATTATTGAAACTTCTTTTTCACAGATTTTGCACATTTTCTAAGTTTTTCACAAAATTTTTTTTGAAATTTCTCCCTTTTTTATGTATAATAAGAGTGTAAAAAATTAAAGAGAAATTTATTTCTTACTAAAAATAAAAGGAGTAATATGAAAAAGCAAATTAAAAAAATATTTTTATTTAGTGGTATTTTAACTACATCAGTTGCTAGTATAGCAACATTAACAACTACAAATGTATTAAAAAATCAAGAAAAACCTTGATATTTAGGATATCAAAATAATAAATTAGAAGTTCGTATAAATAAAAACGGACAACTTTTTAACTCAGTGAGGAATGTTCCTGTAAACAATAATTATGAATTAAAACTTTTATTGAATTATGAAGCAAACAATTCAGTTATGGATGAAAACTTAACCGACCAAAAAAACGATGAATTCATAGAAAACATTAAGAAATCAAATTTATATTTCAAAAGTTATCAAGCAAGCTCAATGATGCCAATAGTTTGATTCTATTTTGATAACGAAAATCAAAGAAAAGAATTTCTCAAAAGTATTATAGATAAAAAAGAAATTTATAAAGGTATTGTATTTCCAAACGAAATACAAAATATTCAATTATTTAATACAGATAATTTAGATAATGAAAAAGAAGAAGAATCAGATGTTTATTATAATCGTGATATTACAATAGATAATTCAAAAGACTTAGACATAGTAAACTTTAAAAAACAAATAGAAAGAGAAAATAGCAGATATTGAAATAAAAAAGGAAATGTTGGTGTTATAGAAGTTAATGGAAGTGTCGATTTGTTAAAATTACAAAATTTCCAGAGATATGGTATAGAATTTCAAGATACAGTTAAAAATATCGAGAAAAGTCACCATGCAAACGAAGTTTCTAATATTACAGCAGGTGAAAAAGGATATGATAGATATTCAAAACTTTTCTTTTCATCATTTACTAAAAATGCCGAATGACAAAAAACTATTGAATGAATGGTTAAAGAAAAAGGTGTAAGAGTTATAAATCATAGTTATGGTATGAAATATGATGACGAATGAACAAAATATGATGAAAATAATTTATTTTTAGATTATATTTCTAGAAAATATGGAGTTGTAAACATATTTGCATCTGGAAACGGAAATGATGAAAAAGAAAAAGAAAACGAATGATTAAACGGTTATACACTTTCACCTAATAACTTAGTAGTAGGAGCACTTGATTTTAACGAATTCACACAAAAACCTACTGAATCAATAGCAGAATATTCTAATTATTTATTACAAAATGGTTATGTTTCCACTTCTAAACCTAATGTGGTTGCTCCAGGATATTTATATAAAAGATGACATAAAAATAGTAAAGGTGAGTGAAATTATTTAGATACACTTGGTACAAGTTTTGCATCTCCTGTTGTTACAGGTCTAGTTTCAACATTATTAAGAGAAAGAGATTTCTTAAATAAGGACAAAATCAGATT